>JBAQLU010000172.1:0-17002 GCA_049302065.1 Thermodesulfovibrionales bacterium
CAATCAATGAAGACGGCAAGACCGGCTTCTGCAAGCGCAGGGGAATCAAGGAAGAATCCAGCGCCTGCGGAGCGCTCTGCCTTTTTCTCGATGAGCTCTATACAGGCAAGCTCCATATCAAGATTGACGAGGAGGATATCGAGGAGAGTCTTCTGAAAAGGAGGCTTATCAAGGAAATCACCTATGGCGATATCCCGAGTCTTCTCGAGCTTACAAAAATAGCCCGCAAGGTCATACAGGAAGACCTTGAACATGCCATCGAGAAAGTCATTGATACATCAAAGAGCGATTATGCCATGCTCACGGGCATTCAGATCCATGCGCCTGATGCAAACTACATCTGGCCTGCAGAGAGTTACGTAGTCGTAAATTCTAAAAAACAGACATTAGAGATTAAATAAAGTATTACGATAAGAAGTTTAATGGTTGAAAGGCTTAAAGGTCGGATGATTGATTTGTACTTGACAGGCTCTCGCTAATTAATTTAGCATATTCCGTTTTGCGAACTTTTATGAAAGGGAGCTAAGACATCTATGAGATATATTATTACTTTTCTTATCTTCTTTACATTCTGGGTAATATGGTCAGGTCTTTTCGATGCCTGGCATCTTTCCCTGGGTGTTATTTCCTGTATCCTCGTAACCTATATATCCCACGACCTATTGTTCCAGCGTGAGAAGTTTCAGAAGAAGGATATAACAGAGACTATTCGGTTTATTAAATATATCCCGTGGCTTTTATATCAGATTGTACTTGCCAATGTTCATGTGGCCAAGCTGGTCTTAAATCCAAATATGAATGACCTTATTGATCCTCATATAATAAGGTTTAAGACGAAGTTAAAGAAGGATATGTCCCTTGTGACATTTGCCAACTCTATTACCCTCACACCCGGTACTATCACCATACTTATCAGAGATGGGTATTATCTTGTGCATTCAATAGATATGAATGTTGCCGGAGATCTTCCCGGAGAAATGGAAGATAGGGTAGGCCATATATTTATGGAGGGGGAAGATGGATAACTTCTTCATAGCCATAAGTCTGGTATTAAGTTTTCTGGCTCTGATTTGCCTCTATCGTGCCATATTTGGGCCTACAGACATAGACAGGATAATAGGCGTTGGCGTCGTCGGCACCAAGACGTTAATTATCTTGCTCCTTATAGGGTTTCTCTATAAGAGAATAGATATGTTTGTAGATATTGCCTTAGTGTATGCCATCCTGAATTTTATTGGCGTTCTTATCTTCGCAAAATACTTTGTTAAAAAAGGGGTACTATAGATGTCCATGTTAATGGTGTCAAATATTATTGTAATAGTTTTTATTTCGGTCGGGGTCTTTTTCATGGCTGCCGGAACCATCGGGTTTCTGCGTCTCCCTGACTTTTATACAAGAATGCACGCCACCGGCAAAAGTGATACCTTAGGTGTATTTCTCTCGTGTATTGGTATAGCGCTCTATATCCTTCAGGGCGGATTATCACTGGCCAATATACTGGTGAGTTTAAAGATAATGTTTATCGCTGTTTTCTGGTTTTTAGGGGGGCCTGCCGCTACCCATGCCCTTTTGAAGTCGGCATTCAAGGCCGGGATTACACCATGGACAAAGGATGGGAGGGCTGTTATAGAGTGGCCGCCAAAATAAGGAGGGATTAAGATGATCTGGCAACTTGATCTTGTACTGCTCACACTCGTAGTCATAAGTGCTGCAGCCGCCCTTACTGTTAAGAATCTTTTTAGCGCTGCAGTCCTTTTCGGCGCCTTTAGCTTCTTAATGTGTATGTTATGGACAGAGATGGGCGCGGTAGATGTGGCTTTTACAGAGGCCGCTGTTGGGGCAGGCGTGAGCACAGCCTTCTTTATCGCAGCAATATATCAAACAACAAGGAGGACAAAGGATTGAAACTTCTTGCTCTTATTGCAACGCTTATGACAGGTGCCCTGCTTATATATGCCACGGAAGATTTTCCTGACTGGGGTGACCCTAACTCACCTGCCAGTGTCCATGTCTCCCCGAGATATATCGAGAAGACCATCGAGGAGACTGCGATACCTAACATGGTTACCTCTTTACTTGCTGATTACAGGGGCTATGATACCAACTTTGAAGAGACGGTGATATTAACGGCCGGAATTTCTGTCATGATGCTTTTAAGGAGGCCGCGCAAATGATTATACTTCTGGAAGACATTATTGTTAAAACCCTCTGCAGATTTCTCATACCCTTTATACAGTTATTCGGACTTTATGTGATTGCGCACGGACACGGAAGTCCGGGCGGAGGCTTCCAGGGCGGCTGCATCCTTGCTGCAAGCTTTGTCCTGATTTTAATTGCTTTCGATCTTGCAGAGGCAAAAAAACGGTTTTCTGAAAAGCTGAATAATTTCTTTAACAGCTTCGGCGTATTAATATACACCGGTACTGGTTGGCTGTGCCTGCTCTTGGGGGGGAATTACCTTGATTATGGGAAACTGAGCAAGATCCTGTCGGTAGACCCTGTTCAAGCGAGATATTACGGCGTGTTCGCTGTTGAAGTCGGTGTAGGAATTACGGTCATGGCTGTTATGGTCTCTATTTTTCTCGACCTTATCACAGGAGGAAAACATGAGGAGGCGTCTGAATAAATGATGGAATATATCATCGCCAAATACAATTATTGGATTTATATAGTACTCATGATGTTGGGATTTTACGCAATAATCGGTAAGCACAATCTGGTGAAAAAACTCCTCGGATTGAATATTTTCCAATGGGCGATAATACTCTATTACGTCTCCATTGCGTCTAAAAAAGGCGGGGCAAATATCCCTATCGTTATGGGCGCTCACGGACATTTCGAACCTGCACAGGCGATTCAATTTCTCAATCCTTTGCCCCATTGTCTTATGCTTACAGCCATAGTAGTAGGGGTCAGCACCACGGGAGTCGCCCTTGCGCTGATAATAATGATTCACAGAAGATATAAAACCTTGGAAGAAGATGAGATTTTGGAGTCATTGGAGGCGTCAAAAAAATGATCTCAGACCAGTTTCCGGCCTTAATTATTGTTTTTCCTTTAGTAACGGCCTTCTTCATCAACATAGTGGGCTGGTGGTGGAAAAGACCCTGTTTCTACATGTCTATGTTAGCCTTATCAGTATCATTCATCTCAGCCGTCGGCATACTTAATACGGTTATCAGCACCGGAACCATACATTATTGGCTTGGTGGTTGGGAACCTCCCTGGGGTATCGAGTATGTAGTGGATCACCTCAATGCACTTATGCTGGTTATCGTCTCATTTATCGGTCTTGTTGTAGGCATATATTCAAAAAGGGATATCGAGAAGGAGATGCCCGAAAAGATCCCTCAGTTTTATACCATCTATACCTTTTTAGTTATGGGGCTTCTTGGGATCACGGTAACCGGCGACGCCTTTAACCTTTACGTTTTATTAGAGATTACATCCCTGGCAGGCTATGCCCTTATAGCCATAGGAGAGGATGGAGCGCCACTTGCCAGTTTTAATTACCTAATTATGGGGACAATTGGCGCCTGCTTTTATTTACTGGGCGTCGGCTACCTCTATATAGTTACCGGCTCGCTTAATATGGCTGACCTTTCACAGTTATTACCCAATCTTTATCATTCTAAGGCAGTGCTGGTTGCCTTTGCCTTCCTTATGGTGGGAATAGCCATAAAAATGGCATTTTTCCCCTTGCATGGATGGCTTCCAGATGCCTATACTCATGCCCCCTCATCAGTAAGTGCATTTGTTGCAGCCACAATGACAAAGGTAGGGGCGTATGTAATGATTCGGGTCATGTTTACAATATTCAAGCCTTATTTCTCTACTGAGATGCTTCCCGCCACGACCATCCTTGGATGGATTGCCGCAGCCGCTATGATTTACGGTACAGTTCTGGCAATTGCACAGAAAGATCTGAAGAGGATGCTCTGTTATATTATCATCGCTGAAGTCGGATATATTGTAATGGGCGTTAGCGTAGGCAACCGCATGGGATTCACTGGAGCAGTGCTTCATATCATGAACGATGCCTTTATGATGGCGTGCCTGTTCCTGGTGGTAGGAGCAGTATATTACAAGACAGGTGCAAGGACCATAGGTAAATATAAGGCATTGTTTAAGAAGATGCCTTTAACATCCGGGAGTTTTGCTATTGGTGCACTCTCGGTTATTGGCATACCGCCGACGTGCGGCTTTTTCAGTAAATGGTACCTGGTTTTGGGAGCGCTTCATGCGCAGCAATGGTTTTTTGCTGCAGCGCTCCTTATGAGCAGCCTGTTGAGCGCCGTTGTATTTTTCAGGATTTTACAGAATATATTTTTTGCACCCTCTGAATCTGCTCACGAACAGGGGAGCGAACCGCATGTTGAGGTTAGGAGAGACGAAGCGCCGGTAAGCATGCTTATCCCCATTTTAATTACAGTTACAGGGATACTCCTGCTCGGTGTTTTCAGCGGTCAGATAGTCTCAACAATAATTCAATATACGGTCCCGGCGGGATTCTAACAGGAGTAATAATGGAAATTATACATTCTTCAAGACCGGCTTTAGCAATCATGGTTTCCTTGATTGGCGCTTTTCTTATATTGCTGACAGGCGAGAGGTCACGAAACTTAAGGGAGTTCTGGACAATCCTTGCCTCTGTGGTTAAGTTTTCGATCGTCCTTTCTATGGCGCCTTTTATTCTTGATGGTAAGATAATTGAATATACTGTTTTCAATATTTCTCCAGGACTTTCGATTCAGTTTAAAGTAGATGCGCTGGGGCTTATTTTTGGCCTAACGGCCTCATTCCTCTGGATCATCACTTCCTTTTATTCCATAGGATATGTGAGATCCCTGAAAGAGCATGCACAAACCCGATATTTTATATGTTTCGCTATTGCACTCTCGGCAACCATGGGCGTTGCATTTTCAGCAAATATGTTTACAACGTTCCTCTTTTACGAAATCATTACTATCTGTACGTTCCCCCTCGTAGCTCATAAAGAAACTCCGGAAGCGATTAAAGGTGCCCGGAAATATCTTACCTATCTGTTAGGAACATCAATAGCCTTCCAGTTACTAGCCATATTCCTGACTTACAATGTAGCAGGGACACTCAATTTTTCTTATCAGGGAATATTCAGCGGAGTCAGAGGGCATGGGGCAAGTGATACACTTTTGATTGTTATTTTTATACTCTTTATGGCAGGTATCGCTAAGGCTGCTATTATGCCGCTTCATGGATGGCTCCCCGCGGCAATGGTTGCGCCGACACCTGTGAGCGCTCTCCTTCATGCCGTGGCGGTTGTCAAGACAGGCGTGTTTGTAGTTGTAAAGGTTGTTCTACATATTTTTGGTATCAACCTTCTTACTCAGCTCGGCCTTGGGACGGCCCTCGCTTATTTCGCCTCTATTACAATAATCGTTGCATCGGTTATCGCTCTGACACAGGATAATTTAAAACTGAGACTCGCATATTCAACCGTAAGCCAGCTTTCTTACGTTATTCTTGGAGTCGCACTCTTAACACCATCTGCTATCACCGGCAGCATCATGCATATTACACTTCATGCGTTCGGTAAAATAACGCTCTTCTTCACTGCGGGTGCTATCTATGTGGCAACACATAAAACAAAGGTAAGCGAACTTGACGGGATAGGCAGGCAAATGCCTTTTACCATGGGAGCCTTTACGTTAGGGGCTCTCTCAATGATCGGTATCCCACCGCTCGGCGGGTTCATTAGCAAATGGTATTTATCATTGGGAGCAATAGAAGCAAACCAGTTTCCGATAATTATTGTCCTTGCTGCAAGTACGATACTCAATGCGTGCTATTTCATGCCAATCGTGTACGCTGCATTTTTCAAAGAACCAGCGACTAACCCTGACCCTAACCATCACAAACATGAAAACTCGCACAAGAAATTCCATGAAGCTCCGGCACTCATGGTAGTACCACTTGTGCTTACAGCAATAGGAGTGCTTATCATGTTCTTTGCCCCGACATTCTTCCTTGATTTGACAAGGATTGCCTTACACAATGTAATTGGAGGAAACTGAGATGGAAAAAGGTCATGAAGAATTACAGGAACTTGGTCATGAGCCTGTACCGGGATATAAGAAAGTATTTTACATTGTGCTGACTATTGCAACAATATACCTTGCTTTTATTCTATTCAATACAATATAGATTTATTTTGGAGGAAAGATGAAAGAGGAGAAGAAATATCTATTCGATAAACCTAAAAATGTTCAAAGGCTCTTGAGGGGTTTTTGGGCTTTGCTTATATTGCTTCTTGGCATTGACCTGTTTATTTCCAAGCATCCTTATTTCCATTGGGAAGAATGGCCTGAGTTCTATGCAATATACGGATTTGTCGCCTGCGTCTGTCTCGTCCTGGCATCAAAATACATCTTACGACCGATTGTAAAAAGAAAGGAAAATTACTATGATTAATGCAGTACCGCCGGCAGCGATATTCATCATAGGGGCTTTCCTAATACCGTTGTTAAGGGGAAACCTTAAATCGGTTTATTTGCTCCTTCTGCCTGTACTTGGTTTTGTAAACCTTCTTAATATTCCACAGGGTGCGCATTGGAGCTTTAATTTTTTAGATTATACCATTACATTTTTAAGAGTTGACAGGCTCAGTTTATTATTTGCATATATATTTCACCTGGTATCATTTATATCAATCCTCTATGCCCTGCGCCTTAAAGATGATCTCCAGCACATGGCAGCAGTCCTTTATGCCGGAGCCGCTCTTGGCGTTATCTTTGCAGGAGATTTTATATCCTTCTTCATCTTCTGGGAGGTTATGGCAGTCACTGCAACGTATCTCATCTGGGCACGTAGAACAAAGGCATCACAAGCCGCCGGGTTGAGATATTTCCTGATACATGTCTTTGGCGGTTTATGCCTCCTATCAGGAATTGTAATTAACACGGCCAATACCGGTTCCATTGAGTTCGGATATATGGGGTTAAACGGACCGGGGACGTATCTCATCTTTTTAGGATTCGGAGTTAATTGTGCGTGGCCGGGGCTCCACGCATGGCTTACTGATGCCTACCCCGAATCCACCATCACAGGAACGGTCTTCTTAAGTGCATTCACTACGAAGTGCGCTATATATGCATTAGCTCGAGGCTTCCCAGGCACAGAAATGCTGATATGGATCGGTGCGATAATGGCTATGTTTCCAATCTTTTTTGCTGTCATTGAGAATGATTTAAGAAGGGTGCTCTCCTATAGTCTCATTAACCAGGTCGGTTTTATGGTAGTCGGAATCGGCATAGGTACACAATTGAGTATAAATGGCGCCACAGCACATGCTTTCGCTGATATCCTTTTTAAGGCGCTTCTTTTTATGGCAATGGGAGCGGTAATGCATCAGACGGGAAAGATAAATGCAACAGATCTTGGTGGATTGTACAAGACTATGCCGTTAACATGCATATTCTGTATTGTTGGTGCAGCATCTATTTCTGCATTCCCGCTATTCAGCGCCTTTGCAACGAAATCAATGGTTATGGAGGCAGTAGCAAAAGAACATAGAACTATAATATGGTTTATGCTGCTGTTTGCTTCTGCTGGTGTTTTCCATCATGCAGGTATCAAAATCCCATTTTTTGCATTCTTCTCACATGACTCTGGTATAAGGACAAAGGAACCACCATTGAATATGCTTCTTGCCATGGGAATCGCTGCATTCCTCTGTATTTTCATTGGTGTTTATCCAACAGCTCTTTATAGTATTCTTCCCTATCCTGTTGATTACGTTCCTTATACAGCACCTCACGTGATGGCACAATTACAATTGCTTTTCTTCTCAGCCCTGGCATTCACTCTTCTTATCCTTTCTGGAATATACCCGGCTGAAATGAGGGCTATTAATCTTGATATTGATTTGATTTACAGAAAATTTGCTGTTGCTTTTCTCTGGTTCTGCAATGTGCCGTTAACGGCATTCCGCAATGGTATACAAAACTTGTCTTCAAGAACAATAGGCGCTGTTGCAAAATTTGTTTCAGATCCTCTCATTGTCCCTGAACTCATCCTGAAAGGAGTACAGTTAGGCGTATACAAGGCGCTTGCTTCATCATCAACAGGTAAAAATCCTAAGATTGACAATCTCGAGTTCCGGTTTAATCGTCTAATTAAAATGAGGGAAATCGGAAGATATTATGGCACCGAAGTACCGAAGAGACCAGTCGGTCTGGCTGTGCTGATTTCTTTTGTCTTAATATTCTTCTATGCCCTGATTTATATGATCACGCAGTGAGAACCGGATCCTGCAATTCGTGGTTCTGAAGGGATTATAACTACTAAGGTCAGAGCAGGGAACTTATCTAAGGAGATCCTTAAAAAGGCTGAAGAAGGTGATTATAAGGCAGTTCTGCAATTAAAGACCTTATAATAGGTGGCGTAAGTTCAACGGTATAGCAACGTTGCCAGAATCCAACAATTGCTATTGTAAGCAGTGGGTAATTCCTTTATGTAGTATATTTACAGCTTTTGCATCACCCTGACCTCATGTCCTCTGGTGGGCACTCTCATTGGGCGCATGCCTTGGCGGCAACGGGACAATGATTGGTGCATCTGCAAATGTAATAGTCATCGGTTTATCTGAAAAAGCCGGCCACAAGATATCTTTTATGAAATTCATGGCCTATGGAATGCCAGTCATGATAATAACGGTAGCTATCTCGACGGTCTATGTATGGCTGAGATACTATATAACAAAAATATAGGCTAAAACAGATGGATATTGATCTAAAAAGCATTGGTCATAGGTGATGATGAGACAGACGAGACAGCCTTTAAGGCTCTTAGCGGAAAGGGTTTTACTAAAAAACCTGTAACTCTTTCAAGAGACTCAGGAGTTCACTTATAAGGAGGAAAACGTTATGTTTACATTAATTTTTTGCAGGTCTAAGCTGTTGTTATCTTTTGTTTTTCTTTGCACGATATGTTCCCCTGTATTAGTGCGGGCAGATACAGACAGGAAACTTTCATCTGGCGAAACACTTTATGTCCCTGTCTATTCAAATGTATATGCCGGACCTAAAGCTATCCCGCACCAGCTTGCTACAATGCTGAGCATACACAATATAGACCCCGGACATTCGATAACAATATTGAAGGCCGATTATTATGACTCAAATGGAAAATTTATCGAAAGCTATATTAAAAACCCGATAAACCTCAAACCGTTTACTCATACCTTTTTTTATCTTAAAGAATATGATACAAGAGGCGGCCCTGGTGCAAATTTCATTGTGAAATGGCGTGCAGAGAAAAAAGTTAACCAGCCGATTGTTGAAGCATTGATGTATGGTACGAGAGCAGGTATATCTTTTACCTCTTCAGGTCAGATAATCTCAGAACGCACAGAATAAGTTATGAATGAAATGAAACATTTATTCTGTGCATCAGGGGAAGTGCCGATGCCATTGCCTGATTAGGAGAATTGTGGAATTTGAATTCCTAAAATCACTGGAAATTATCTTTATTGCATCAGCAGCAGTTATTCTTCTGCTCTATAAACTCAGAATGCCTTCGCTTATCGGATTTATTGTCGCCGGCATCATTATTGGTCCCCATGGTGTCGGGTTAATCAAGGACGTTCATTTCGTACAGATACTCGCAGAAATCGGTGTCATCCTTATAACGTCTTCTGGATCGGGCAGGGTGTTGCAGTGATATTTTTTCTGAAAGTCATTACCGGTACCACAGCCGCCCTGATTATAGGATCTTCCCTGAGATCTTCTGTTCTTGCAGGGCTTGGACTTGCACAGATAGGCGAGTTTTCGTTTGTGCTTGCTCTTGCAGGGAAGGCATCAGGACTTGTTACGGAAGAATTCTACCAGATTTTCCTTTCATCTTCAGTAGTCACAATGATTGCTACTCCTTTTTTGCTGCGTGCAGCTCCCTCTGCAGCCGAATGGTTGACGTCAAGGACCATACTGAAAAAACTGAGCAGGAGAAAGTTTTTAGAGGCAGAGGAAAGCCCCCGGAGAAAGCACGACCATATCATTATCGTCGGTTTCGGTCTGAACGGCAGAAACCTGGCAAAGGTATTGAAAGAGGCTGAGATCCCATACGCGGTACTCGAGATGAACAGTGATACTGTGAGGGAGATGAGGAAAAAGGGGGAGCCGATCTACTACGGAGACGGGACGAGTCAGGAAATACTGCATAAATTGAGCATCACAAAGGCAAGGCTTCTGGTGATTGCGATTTCAGATCCTGTTTCAACGAGAAGGATCGTTTCCATAGCGAGACACGCAAACCCGCAGATTTATATCATTGTAAGAACACGGTATCTCATTGAAGTCGATGACCTCAAATCCCTCGGAGCTGACGAGGTTATCCCTGAAGAGTTTGAAACATCCATAGAGATTTTTTCACGGGTACTGCACCGCTACAGCTTCCCAAGAAATGCAATTCTCGAAATGATTGAAAAAATCAGAAGCAACAGTTATACGGCCCTGCGAAGCGTTGAAGTGCCGAGAAGGCACCTATTCGAGAAATATGAGTGGCTTCCCGAAATAGAAATAGACGGTTACCGGGTGGAAGAGGGGTCTCATCTCGATGAAAAGACGATCAAAGAGCTGCAGGTCAGAAAAAAAACCGGAGTGACCATCATCGCGGTAAGAAGAGGGAAAACGGTACATACAATTCCCGAGCCTGATTTCAGACTTAAAAAAGGAGATTTTTTACTCTTTACCGGAGACAGGGAAAATATGAACAGTGCACTGTCGTATTTCAGAGGTGAGCCATGATACTTCTCTGGACGGGCTTCATCATTTGTACAGCACTAATCATTTACTCAGGAGCGAAGCTGTCGCGCTATGGAGATATTATCGCAGAGAAGACCGGCCTTGGCAGGGCCTGGATTGGACTGGTGCTCATGGCAGCTGTTACTTCACTCCCTGAGCTTGTTACAGGAATCAGCGCTGTTACCTTTGCAGGCGTCCCGAACATCGCGATCGGGGATGTGCTCGGAAGCTGTGTCTTCAATATGCTGATCATTTCTATTCTTGATGCCAATTATCGGGTTATGCCAATATCAACAAAAGCCCATCAGGGCAATATCCTCTCTGCAGCCTTTGGAATATTACTCCTCGGCATTGTTACGATAAGCCTCTATATGGGAAAAACAATATCGCCGCTGGGGTGGATCGGACCTTACAGCATTCTCTTTATCCTCATCTACTTTATAGCAATGAGGCTTGTCTACTTTTATGAAAAGAGACAGATCGCAGAGGCTCTGAAGGAAAAGGCTGTTAAGCTGAGATACAAAGATTTTACGATGAAGCAAGCCGTTATCAATTACAGCATAAACGCCGTTATCGTAATCATTGCAGCAATTTTCCTGCCTAAGATAGGTGAAGGTATCGCAGAAATAACGGGTCTTGGCCAGACCTTTGTGGGGAGTATCTTCATCGCTCTCGCCACTTCACTTCCTGAGGTTGCTGTGTGTCTCTCAGCGATGAAAATAGGTGCTGTAGATCTTGCCATAGGAAACCTCTTCGGAAGCAATATCTTCAATATCTTTATCCTTGCCATCGATGATGTATTTTTTATTCAGGGGCCTCTCCTCTCCTATGCGAACCAAAACCATATTATTTCAGCACAGTCTGCAATCGTTATGATGGCGATAGCAGTTATCGGTCTGACTTATCGTGCTGTAAAAAAGCCGCTTTTCCTGGCATGGGACTCCATTGGGATTATTTTGGTCTATGTAATGAATTTACTTCTTCTGTATGCTCTAAGATAGCTGATGATACAATTCATCGAAATCATGTAACATTAAATAAAGTCTGTTTATAAAGTACGATTCCGATAAAAATCGTCATTCTCGCGAAGGCGGGAATCCAGTGTTTTCAATGCCTTCTGGATCCGCCGGTCAAGCCGGAGTATGACAAACTCTGAGTTTATAAACAGACTCTACTTAGGATATGACTGACAGGGTCCTTCTTACTTCAACTAAAGAACGGGACAATGTCCACAAAGGGGGCGAGTCGATTATGCAGAGCATAGGCTCCAGGGATTTTGTACAGTGAAGATCGGGATAGGGGGAAGAACCGGGATCCCCGCCGAGGAGTATGTCTTGAAAAAATTCAAAAAGATGAGATGGATTTGATTCAAGACACGATACAGAAAGCATCAGATGCAATCCATTCCATTATTTCAGATGGGATGGACAAAAGGCCATGAATAAATTTAATTGAGGACATGATTACCTATGCGTGACATGCTCGACAGAGAGGAACTGCTGCCTGTGGAAAAGGCCCTCAAACTCCTTTTAAACTACACACCTTTTAACGAGTCTTTTGCCTTGCTGAATAATGTAAAAGAAAACCCGGAAAAGGAAGGATAATTAAGCCTCGTACATCACCTTACCCATATCTGAAATATCATAACCTCCCAGACCTGCCACAGTCTCTCTGAATTCATTATCCTCGCGTATAATCTTTAAGAGATGTCCGATCATGTCTATATTCAGAAACTCTTTCGGTATGGCAAGGTCGTATCTCTCTTTCGCTACAGGGATAAAATCGAGACCGAGTGCCCTTGCAGATGCAAGGATCGCAAGCCCGGTATCTGCAACTCCCGTCAAAACTGCCGATGCGACACCCATGTGAGTATACTCCTCCCGATCGTATCCCTTAACATCAGCCGGGTTTATACCGAGTTCTCTCAAGCATTTGTCGGTAAGAAGCCTTGTCCCGGCACCCGACTGTCTGTTAACAAATGCTACGTTACCCTTTGCCAAGTCTTCAAAGCCCCTAATGTTTTTGGGGTTGCCCTTCGGGACGAGAAGCCCCTGTTCTCGATAAACGAGATTTATGAGTAGAACCCCTTTGTCGGAGAGAAATCTTTCTACAAAGGATATATTATACTCACCCGTTTCTTCGTCGAGCAGATGGGTTCCCGCCACGTGCGCTTCGCCCCTTTTTAATGCAATCAACCCGCCCATCGAACCCACATGGGCCGATGAGAGTGAATACTTAGGGAATCTCTTCTTTAATATATTTGCGAGCAGGTCGAGGGTGTTGTCATGGCTTCCGATGCAGACAATCGTATTTTCGATATCACGTTTCGATCTCAGCAGTTCCACTTCTACTTCCGAGCCGGCCCCTATGCCTTCAGACATAGCGGGTACGCGGAGAAACCCATCAGCCCTGACAAGGGACATCATTACCCCAGCTCCCCGTGTAACAGGGGTTGCGATACAATGATCGCCTACCCTTCCGAGCTTCACCCTTAAAAATTCCTCCTGTCCAAGGGTCGATGCAACCTGCCTCGATATTTTTGCCTTCAGTGTCTCCGGCTCTTTGATATCGAGGCCCTGCCATTTATGGATTATCGGTTTGGTGAAGAGAGTAAATGTTATGAAAGCAGATACCGGATAGCCCGGGATGCCGAGTACAGGTTTGCCTTTTACCCAGCCGAGAATAACGGGTTTCCCAGGCTTGATGTTCACCCCGTGAAGTACGATCTCTCCGAGATCACCGATAGCCTTCGCGGTAAAGTCTTCAGAACCGGCCGATGAACCGGCGTTAATAACAATCATATCTCCCATGCCGTGTGCATCGAGTATCGCTTTTTTCAACTCTTCTAAGTTATCGGGTATGATTCTGAATCTGACGGGATCACCTCCCCATTCAGAGACGAGTCCGCCCAGGACCCTGGAATTATATTCGATGATGTCACCCTTCTTAAGGTCTGAACCGGGTTCGACGATCTCCGTCCCTGTAGGGATAATAACAATTTTCGGCCTTTGTCGAACCAGTACCTCGATGTGACCTCCTGCAAGCATTGCGCCGATATCAACAGGCCTTATAACTTGATTTTCGGGCAATATCAATTCCGTTGCTACGATGTCCTCGCCGATTACCCTGACATGCTGCCAAGGAGTCGCAGGGGATATGATTTCGATGTATTCGGTTTCAGTTGCCTCTGCTCTCTGCTCTCTGCTCTTTGCTTTAATAACATTTACATCCTCGATCATTATGACTGCATTAAAACCATCCGGCATCGGGTCACCGGTATCGACGTATACGGCCTGTTCTCCTATTTTGAGCCTTTTCTGGTTTCGCTCAGACGCACCAAAGGTTTCTGCAAATCTTACTGCATAACCGTCCATTGCTGAGGAATGATAAAAGGGAGAGGATATTTTTGCGGCCACTGCCTCTGCAGTGACCCTTCCGAGAGAATCTATGACCTCAATTTTTTCACCTGAAAGAGGTCGCAGGACTCCTTCGGAATCAAGCTTCTTAAGCCACTCCGCAAGTGCCTCATATAAAGGTACGCTTGCAAGATAAATGCTACGAGACATTATTATTTACTGAACAACCTTTTTATCATGGTCTTCAATTCATCGGGGTCCGATTGTATTCTTTTTTCCTCTTTTCCTGCCTGACTTCAACCTCAGTTTTTTCACTCACTTTATCCAAAAACCTTTCTTCACCTGATACCCTCTAATCTATACTACTATATATTTACTTTTTATTGGTGTCCACTTTTTCCATCTTACATCACTTTTAGTACATGCAGGAGTAAAGGATACAAAGCATAACCTCTCTGTTTCGGGCCCGGGAGATGTCAAAGCGGTTCAGGAAACTCAAATTTGCATATTCTGTCATACTCCTCATAATGCCTCTCCTGCACAACCTCTGTGGAATCATGAGGTAACTGAGGTTGTAACTTATATAAACTACTGGAGTCCTACTTTACAGTCTTATGCCTCTGAGGCAGAGGCGCCACCTATCGATGGGTTCTCAAAACTCTGCCTGAGCTGCCATGATGGAACTGTAGCAATCGGTTCGCTAATAAGCTGCTCGGAGGAAATTTTGATGGTAACCGTTCCAGGTATTATTGATGCCTCAGGGAAACTTATTGGAGGACCGGGATACCTCGGAACAGACCTTTCAGGAGGACACCCGATATCCATTATTTTTGATGAAGCGCTGGCTAATAAAAGAAACTCAGCAGACCCTCCTCTTGCCCGCCTTAACTGGCCTATAAACGACCCTGATGTAAAACTTCATCCAACGCAGGGTCGTTATGGAGTCCAGTGCACATCATGCCATGACCCTCATATAAATAAAGCAGCAGGCGGTTGGCCTCCATTCTGGCATAAATCGACGCATGACGAGGTATGTATTGTCTGCCACGAGCAAATACCTCCCGGGGATATAGAATGGTAAAAGTAATCAAAATAATAAGGATTCAAGGGTTCGAGGATTCGAGGGGTCAAGTGAAATGCTGAAGCCCTTTTTCATAGTTTTGGTATTGATACTTTTTATCTCTCCATCCTCACTTTATTCAAATTCGAGAAATGAAAGGCCACATGGTGATAAGACTAAGCTTCTCAAGGGTTGTGCAAGCTGTCATAAAGGTCATGGCATATATAACACACCTATGCTTTCAGAAAGGAAAGATGTTTTTTGCTTCAGATGTCACGGACATGGGATTTATGCAGAAAATGCAAAGAGAGCTGGAGACATTGCAAAGGATGTTATGACAGCTAATATTCAGAGGGAATTCGAGAAACCATGTCATCATCCTGTTGAAAAAACTGGAATTCACAGGTATGGAGAGATACTGCCTGAAGCAGATCCATCTATGCCAAGGCATTCAACCTGCGGAGATTGCCACCATCATCACTTTGTGAGAGAAGAAAATAAAATGTCCGGTATCAGGGGTACAAACAAAGACGGAGTAAGGGTAAGGATAACTTCTGAATATGAACTCTGCTTCAGCTGTCACTCATATAGCGCAAACCTGCCTGCATATCAAACTAATAAAGCAGAAATATTTAACAGTTCAAACCCGTCTTTTCATCCGGTAATCGCTTCCGGAAAAAATACCGATGTGCCAAGCCTTGTTCCTCCTTTAACAACTTCAAGCCTTATAAAATGTACTGACTGCCACAATAATGACGATCCTGCAGCTCCAAAAGGACCCCATGGTTCTGACTACAGATATATTCTAAGTAAAAATTATACAACAACTGACGGTTCGGAGAGTCTTTTTCAATATGAACTCTGTTATAGCTGTCACAGAAGGAGCAGCATTCTCAGTAATGAAAGCTTTCCGTTACATGATTTGCATATCTCAACAGTCGGCACCTCTTGCAGAACATGCCACAATCCTCACGGGAGCACTCAATATGCGCATCTGATAGATTTTGATAGAGCATCTGTTATGTCATCAAACAGCGGGCAACTTGTGTACATAGATTTAGGCAGCAGGGCCGGGCAATGTGCTCTTAAGTGTCATGGGAAGGATCATGATCCTGCGGTATATCCAGGAGCAGCCCAAACACCCTCAACATCACGTTATCCGTCCCGTTTTGCTCCTCGTTCTCCTTTTAGCAGGTAAGATGGATATTACAGTGTGACCCCAAATGTATCAACTCCTTCAAGACTGTTTCCCTATTATAATATCATCAGCCCAGCTCAAAGCAGCAGATACCGTTGGGAATCCTATAACGCTGGTAAGCAGTATTATCGTATGGTATATTTCCTCAGTCGTTGCTCCTGCTTCTAATGCCCTCCTTGTATGCGAATGCACCGAGCCCTCAGACCTGATTGCAGAAGCAGCAGAGAGCTGTATTAAATGAGAAGTTTTTTTATCAATCGGGCCTGCATTCCGTGTCGCGGTCCCGAGATTATTTACAGCAGTAAGAATTTTCTTGAACCGTTTTTTAATGCTTGCATGTTGTTTTGGAAGCTTTGACATCACTACCTCCTTATTTTGCTTTGATTATTTTAAAGTGGGAGGATAATGTTTGTCAATGATGATGTAATTTGAGTTTCCTGAGTTTTTACCCGAACTCAAAGTACCCTACAATGGGGTCATACAATGGGGTCAAATCTTCATTCTTGACATAACAAGACACAGAATGGTATAAAAGCACATGGCAAGGCCGCTTCGCATACAATATCCGGGTGCAGTGTATCATATTACATGCAGGGGGAATGACAGGAAA
>JBAQLU010000173.1:0-3074 GCA_049302065.1 Thermodesulfovibrionales bacterium
GCGGAGGGAGGATCAGGCACGAGCTGCTCAGCGCCACGTTCCCTCCGGAGCGAAGCGGAGGAGGGAACGCCCGAGCTCAGGGGTTGGGGATGGCGGCGGTTTTTCGCCGCTGTCCCCAATCCACTGCAGCGTCTTGTTAAAATCTTAATTTATATTTCTATTCTTTGTACTTTTATGTTTTTCCCCAAATCTCCTCTTTCAGGATTGCTTCCTCTGGATTGTTAATCGCCGATAAAATATTTTCGGCAACTTTATCAATAAGCTTGTTACCCCAAAAAGGATCGTTAACATCATAGTAGATTACTCGAATATGATGTAAATCAAATGGGACGTCTCCCTCATTTGAAGATACAAGAACGACAGGTTTTTTTAAAGCATGTGCTAATCCCAACTCATAAAACACATTTGGATTTCTTGAAGTAAGCTCTGCAATTAGAACTTTTGCATTATTAATTCCTGTAAAAATTTGATCAATTATTTTGCCAGTGCCAAAAATGTCCGTATCTGCTCTAATAGGGATTAAGCCTGCCTTTTCTATTGCAAGCTTATATATCTTTTCGTAATATGAACCCAATGGATTTAAAAATGGCATCATAACAAAACAAGTCTCGCCTGATTTTATCTTTGCAGTCTTTTCAAGTTTTTTAAATGTCTCTTCTGATTTTTCTTTCCCCGATGATTCAGCACTAACGTCGATGATTCTTTTTTTCCCATCGCGTTCCAAAATCAATTTTGCACTGGTAAGGCTTTCGTAAAATATTGATTTAAACTCTTTAAGCTTATCAGTAGGAATTTTAAACTTATCAGACAAGGCGTTGTCAAAAAACATTTCATCTGGAAGATTTTCTCCTCTAAAGTGTGTATAAATATCAGAAATTATTGGGGCTTGTAAAACAGCTTTTTGCATGTTTTTAATGTCATCGCCACTAGCTTGTGGTTTTAAGATATTTCGCGCAATGGCACTAAGTGCAACTCTGCCTGATGACGGTCTTTCAAGTAAACCAAACTTAATAGCAGAAACGAGCTCCATATGATATGGCCCCTTGTTATACTTAACACCAACGTATTTTGCTGATTCTTGATCTGTACATTCTTTGCCAGCATTTTGCTCTAAAATAGCGCGTGGTATACGAAGTGCCTTTTCTATAGAATATCGAGGATAAGATGGAGCCTTCTTAGAAACTAATTTTTTCGTTTTCTTTGCCATTTGCTTCTCCTTTTTTAGTCCCGCATTTTTGGAACATTTAATCACTTGAACTTCGGTTGATTAATTGAATTTTATATTGTTTTCTATTATTTATTTTTATTTTTTTATTATTATTTTGCCATTAACCAGTTATTAGACAGTTACAAAACTATATCAGAAAGTTTTGATCCGGTCAATAGCTCTTGAAGGTAGTCTTGACATATCTACTCGTTATTATTATACTTTTCAAATGATTAATATGCTATTTGTGATGTTAATCATATTTAAATTCTATGCAACCTATACCAAGTGTTATTTTGACTCAATTCGACGCCGTCCTGAAAAAAAGGGCGGTGCCTGTTTCCCGTCACGCGGATTACAGGAAGTGGCTCCGGTATTATCTTGATTTCCGAAGCAAATATTCGCTTCCGGATTCCAAATCAGACCATGTGCGTTTGTTCATCGAAAAATTGCGAAAGAAGAATCAGACGCCCGCACAGCAAAAACAGGCAGCGCATGCCCTTTCTCTCTTCTTTGAGTCGCAACCACAGAATAAACATGTCTCTACGTCTCAGGCTGAGGCGACAACGCCGATATATTCCCCTCTTCCGGCTATGCAACAACCGCATAGCGTACCGAAAACAGAGCCTGCTATACCACTGAAATCAGCTTTCAGTCGTTATAATGAGTGGCGGTGCCTGGAGAAATCCGGATCTCCAGTTTGGGACAAGATTATCGACAATCTCGCGGCAGAGATCAAGACGCGGGACTATTCCCGAAAAACGCTCAAGGCATATGCAGATTGGAGCCGCAAGTTTCAGGGCTTCCTGCATAATAAGCCCCCTGACGAATTGTCAGCAACGGATGTCAAAGCATATCTCACGTATCTGGCGGTAAAATGCATGGTCTCGGCCTCAACGCAGAACCAGGCGTTCAACTCTTTATTGTTTCTGTACCGGCATATTCTGAAGAAAGATTTTGGCGATCACAAGGATATCCCCCGTGCGAAGAAATCGAAATATGTCCCTGTCGTTCTTTCGAGGCGGGAAATTGACGCTGTGTTAAAGCATCTCTCATATCCCTATGATCTTGCAGTCAAACTGCTGTATGGCTGCGGGCTTCGTCTTTTTGAATGTGTAACATTGCGGGTGCAGAATTTCAATTTCGACGACGGAATCCTTACTGTTCATGGAAAGGGCGGTAAAGACCGGACTGTGCCCCTTCCGCAGACAATCATGCCGGAGCTGACGGCCCAGTTTGAGGCAATAAAAAAACTTCATGATGAGGACCTTGCGAAGGGCTACGCCGGCGTATTTCTCGATGACCAGCTCGAAAAGAAATATCCCTCAGCCGGTAAGGATTTCATATGGCAATGGTTTTTCCCGCAGCAGTCGTTGACTTTCGTGGAGGGGACCAGGGAACTCCGGCGTTATCATCTTCATGAAACACACGTCCAGCTGGCGCTTTACGAGGCGGTCCGGCGGGCCAAGCTCACGAAGCGCGTTACTTCCCATACCTTCCGTCACAGTTTCGCCACTCATCTCTTGCAGGCCAACTATGACATTCGCACTATCCAGACCCTTCTCGGCCATAGCGACGTCAGGACCACGATGATTTATACCCATTGCGTTCCAAGCAAGACCATCAAAGATACGAAGAGCCCCCTGGATTTTTGATGTGACTGATTTTTCACAGGCTACTGTGCGCCAGGGGCGACATCTATCCTGAAATTGCAAAAGAGATTTATATCAAAAAGTCTGCCTGATTGTCAGGTACTGTCTGGATAAAGGCAATTCGAGACTATTCTCCTTCAGCAAAGTCTCATTCGAAAGTATCTCTTCAGTGGGACCATCAGCAGCCACTTTACCTTCCCTGATAATAATGCACC
>JBAQLU010000174.1:0-11488 GCA_049302065.1 Thermodesulfovibrionales bacterium
TTTTAACACCCTCCCCAACCCCTCCCCTCAAGGGAGGGGCGATTTTACTACCCTCTCCCTTGAGGGGAGAGGGCAAGGGTGAGGGTGTTTAACAGTTTATGGACAGACACTATTTTAGGCCCCTCAAAGAGGTCGCCGATTTTATGCAGCTTTTGTTTTATCCTTTTCTGCTGCAGCAAACACCGCTAACGCATTGAAAGTTCCATCAATTGCCTGAACAGGACATTTTGCTGTACATATGCCACAGCCTATACATTTTGATTGATCGATGATATGTTTTTTCTCCGGCGCTCCAGCAGGTGCATCAACAGGGCATACTTTAGCACATATCCGGCAGCCGTTACAATGGTCCAAGATAAAGGCCTTTGGTCTTTGCGGAATAAAATCAGAGATGGCATTTGTGGGGCATTTTTTGACACAAAGTCCACATACGGTACACTTATGCAAAGCTATTTTCGAAAAATTATTTTCAACAGAAGGCGCATCAAAAGGACAGACCTTTACACATATCCCGCATGCAGTACAGCCGGTCTGACAGTTTTTTCTGGTATCAGCACCCTTATCTTTTGAGTGACATGCTACCAGTACCTGACGAGATGCAGGGAGAACCTCAATGACCTTAGTAGGGCATGCTGCTTCACATTTTCTGCATCCTGTGCATTTTTTGATGTCAACAATGGGCAGGCGGTCATCAGACATCGATATAGCATCAAAAGGGCAGACTCCTGAACAGGTTCCATAGCCTAAACAGCCATATCTGCAGGCCTTGTCCCCTCCTCCGGCAAGAATGACAGCCCTGCAATCCTGAACCCCTTCATACGAGAAGCTCCTGAGAGATTTACCCGATCCGCCTTTACACATGATCCTTGAAAAAACGGGTTCTCTTGCTTCAGCCTTCTTGCCTGTAATAAAAGCAACTGCCTCCGCACCCTGCATTCCTGCAGGGATACACAAATTTGGAGCAACCTCAGGTTTTGTGACTACTGCCTCTGCATACTGTTCGCAACCTGCGAACCCGCATGCGCCTCAATGTGCGTGTGCAAGCACATCCAGCACTTTCTCAACCCGCGGGTCTACCTGAACAGTGAACCTTTTTGCAGTGAGAGCAAGTCCAAGGCCGAATACTGTACCAACCCCGGCAAGAAAGATTAAGGTGGATTTTATCAATGGGAGTAATTCAACGTGTTCTTTTGTTTCAACTCCTCCTCCAACTCCGACCTGAGGTATGAGAAAATGCAATACATCGGAGATCTGGAGAGACCCTATGATATCTGCTATGAAATGGTGGAGTTCAAACATTTTAGCTTTTGCTATTTTACCATATCACAATTTTATCAGACCAGAAAACCCCGTAAATGCAAGTGCAATCAAGCCGGTAACGATAAATGCGATAGGTGTGCCTCTGAATGGTTTCGGGATATCAGCAAGTTCAAGCTTTTCCCGGATGCTTGCCATGATTATTAATGCGATTGCAAATCCAATGCCTGACCCAAGGGCAAACACAAGACTCTCGATGAAGCTGTAATGTTCTCCTGCGTTAATCAAGGGTACAGCGAGTATGATACAGTTTGTAGATATGAGGGCGAGATAGATACCGAGTTTATAGTAAAGACCCGGTGAAACCTTCCGCATCACCGTATCAGATGCCTGAACGAAACCTGCCACGATACCGATGAAAATAATAATCTTCAGAAAGGTGATATCAAGAGGGACCATTATATAATTAAAAACAAGCCAGCTCAATGCAGAACTTATCATCATTACTGATGTGAACGTTATACTCATTCCAACAGCAGTCTCCATCTTTCGGGATACCCCGAAGAATATACAGAGACCAAGGAACCTGGTGAAAACAAAGTTATTGATCAATGATGCTGCAATAATAATTTCAAAGAGTTTCGCGAATTCCATAGTTATCCTCTTTCACCTCTCATGCTCATCCAGTTAAAGAAGCCCATCAATAACCCTACAGCAAAAAAACCGCCGGCCGGCAGAATCAGGATAAGAAGCGGTTTTGCATGGATAATCTGGTAACCCCAGAGTGATCCCTTGCCGAGCAGTTCCCTGAAAAGGCTTATTATGGAGAGAGCAAATAAAAACCCGAGGCCCATGCCGATACCGTCAAACAGAGACGGCATGATCTTATTTTTACTTGCAAACATCTCGGCCCTTGCAAGGATTGATGCAAAGGCAACGATCAACTGAATGTACAGACCCATCTGCTTGTATGCCTCAGGTGCAAATGCTGCCATTGTCATGTCAGTGACCGTTACCCATCCGGATATAACAAGCATGAAGATCGGCAGTCGTATCCTGGGATGAATGAATTTTCTCATGGGAGAGACGGTAATATTAACCATTACCTGGACAAAAAGCACCGCGATGCCCATTAAAACGCCGTTTCTCAGGTTATTGGTAACTGCGATAGAAGGACAGAGACTGAGCGCGAGCTTGAATATTGTGTTTTCTTTGAAAATCCCATTTTTTATGAGATCAATATAATTAATTGTGCCTGTCTGTGCCATTATCTGTTCCTTTGTTTCTTAATGTCTTTATAAGGAAATCGATGCCATTCCTAACAGCATCTTCAGTGACTGCCCTGCTGGAAATGGTTGCCCCTGATATTGCCTGTATATTTTCAGTTGTTTCGGTTTTAACCACCTTCAGATGTTCCATGTCCTTCCCGATAAACTGGTTCTTGAAGCTTTCTGTCTCAATCTCGTCTCCCAATCCCGGAGTTTCAGCATGTCCGAGAATATTTATCCTCTGCACTTTGAAATCCTTATCAACTGCAATGAGCGTGTTGATATAACTTGAATACCCTTTACCATGGGATTGTATAATATATCCGATAAGGGCATTGTCTTTTTTTGCAACAAAATATTCTGAATGTTTATCATGTATGGACCAGTCGCCTAATTTTTCTATTTTATCAGCATCCGGCATAAGCCTCTTTAATGCGGTTTCTTTTTCATGAACTGCGTTTTTATACATGATTGGTGAAGTTTTTGCATAAACCACTGCAAGGATAAGGCCTCCTATGAGATAGATGACAACAAGGTTAAGAGTTATCTTGAATATGTCTTTTCCGGTCAACTTTTATCTCCTTTTGGTATCTTTTGAGCGCCAAATATCTTTGACTTAAAACCTCTGTCAATGAGAGGAGCAAAACAGTTCATGATGAGAATGGCGAACATGACGCCTTCAGGGTATCCTCCTTTAAGCCTTATGAGCATAGTGAGAAAACCGCAGCCGATGCCGAAGAGTATCTGGCCGTTTTTCACCGAAGGGCTTGTTACATAATCGGTTGCCATAAAGAATGCACCGAGTATCATGCCGCCGCTCAGGAGGTGCAATAAAGGATCTCCGGCAAATAAAGCGCCTTTGCCCCCGAATATCCATGCTATCAATGCTGCTGTCCCAAGAAATGACAGAGGGATATGCCATGTGATGTATCTTTTGTAAAAGAGAAATGCTGCACCAAGAAGGAGGGCAACGGAGGATGTCTCACCGATAGAGCCTGCCCGGTGACCGATGAGGAGTTGTGTGTAAAGGCTCATCTGGTCTCCAAAGACCTCTATTAATTTTGCGTAGCCTTCTTCTTTCAGGATGCCAAGCGGTGTTGCTGTGGTTTTAGCATCAAAAAGAAGAAAGGCTGCTGTTGGTTCACTCCATATGGTCATGAGTTTTGGAAAGGAAATAAGCAGGAAGGCCCTTCCGATCAGTGCAGGATTAAAGATATTGTAGCCAAGACCGCCGAATAATTGTTTGGTGATTACTATTGCAATAAATGAACCTATGATTGGAATGTAAAATGGGACAGAAGAGGGTAAATTCAGTCCGAGCAGAAGTCCAGTAAGAAAAGCGCTGCCATCATTGACAGTAATCTTTTTATTCAGCGCCTTCTGATATATATATTCTGAGAGCACGGCGGATATGATACAAAGGGCAACCGCCATAACTGCTCTGGCTCCAAAAAAATAAGACCCCATGATTGCAGCAGGCAGGAGCGCAGCAGAAACACTCCACATGATCCTGCTTGTTGTTTCCTCACTCCTGACATGAGGGCTTACTGATATGATAAGAGGCTTTTTCGTTACCTCCATAGTAACTCCAGGGTTCGAGGGTTCCAGGATTCACGGATTCGAGTTCTTAAGACCCGGCTTGAACCCTTGACCCCTTGAATCCTCACCACTTTCCTCATGGTTTTACCTGTGATTTTGCGAGACGTACAAGCTGGACTATCGGTCTTTTGGAAGGACATACGAATGCACAGGAGCCACATTCAAAACAGTCAAAGAGGTTGTATTCCTTTGCGCCTTCATAGAATCCCTTTTCAGCATATATACTGAGCATTGAGGGCATAAGTCCCATCGGACATACATCTATACATCTGCCGCAGCGTATGCATGGCCCGAAATCATCAGCATGAACAAAATCTCCTTCTCTCAATACAACTATGCCTGATGTGCCTTTGGTTACCGGTATGTCCAGTGAAGAAATGGCAAAACCCATCATAGGTCCGCCTGAAATAATCTTTGCGCTTTCTTCCTTAATCCCTCCGCATTCCTCAATAAGGTGAGATATCATTGTCCCGATTCTTACCAGTATATTCCTGGGTTTGTTGATGCCTTCACCGGTTACTGCCACAACCCTCTCAACCAAAGGTTTGCCATATCTTACAGCCTCAAAGACCGCAAACGAGGTGCTGACATTCTGGACAACAACCTTCACATCCATGGGAAGCGCTCTTGGTGGGATTTCTCTGCCGGTCAATGATTTAATGAGCATCTTTTCTGCGCCCTGAGGGTACTTGGTACGAAGGGCACATACATTAATATTGCCTTCTCCTTCAGCCGCTTCCTTCATGGATTTTACTGCATGAGGCTTGTTGTCTTCTATCCCGACAAAACCTCTGTTTACTCCGAGAACCTTCATGAGAATTTTAAGCCCTTCTATAATCTCTTTCGGTCTTTCGATCATGAGCCGGTAATCTCCGGTCAGATATGGTTCGCATTCAGAACCGTTCAGGATTACTGTATCAACCGTTTTTTCTTTAGGGGGAGAGAGTTTTACAATGGTTGGGAATGCAGCGCCACCCATTCCGACGATGCCGGCATTCTTTATCTTCTCCTTGATCTCATCTGATGAAAGCTGCATATAGTCAGGATTGTCTTTGAGAATCGTCCATTCTTCCCTGCAGTCATTTTCTATGACAACTGATGTAACCATTCTTCCCATTACATTTGCAAATTCTCCAATCGCAATTATCTTGCCGGAGACAGAGGCATGTATGGGAGCTGATACGAATCCTGTTGGTTCACCTATCATCTCACCTTTTTTTACTTCCTGATTGATGGTTACTACCGGCTTGCAGGGTGCGCCTAAATGCTGGCTTAAAGGGATAACTACCCTTTGAGGCGGTTTTGATTCTACTATCGGACTATCTGCAGATAGTTCCTTTCTATCAGCGGGATGTATCCCACCTTTGAATGTCGAGACAGCCATTCAGTATTTCTCCTGTCAACTATATGAAACAGATGAAGATTTTCAGAAAAGTCCTAATTTTTAACACAAGGTATTTATCAAAGTCAAGATTTGCTGCCCGGTTTTTTTAATTCACTTATCACGATGTCTTTTAATGCTTTTATAAATGCGGGGTGAGTATTCAGAGAATCTGCTCTTTTAAGATTTATACCAAGGCTTTCAGCTAACTTCTTATAGAGAATATCTATTTCGTACAGGGTTTCGATATGGTCTGAGATAAAACTTATCGGGACAACGAGAAGATTTTTAACACCTTCACCTGCGAGTTCCTTAATTTTATCTTCTGTAGATGGTTCAAGCCATTGAACCGGACCGCTTTTGGACTGATAACTTAAATGCCACTTCAAAGGAATTCTTTTCGTGATCTCTTGAATCGTTTCTATGGTCTGGTCTGCGTATGGATCACCTTCATCTATTATTTTCTGCGGCAGACTATGGGCACTGAAGAGGACATGAACTTCAGGTTCTGCGTTCTGCGTTCTACGTTTTGCGTTTACAGTAAAGGATTCAATCCCCTTTTTGATCAGATCCACCAGTGCTTCTATATACAATGGATGAGCATGCCATGATGATATATAAACAGTTTCCATTTGATAATTGGATAGAACTTCTTTCAGTTTTGAGATTGATGAGCCTGATGTTGTAACAGAATATTGCGGATAAAGACTCAAGGCTATAACTTTCCTTATCCCATTGTTGTATATCTCAGGAATAATATCCTCTATGAAAGGACTCCAGTAACGCATGCCGATGAAGACCTTAAAAGAATGTTCTGAGTTCTGAGTTCTGAGTTCAGAGTTCAGACACTCTTCAAGTGCCTTTGCCTGAGCTTTTGTTATATCGAGTATCGGTGATTTTCCACCGATGAGTTTATAGTATTGTTCTGTCTTTTTTGACCGTATTGTTGAAATGAGCCATGCCAGTGGTTTCTGCATAAACGAAGGGCCAAGCCGGATAATCTGTTTGTCCGAGAAAAGGTTATAAAGAAAAGGTCTAACTGCCTGAAGCGAATCAGGTCCGCCGAGATTTAGGAGGATAACTCCTATCGTTTCCTTGTTTGTCACTTTGATTTTACATATCTTTCAAGTTCTTCATAGAATCTTTCATGGCTTCCAAAGGAGTAAAGATAAAGAAGTTTATTTTTAAAATCTGGTTCGTAAGAAAGCAGGAATAACTGTTTCCTATATTTAAATTTTAATACCCTGACACCCTGGAGTATGCCTTTTTTAGGTTCACCAAGCAAAGGATTGTCCAGGAGGCTACTGATTTGAATATCAATCTTTTTTTGAAAATCAGGGAATTGTTTCTTTTTTTTCTTTAAAAATGCAGGAGACGATATCGGGACAAGACTCACTTAAACACACCAAACTTATATGGTGTACCAAGCCCCGCCTTGATTTCTTCTCTTGCATCAATTGTCTCTTTAATAAATGAATATGGAAGATCAGGATTATCTTCTACTTCCATTGCAATCATAATATAATTCTCGACTTGATTTGTAAGTGTTCTCCTGTGTGCCCTGGCTTTTGCTGATACTCTTTTAACGATATCTTCACTAAGCCTCAAGGAAGTTGCTTTTTTCATTTATTCCTCTCTTACAGAAAAAATACTACATTGTAATACATTAAGTCAATCTCTAATGGACAGCCAATAAATCCCCTTACCCATATTCATAAGCTGATAATCATACTACTTTTTTCTTCCATAGGTGTGGACAGCTTCGACCATAGCTATAACATTTTCCGGAGGTGTCTGGGGCAGGATGCCGTGTCCTAAATTAAAGATGTGCCCCTTAGCAGCCTCTCCTTTCCATAGTATATCTTTTACCCTTTCTTCAAGTTTTTCCTTTGGAAGGAAGAGCGCACAGGGATCCAGATTGCCCTGTACAACGATTTTTTTGCCGAGTTTTTTGATTGCATCAGAAATGTCGATCCTCCAGTCGATCCCTAAAACATCTGCCCCAACTTTCTTGAGTTCACTGAGAATCCCCGCACAATTATTTGCAAAATAGATTATCGGCACACCTTCCTTTTTTAGCTCGGAAATTGCCTTCTTGACATAAGGGAATGCAAACTTCTTATAGTCTAAAGGAGCAAGGATACCAGCCCAGGTATCAAATATCTGTATTGCCTGAGCGCCTGCCTTTATTTGGGCAGAAAGATATGAAATGACAGTATCAGTCAGCTTTTCCATGAGATAATGGAATACCTGGTTGTACTGGAACATCAACTTTTTTGTATGTAAAAAATTCTTTGATGTTCCTCCCTCGATCATATACGTAGCTAATGTAAAAGGAGCTCCGGCAAACCCTATTAAAGGCACCTTATTTTCGAGCTCTTTTATCAGGATTCTTATCGTATCAAAAACAAAAGGCATATCTTCTTCAACATCCGGAATGATCAACTTTTCAACGGCGGATTTGCTTCTTACCGGCTCACTGAGGACAGGCCCTTCTTTCTCGGAAAATTCAAGGCGCATGCCCATTGCTTCAACAGGGATGAGGATATCTGAAAAGAGGATGGCAGCATCAACCCCGAGAATATCAACAGGCTGAAGCGTAACGTCTGCAGCAAGCTTAGGGTTTTTACAAAGAGTGAGGAAATCAACATGAGACCGCACAGCCTGATATTCAGGGAGGTATCTCCCTGCCTGTCGCATAAGCCATACTGGAGTATATTCTACTTCTTCACCACGGCATGCTCTCAAAAAAGTATCATTCATAAAAACCCTCCTTCATAAATAGCAGACAGCAGTCAGTATATAGCAGGTAGGAAAAAATAACAAACACAGACTCAATACCTGTCTGCTATTTACTATCTACTACCTACTGTTTGTTGTCTGCTATCTTCTTTTTTAATTTCACTGGCATATATCCGCAAAACGGCTCTTCAGCGAGATAATCGCCATGGATGGCATATGCCCTTGCGCGGCATCCTCCACAGACATGTACGTATTCGCACGAACCGCATTTCCCCTTATATTTCCTGAAATCGCGAAGTTCCCTGAAAAGTTCTGATTTTTCCCATATGTCCTGAAATGATTGTTCCCGGATATTTCCAGCAGGCTTTGGAAAGTAACTGCAAGGTAACACATTCCCGTCAACATCAATTAGCGCTATAAGCTGACCTGCAATACATCCCTTTGAACCGCCTGTGGAAAACTTAAGTGTCCTTCTCTCAAACCCGGAACCTTCCTCTTTTGATTTTTGCAGTACAATCCTGTAGTAATGCGGCGCACAGGTCGGTCTCACAAGAAGATCCTTTTCATCTTTTTCCATCTGATAATGCCACTCAAGGATTTTTTCATAATCCTCTTTTGAAATAAGTTCATTCATAATCTCTTCACCCCTGCCTGTAGGAACTATCATGAACAAATACCAGGCGGTTGCTCCGAGTTCCCTGGCAAGGTTATATATCCTTGGAATTTCTTCCTGGTTCCTTTTTGTAAAGGATGAATTGATGATAAACTCGATGCCGTATTGCTTAAAAAGATTTGCAGCATGGATCGTTCCGGCAAATGCACCTTTCTGATTCCTGAAGTTATCGTGTACGACTTCTTCTGAACCATCGAGGCTTAGAGAGACAATCCTGATTCCGGAAGCCTTAATCTTTTCGCATATTTCTTCAGTTACGAGAGTTCCATTTGTTGCAAGACACATTCTTAAGCCTTTGCCTGTGCCGTATTGAGCAATCTCAAAAACATCTTTTCTCAGCAGAGGTTCACCTCCTGAGAGGACAATAACAGGTTTTGCGTAACCGCTGATGTCATCTAATATTCTGAAAGCTTCTTCAGTAGAAAAATCAGGGTGAGCCTTTGCTTCAAGCTCAGAGGAGGAACGGCAGTGAACGCACCGCAGATTACATCTCCTTGTTATCTCCCATGCTATCCATTTCGGTATAAATTCCATGTATTTCGATACTCCTTGTGTTATTTTGTCAAAAAATTTATTGCAATATGCATCACCTATATCCTGTCATTCTGGCTTGTCCAGAATCCATCTCCAAAAAAAGATTCCAGACAAGCTGGAATGACAGCAGTGTGATACAGATACATTATGTTCAATATAAGTCTGTTATACATTCGATTCTACCAGCTTCTTAGTCCAGATATTTTCTTCTATCGCCTTCAGAAGAGGAGTAAATGTTGATGAGTCGAGTGCAGAGATTGTGACGGCATTATAACGCAGGGCAAGGTTAGTTGCCTCTTCGGTGCTTATTTTGTCGATTTTATTAAAGACAAGAAGACGGGGCTTTTCATCGAGGTGAAGTTCACGGAGGATGTTTTCTACAGACCCGATGTGCTGCTCAAAGTGTGAGCTTGATGCATCAATAAGATGCAGTAATAAATCTGCATCCTCGAGTTCTTCGAGCGTTGCCTTGAATGCTGTCAGGAGATCCTTTGGGAGGTCTCTTATGAAGCCGACAGTGTCTGTAACGATAAGATCCCGCTCACGTGGAAAACGCAATCGCCTGCTTGCGGTATCCAGTGTCGCAAATAATTTGTCTTCAACAAAAACATAGCTTTTCGTAAGTGAATTCAGGAGTGTTGATTTTCCTGCGTTCGTATATCCGATTATAGATACAATAGGTATGCCTGTTTGTGCCCTCCTTTGTTTCCTCTGCTTTCTTGCTTCGCTTAATGATTTAAGTTCTTTTTCGAGGAGCGCTATTCTGTCCCTGACACGCCTTCTGTCTATCTCAAGTTTCATTTCACCGGGGCCTCTCCCGCCGATACCTCCCATGAGACGGGACATAGCAGTGCCCTTGCCTGTTAATCTCGGCAGCCTGTATTTAAGCTGTGCGAGTTCAACCTGGACTTTGCCGTCCCTGCTGTGGGCACGCCTTGAAAAAATATCCAGAATAAGCTGGGAACGGTCAATTACTTTAAGTTCTGTTAGCTCACCTATTGCCTTGACCTGCGATGGGCTTAATTCCTGATCAAATACAAGAAGCGTTGCGCCTTTGTTCAGGGCATTGATAACGAGTTCTTTCATTTTGCCTTCACCCATGAGATACCTCGGATTTATATCTTTGGGCCTTTGAATAACAGTATCAAGGACGAGAATATCACTTGACCGGGCAAGCTCTTTTAATTCCTCAGCAGAGTCCTCCTGTTCATATCGCGGCGCTTTTGAAACACTCACTAATATTGCCCTTTCTCTCTTGTCATCCGGACTAAAAACCCTGTGCCTTTCCATTTCATCTTCAAGGGAACGAATAAAAGGCATGAAATCAAATTCAAAATTATAAAAATTCTGCGAATGTATTATCTCAAATGGCGAGGCACCCTCCGGCATCAAATAGGCAACAAAGATATTGCCGGGAAGACCGTTTTTTACACCTATTGCAGCAATAAGATCAAGCCTTAGAAGGGCAAGGTCTGTTAGGTCATCCTGAGTAAGGGATTCCTCGGTCAGGTGGGTATGCACAAGCCTGAGACCCCTTAATGCTTTTCTGCCCAAAGGATAATCCTGGAGTTCAGGTATAAATAGTCCCTTTGCATCACCGATAATTACATGGGTAACATTACCTGCTCTGTTGACAAGAATTCCTATCTGCCGGTTTATTTCAAATGAGATTTCCGTGAGGAATCGTGCAAGCTCATGGGTTATTAATTCACGATGTACCTTTCTCCTGTATATCCTTTCAAGAGAGTTGATGTAACTGGACTTGAGCCCTGAGAGATTACCGTAAAGTGCTGGTATTTATATCCTCCGATCTTCTTTTATGTTATATTTTATCATATAAGACTTTGGAATAGTTATATTGTAGCTGCAAACTCTCGATAACGAATATTTAAATAAAGACGATCCACTTACTAAGACGGCTATAAGTAAGGATACATGACTGTCATTGCCCGACTTGATCGGGCAATCCAGAGAAAGGAACTGGATTCACCGGTCGAGCCGGAGAATGACAAACAGACAAAACTATGTCGCCAT
>JBAQLU010000175.1:0-2986 GCA_049302065.1 Thermodesulfovibrionales bacterium
GGTTGATTGCTGCCGCGGTTTGCATATTGTTCTTTGCGGTAGCCGCCTGGGTCAGAACCGACCGGGGCAGAATCGTATGGGACCGCTCTAAACTGAAGCTGCCTCTCTTCGGCAAACTTTTTCTTAAACTGGAAATTGCACGCCTTGCCAGGACCCTCGGGATACTTCTTGCAAGCGGCATTCCGATACTGAGCGCTCTGGAGATTGTGAAGGGTGTGGTTCAAAACAGGTTTATCGCCGGCGCTTTGGGCTCTGTTAAGAATTTGGTTGGCAGGGGTGATGGTGTCGCGGAGGCGGTCAGGAAAACCGGTCTATTCCCGCCGATTGTGTTTCACATAATGGCGACAGGTCAAATCAGCGGCGACATGGAAGGCGGTCTTTTAAGTATTGCTGATATGTACGATGACGAGGTTGAAGTGACGGTCAAGACCCTGACGTCGCTGCTTGAGCCTGCGATACTTGTTGTTATGGGCGGTGTTATCGGTTTCATAGTGCTGGCTGTTTTACTGCCGATATTTGAGATAAATCAGGTCCTTTAATAAGGAGCTGTGACAAGATGATAAGAATGAGAAAAAGCCGTAACCTGCACGCTATACGCTGTCCGCTGTCCGCCGGCTTTACTTTGATTGAGCTTATGATTGTCGTGGTGATTCTGGGTCTTTTGGCGACGCTCATAGTGCCGCGGATATTAAATAGGCCCGAGCAGGTCCGCAGAGTAAAGGCCGCGGTGGATATTCGCAATATCGAATCTGCGCTGGCCTTATTCAAGACCGACACCGGCCGTTTCCCCACGACCTCTGAGGGCCTTGAAGCCCTCGTTTCAAATCCCGGGATAAAAGGCTATAACGATGATGGATATCTTGATAAGGCGCCCGTTGACCCCTGGGGCAATAAATACACCTATATCTCGCCCGGCGTCCACAGCAGGGACTACGACCTGGAATCCTATGGCAAAGATGGCGAGGACGGCGGCACAGGTGACAGCGCCGACATCGAGAGCTGGAATCTTGAGGGGTGAGATGGATAAAAAAAGTTTATATGCAGCGGGCAGGCCGGCGGGGCGGAAGGCCTTTACCTTTATAGAGGTTGTGATAGCTCTTGCAATCGTATCAATTTCGCTTCTTGCGCTGATTCGGCTCCATCTTGTCAGCGTCAGTCTTACTGATGCGGCCCAGATGACTTCTCAAGCTGTTTTTCTGGCGGAAGAAAAAATTGCGGAGATGCTGGCGTATGACTACCCGAAAGAGGGCGCCGCTTCCGGCGCTGTAGGGGAAAATGCCAATTGTTTGCACTGGCAGACCGAAGTTACGCCGCTGCAATTACCCCGCTTGGGGCAGGCGGGCGTTACGGGGCTGCGAAAAATCTCTGTCAGCGTGAGCTGGGAACAGGGAAGCGGCCGCAAGAGTATTGCGATGTCAACTTATGTTGCGGATAGGAAACTGCAATGAACGATGTGTCCGACAAAAAGGGTTTTACGCTTGTTGAGCTTCTTGTGGCTCTGGCGATAATCGTTGCGATAGTGTCAATGGTGTATGGCAGCTACGCGGCCACGTCAAAATCCACTCAGGTCCACAAGGCCGGAATCGCTGCTTCTGCGCACATAAGCAGAATACTGGAGCAAATGGCTGAGCAAATACGCTGTGCGTATGCCAATATGGATCGGCTGACCGCGGCTGTGCCTGCGGAGCCGCCAGGGAAAGAAAAGCTGTCCGAAGATATAATCAGCTATTTCGACGGCAATCCGAATGACCCGGGCGGCCAAATCCTGCACCTGGTAACTACGCACGCTGTTTCTACCGGTCAGCGGCAAAAAGACGGCTTGTTTGATGTCACTTATACGTTTGACGAGCACACGGGGATGCTTTCCCTGAATCAGACGCAGTTTGTCGGCATGGCGAAAGCTTCCGTTGAAAAGTCAAATTGGAAGCCTCTTGCCGACAACATCAGGTCGGTGGAGCTTTCATTTTTTGACGGACGGCAGTGGCTGCCCAGTTGGGATTTTAAGGGAAAGCGAGTGCTGCCGTGTGCGGTAAAGATTGGTATCGCATTTGAGGACGAAAATTGTCGTAAATACTGCCGAAGCACCGTGGCGCATATATTTTGCCGCGGCAGCCGGCCTGATGCGTTAGTGGTGGCCGACAAGAGATGAAAATGAAGCGGGCGAAAGCAAAACAAAAAGGATTTGTGATTGTCCTTGTGCTGTCGATGATAGGTATGCTGGCGGTTTTACTGCTTGGGTTTAACTATAAATCCCGCGCCAACTTGCTTGCTGTGGATGAGTTCCGAAAATCGCAGCAGGCCCTCAACTGCGCAACGGCGGGACTTAATATCGCCATTGCAGCTATCAGGGGCGCAGAGGATATTTCCAGAAATAATAAGTTGGCGGGTCTGTTTTCCGAAGAAACGACTTTTCCTGTCGGCGATGGCAGCTGCTCGGTAAACGTCACTGAAGATAGCGGCAGACTGAATCTCAATCTTCTAATTGATAAAAACGGCAAACCGAATCGGGCCGGGATAGACCAGCTGCTTCGGCTGATTGACTCGCTGAATCGGCCCTCTGAAGGCGGGCAGGGGCTGTCTTGTATCGGTTACGGTATAGTGCCGGCAATTATTGATTGGATTGATAATGACGACAACGTTACCTGCCTTGACTTTGTAACACAGGAGAATTTAGGGGCTGAGTCGGATTACTATGCCAGGTTGGACCATCCCTGTCAGTGCAGGAATGGACCTCTTGATACAACGGACGAGCTCTTACTGGTTAAAGGTGTAACACCGCAGGTCTTTAGTCGCATACGGGAGTATGTTACGGTAAGAGGTGATGGAAAAGTCAACATCAATGCCGCCTCAAAGACCGTGATTGAGAGTCTGTCGGAGAAGATGGACAAAGTTTTGGCTGGGGTGATTGTTGACCGACGAAAAGTGGGGCCTTTTGAGAGCATTATGGAGTTAAGAGACGTCCCCGGAATGACCGACAGTGTGTATT
>JBAQLU010000176.1:0-10122 GCA_049302065.1 Thermodesulfovibrionales bacterium
TGAGGGGGGAGGGTTAGGGTGGGGGTGTTTGATGAAAATGTTTTCAACACCCTCCCCTTAATCCCCTCCCCTCAAGGGAGGGGAGATTTAAGATACCTCGCAGCTCTGCTGCGGGGTAGTTCATTTATGGAGGTTGTCTGATTATGCCGATATATGAATACGAATGTGATAACTGCGGTAAGCAGTGCGAAATTATACAGAAATTCGATGATGAACCATTAAGCATTTGCCCTGACTGCGGTGGTCATATGCATAAACTGATTTCCCAGACCTCCTTTATCCTTAAGGGGACGGGATGGTATGTTACAGATTATGCCTCTGCTGAAAGGAAAAAGGCAAAAGAGTCTGAAGGGAAAACTGAAACAAAGACAGAGGTTAAGACAGAAGCAGCTGCCAAAAATTAATGAAAACTCCTCACGTCCATGTTCCCTATGAGAGGATAGGGGAGTATCTTCATTTTATTATAGAGAACCAGATCAATCCTGAGATATATTTTTCTTCACAATCGCTTGATGCAGTTCAGTATTCTGACATCATAAGGCTTAGAGACAGGCTCGATTACAATCCTTCATTTACAATTCATGCGCCATTCATGGACCTCTCACCGGGGGCGGTTGACTCGAAGATAAGAGAGATTACTATCGGGAGATTTTCGCATGTCCTTGATATAGCCAAAATCCTGAAACCAAAGGCGGTAGTATTTCATTCAGGTTATGAGAAATGGAAATATTCACTGAAGACAGATTTATGGCTCGAAAAGAGTTTAATGACCTGGAGGCCTCTGATAAAAAGGGCAGCGGACAGAGGTTTAAAAATAGCAGTTGAGAATATCTTTGAAGATGAACCAACCAATCTGAGACTTCTTATGGAAACGACTGCCTCTGAAAATTTTGGTGTCTGTTTTGATACAGGGCATTTCAATCTCTTCTCCAGGGTATCCCTCGATGAATGGATGAGACAGCTAAAACCTTATATAATCGAACTGCACCTTCACGACAATGATAAAACCGCAGATGATCATATCGCCATAGGAGAAGGGACATTCGATTTTGAAAGGTTATTTGCTGCGCTTGAAGACAAAGATATTATTTATACGATTGAAGGCCATACACCTGAAGATGTCCTGAAAAGCATCCGTAGACTGCAGGGATATCTATAATATCCCTGCCTGATTTTTCATCGAAAATCCCTTTAATTCCGGTTTCCCTTTACCTTTATACTGGATCAAAACCTTATGGGTCTCACCAATAGTCCCGGGAAAGATCAGCCTTTTGATCTTTGCAACCTCAAAAAGATAATTGCTGGAATTTTCATAAAGTTCATTTATTAACTTATCAATCCCAAGTGATATGAGATACGTGCCCTGCCGGCAGAATCCAAGTGTCTCTAAACCGAGTTCTTCGCCCCATTTCTTAACAGATGAAAAATTGACATGCGCTGTAATATCCTGTTCTCCGATATTCCGGAAAGGGTCTTCACTTAGCTGGTGTCTGTAATAACATAATAATGTTCCCCTGTTCCTGTCCTCGCTGTAATAGTCCCATACAGGGTGACCATAATCAATAGTTAAAACAAATCCCTCTGACAGAACATCATTTGCTGACTTCAGCCAGTCTCTGATCCTGAGATTAATCTCAGTCCTATATCCATTGGGCAGTTGTATCGAAAATTCTTTAAGATAGTCAAATATAGCGGATCTGTCTGAATTTTTCTTTATCTCCTGAATAGTATCATTTTGAACGCCGGCATAGATCTCTTTCAGCTCATCTTCCATCTCTATCAGATGAACAGGAAATGCATCCAAAATTTCATTTGAGAGGAGACAACCCCTTATATCCCTGAGTTCTCTCAATGAAGATATCCATCTGACTTTGTCCGGATATTTTCCGAGCAATTTCTGCTGTTTATTCTGCAAAGAAGGATTTAATTCTGCAATTACATAAGAAAAAGAATCGAATATTTCCCTTTTATGCAGGTAGTCCATGATATCCATACACATGAGACCCGCTCCTGCGCCGGGTTCAACAGCATAAAATTCAGAAGGCCTCCCCATGATTTCCCACATCTCTTCAAGCTGTTTCCCTATCATTGAACCAAATGCAGGATGGAGGTGCTGACTTGTATAAAAATCTCCGGCCTTTCCTATCTCAATATTTTCTGAGGCATAATAACCGAGCCCCGGTTCATACAATGCCATCTCCATGAAGGCTTCAAAGGTGATAGGCCCTTCCTTTTTTATTCTTTCTGTTATTCTTTGTTCAAGCGGATTCATCTCTGAGCATTATCTCATTATAGGTCAGTTCATAAAATCCAAGAGTTTAAAGGTGCGCCGTTAGATATCAATTAGGCTAAGTTCTCTCCGGTTTAAAAATCACAATAGACAGAGGTGGTATGGTGATTTTAATCGAATATGGCTTTGCATGCCAGGGGACCTTATCTGCATTTACTCCTCCTGCATTTCCCATATTGCTGCCCCAGTATATCTGTGAATCGCTGTTAAGGATCTCTTTGTAATGGGAATTCTTTGCAACTCCGATTCGATAGCCGGGTCTTGGAAGAGGGGTAAAATTGCAAACGATTATTAGTAAATCATCAGGGTCTTTAGCCTTTCTCATGAATGAGATAATACTGTTATCAGAGTCATGAAAATCTATCCATTCAAAACCCTCATAGTGGAAATCTTTTTCATAAAGGGCTGGCTCAGATTGATAGATACGGTTCAAATCCATAACGAATTTTTGAAGGCATCTGTGCGGAGCAAACTGCATGAGATGCCAGTCGATGCTCTTGTCATGATTCCATTCATCCCACTGACCTAATTCTCCACCCATAAATAACAGGTTTTTCCCAGGATGGCTGTACATAAACCCGTAAAGGAGTCTTAGATTTGCAAATTTCTGCCACATATCCCCCGGCATCTTGTTCAGCAGGGAACGTTTTCCATGTACAACCTCATCATGAGAGAGAACAAGGATGAAGTTTTCAGAAAACGCATAGAGCAGGCTGAATGTAAGGTGGTTATGGTGAAATTTTCTGTGGATAGGGTCTTTTGAAAAATACTCAAGGGTATCATTCATCCAGCCCATATTCCATTTCAGATCGAAACCAAGTCCGCCCAGATAAACTGGTTTTGATACACCGCCCCATGCTGTTGACTCCTCAGCTATGGTGAGTATACCGGGATGGTATTGATGTATGATTTCATTGAAACGTTTAATAAAGTCTATCGCCTCAAGGTTTTCCCTGCCACCGAAGATATTCGGCACCCATTCACCTTCTTTTCGTGAATAATCGAGATAGAGCATAGATGCGACTGCATCGACACGAAAACCGTCTATATGATACTTCTCGCACCAGAAAAGGGCATTCGATATGAGATAATTCCTTACCTCTTTCCTTCCATAATTAAATATCTTTGTTCCCCAGTCAGGATGGAATCCTTTTCTCGGGTCCTCATGCTCATAAAGGCATGTGCCGTCAAAAAAACCGAGACCATGCCCGTCAGTCGGAAAATGCGCAGGAACCCAGTCAAGGATAACCCCGATATGGTTCTGATGACATGCATCTAAGAAGTACATAAAGTCTTCAGGTTTCCCATGTCTGCTTGTTGCAGAAAAATAGCCTATGGTCTGATAACCCCAGGATGCATCAAGAGGATGTTCTGTTACGGGAAGAAGTTCTAAATGTGTATAGCCCATTTTTTTTGTATATCTGATGAGCCTTTCTGCGAGCTCTCTGTAAGTAAGATAGCGGTTATTTTCCTCAGGAACCCTCATCCATGAACCTAAATGGACTTCGTATATAGAGACCGGTGATTCGAGCCAGTTCTTTTTTGAACGCATCTTCATCCATTCAGTATCATTCCATTGATATTTGTTTATATCATGGATAATTGATGCACTCTTTGGTCTTATTTCAGAATAAAAGGCGTAAGGATCAGCCTTTTCGAAAATCTGTTTTTTGTATCTTGATTTGATCTCAAATTTATACAATTCACCTTCATTCAGTCCCGGAATGAATATCTCCCAGATACCTGAGGCGCTAAGAATGCGCATAGGATGCCTTCTGCCATCCCAGCGATTAAAATCACCGATAACGCTGACACGCCTTGCATTCGGAGCCCAGACGGCAAAATGTACGCCTTTTATGCCGTTAATCTCCATGATATGAGTGCCGAGTTTTTCATACGTTTTATAGTGGCTTCCTTCGCCGATGAGATGAAGGTCGAAATCCGTAAGAACCGGCAGAAAAGCATAAGGGTCATAAAACTCAGAGATTGCTCCATCATAAGACTTTATTCTGATCCGGTATGGAAAAATATCTTTCTTTTCAGTGATGATCACTTCAAAAAATCCTGCCTTGTGAATTTTTTGCATTGGAAATAACTTCTTTGTCTTTGTCTCAACTACCCATGTCTCTTCTGCCTCGGGCAGGAATGTCCGAACAGCAACTGCCTTACTGCGTTCTTTTACGATGATATGATTGCCGAGAACCTGAAAAGGATCCCAGTGATTGGCGTTCACAATGAGCTTTATTTGGTCTTTTAAGGATTCTTTTAACATGTTATGTATTCTGTTGTGTTAAGTTAGATAGATTTATCAGTCCTGTCTCAACGAAACTTTCATAATAATTATATATTAATTTGCCTCTAATGCAAATCATGAAAATGTATTTTAGAGAAATATGCATAAAAATTGGTATTATAGTATTCATTGACTTATTGTTTTAAAATCCCACATACAACAGGATAATACTATGAAAATATTGCTCCCTACAGACGGCTCGGAATATTCTGAGATAGCAGCAAAATATCTCAAAAGACTGAATTTATCAGAGAACGATGAAATTACGATTCTTCACGTCATAAGCGAAGATCCTTTTCAGGATAAGGAGGATTATTATTACGCAAGGATTAAGGAGATCAAACAGGGAATAGCGCCTAAAATACTCGAGTCGTCCATGAATATTCTGAAATCTGTTTCAGCAAAAATAAACACATCATTGATGAACGGATATCCTGATAAGTGTATTCTTGATGCAGCGGTCAATTCTAATGCAGATATAATCGTTATGGGTCCGAAAAGACTGAAAGGTATAAAATCGCGTATTATCGGAAGTGTGACAAAATCCGTGTCTATCAATTCTCCAAAACCTGTACTTGTCGTTAAACCTTCTCAGGCAGATTCATCAGACAAAATGAAAATACTATTTACAACCGATGGCTCTGATTATGCACGGAAAGCAGGAGAGACTTTATCCATAATCCCATTTCATGATAATACGGAGATAACAGTCCTGCATGTTATCACCCCTGCTTTTTATGACATCCCTGACAGATTTATGACAAAGATAGATCAAAACGACAGGGAAGATCTAAAGAATTTCAGTTCTCAGGAACTGAGGGAATCTCAGAAGATTATTGCCCAAATCGTTGAATATCTCATGAAGGGATTCTCAAATATACGGACGCTGACAAAAACAGGCGACCCTTCAGATGAGATATTGCAGACTGCAAATGAATTGAATGCAGATATGATTGTAGTAGGCAGCAAAGGCATGGGTGGTTTCAGAGGTATTGTAGAGAGTTTATCCAGATACATCCTCAGCGCCGCTGATTGTTCTGTGCTCATCGGAAAGACAGAACGCCTGTAATAGATTATTTATTTTTTCGAGTCCAGAATTATAGTCACCGGATAGCTTGCTTACTGTTTAGATGCAGGATCTTTGTAAGGCGGCTGGTGCATATGCCAGAGGAGGGAGATATACAGAGGCCTATCTGTCATACTGGATGATAATCTCGCCAGGCTTTGCTAATCCATAATTCTCTCTCGCATGTTTCTCCTTAAAATAAGGGTCCTGTTGTACTGATGTTATCTGCGACCTGAGTTGTTTGTTATCATCCTCTATCTCTTTAATCTGTGATTCCAAGCGGGCCTTTTTACTGTTGAGTTCTTTATACCTGAGCAGACCCATGTCTCCGAAAAATACGTTTATGAGGAGGTAAATGAAACTCAGCAGGATAATGGTAAAAAATATCAGGCGTCTCTTTTTGACCTCAGATGCTACCTGTTTTCTTAATCCGTTACCAGAGATATCCATTAGTTTAAATTATAAAACACTTCCTTTCCTTTGTATACAGCATAAAATCATAAACCTCTCTTGTTATAAATATTGTTTTAAAAGTTCTTCTGCTTTGTCAGTATCTATCGGCTTGTCTTTGAGTTCATCTCTGTTAGCAATATGCCGAAGTGTTGTCTCTAAAAATATCTTGAAGTTATGAATCTTTTCAAGGATTTTATTCAGTTCCAATTCTTTCATAGAAAATATCCAATTGAAAAAAGATGCAAACTCGTCATAATCATCAGAGCGCAATAATTTAAAAGTAAAGTTTTCAAAATAACGCATATATGTTTTCATGGATGAAAAAATATCAGAGCCTTCTTCCTGAAGACCTGCCTTTTCTTCCAGGAGAGCGAGAAACCTGTGGAGGATAAATACGTCTTCCCGTAATTTCATGGATTGAAAAAGTTTTGTTGTAAAACTAACGAAAATGTCTTTTCCCTGAATATCCGGCTTGTAGAACTGTGCGAGCTGGACAATGCTCTGTTCAATCAAATTTTTCAAAATGCCGAAGCTGTTCTCTGTTTTTCCCCTGAATTGCTGTGGAGCTTTTTCCCTCATTATCTCTTTCAATTCCTGAAGGTATACTCTTTTTGTTTCCATTGAAAATTGATATGAAATCGATTTCAGTAGAAATGAAAGCGTTGTATCTTTAATGCTGTCGCCTGTATTTTTCATATAGATATGCAGCATGCTCATTTCCGACCTCAGCATAATGAGGATCAGCAATGAAGTATTGAGGGCAATTGAATGCTGGGATGCAATATCTATATGGCTGAGATACCGTAAAAATCTGAACAGATACAGATAAAGCAAGGAAATATTTTTTTTCACTTCGCTCTCTTTTATTGACCTTACGATTTCCGATATCAATGGGTTCTGGATTGTATCGAATTCCGGATTTATATCTTTTCTGAAAGGGTTAAAGAAGGTATTTTCCCGTATCTCCTTACTTATAAGCTGTCCTATATTTGTATAACTAAGGAACGATATCCCGCCGGTCCTGAGGAGGTCTGTTACAACCCCTTTGAGGTTTATGAACGAGTCATACAGGACATTTATCCCTTGTTCAGGAGAATCCTGTTTGTAAAGTGTCTCTCTGTAAATATCTCTTGAGTGGCTGGTGAGGAATTTTGATTCGGTAAATTTCTGGAACCAGTATGCGTTTTTCCTGCTTTCAGGCATAATGACTTCGAGTATTCCGAGTATCCTGAATATTACATCTCTCACAGCAGCAAGTTCAGAATAAAAATTCCTCTGCGTGGGGTCTTCCTTTGAGAGAGGCAGGTTTTCTAAATAAAAGAATCTGTCCAGAGATCTGAGGAGTACGTCAAGTTCAGAAAATAATGCTTTATGTGATTCTCTTGAAAACAGGAACCAGTTATCTGTTTTTTCACCTGGAATCATTTCCTGGGAACATGGATAGCTTCATTATGTACATCTTCTGCTGCTTCCATGAGACCTTCCGCAAGTGTCGGATGGGCGTGTATTGTTCCGGCAATATCTTTTGTTTTCAATCCGAGCCTGACAGCAAGGGTCCCCTCATGGATAAGGTCGGAAGCATGCGGCCCTATGATATGCACCCCAAGCACCCGGTCGGATTGTTCATCAGATACTATTTTAAAAAGGCCTTCGATCTCTCCTATTGCATGGGCTTTGGCCAGCATTCTGAACTGGAAGTGGCCTGTCCTGACCTTTATTCCCTTTTCTGCTGCCTGTTGTTCCCTTAGTCCTACAGAGGCAATTTCAGGAGATGTAAAGATTGCAGACGGGACAGAATCATAATCAATTCTTTCGTTCCCACCCATTAAGTTTGTTGCTGCTGTAATTCCTTCACTTGATGCAACATGTGCAAGCATTAAACCACCGGCAACGTCACCTATTGCGTATATGCCGGGGATATTTGTTTCCATCTTCTCATTTACAGAAATTTCACCGCTAATACCTTTCTGTATGCCGGTTTCTTCGGTACCGATTCCATTGCTGTTGAATATTCTGCCGACAGACACAAGTACCTTATCCGCAGCAATCTCTTTCCCGTCATTCAGAAAAATACGGACTTCTTCATCTCTGATATCTGCTTTTTCAGCCTTCACATTTACAAGAAGCCGTATTTTTTTCTTCCTGAGCTCTCTTTCAAGGATATCGGAAATTTCAAAATCTTCTGTTGCAACTGCTCTCGGAAGCATCTCAATGAGGGTGACTTCAGAGCCGAGGTTCCTGAAGATACACGCAAACTCGCAGCCTATCACGCCTGCTCCCACGATAATGATGCTTTTGGGTATCTCTTTCAGAGCAATCGCATCATTACTCGAGAGGATCCTTTTGCCGTCAAACGGCAAGTTCGGTAACTGAAATGGTCTTGAGCCTGTTGCTATGATTATTTTATCCGATTCTGTTTTCTCTATAGAGCCATCACGTGAAGTAACTGTTATTTCGCGCGGTGAGGTTAATACGCCGCGGCCCTGTTGCAGGGTTATCCCCCACTTCTTCAGGAGGTTTCTGATTCCCTTTATCTGGGTGTTGACAATCTTATTTTTTCTTTCGATTATTTTGGCAAAGTTCGGCGTTATTTCACCCTTAAGCTCAATGCCGAATTCCTCTGATTTTCTGGTCCTGGCTAAAAAGTCAGCAGAGGCAACAAAAACCTTTGTTGGTATGCATCCCCAGTTAAGACATACCCCGCCAACTTCATTTTCTTCGATAACGGTTACCTGTGCGCCTAATTGGGCAGCCTTAATCGCGGCAACATATCCGCCGGGGCCTGCACCGAGTATCGCTAATTTCATTTTGCTTCTTCTTCGACGTATTTTGCGTACTCAGATGAATCCATCAGGTCATCAATTTCGGATGCATCGTCGATCTCGATAACTGCTATCCAGCCTTTGCCATAGGGGTCTTCATTTATTGTCTCAGGAGATTCTGAAAGGTCTTCGTTCACCTCGATAACCCTTCCGCTGATAGGGGAAATAATGGATGAAGTAGCTTTTGTGGATTCTATTTCACCGATCTCGCTGTTAGGTTCGATATCCGTGTCAACTTCCGGCAGATCAATATAAACAATATCTCCGAGCGCTTCCTGTGCATAATCAGTAATACCAATTGTTGCCTTCTTTCCCGATGCCTTTACCCAGGTGTGTTCTTTATGATATCTGAGATCATCTGGATTCATTTATACCTCCCTTTTTTAAATTTATCGACTCACATTTATTATCATAGCTTTTTCTTCTTTGTCAAGGATGTTGATGTTCTTGTTGGTCTGACTCGATCAGTCTCATCTATAAACACTGCTTTCTTTTCGTTTCCCCTGCTCGTTATATGGTAGACAGCGCCGGGGTATTCAATTCGCAATGGACGTGACATAACCAAGAGCGTATCACTCTCTTATGTCAATAAAATAGACCTAAGCCCTTTTTGCTGTTTATGAAACGATTTCCGGACGATTTTATGTTTCAACTGAATGATCAGGAGATTGATTCCATGGTATCGCAAAATGCGATACCATCTCGCAAACATCTTGGAGGCTATAATCCCTATGTCTTCACCGAGCAGGGAGTTGCAATGCTCTCCACTGTGCTGAATAGCGACCGGGCAATTGAGGTGAATATTCAGATCATGCGGGCGTTTGTGAAGCTTCGGGAAATGCTTTCGACCCATAAAGACCTCGCCCGGAAACTTGCCGACATGGAAAAGAAATACGACGCACAGTTCAAGATCGTCTTTGATACGATAAGACAACTTATGAAACCGGATGAGCCGAAGAAAAAGCCGATTGGGTTCAGGCGGGAGCCGGAAAAATGAAGAGAACGAGTCTCACGCTGAGCCTTGCCGCTCACTAAGTACATATATTCTTAAATACACTAACGTATTATATGCTTGATATTCTCTATCTTTTATGGCATGTTGATAACAAGGGAGGTTATCCATGCCAAAAAATAGTCCATATAATATCATTTTAACTCCGGACGAGGAACGGGAATTAAATATCCGGGCAGCAAAATA
>JBAQLU010000177.1:0-2740 GCA_049302065.1 Thermodesulfovibrionales bacterium
TTATCCGACCTTCACAGGGCGGGTCAATAGACCTGAAAAGGTGGGTCAATGAGGGTGAAAAAGGGGTGGGTCAATGCTCCTGAAAATCTAACCCCTCAGGTGGGTCAATGCTCCTGAAAAATCACAAAAAGCGTTCTTAAACAATATATTACTTCAAAACTTGTAGTGAGTTTTGCTTTACAAAATGTTAAAGAATATAGTAACCTTTTGGCAAATCGTTTTATAAAGAGGCTAAGAATGGGGTAGAGATAATCCTCTCAAATCAAAAGTGCCAAATCTCAAGTTTCCAGTCTCATATTTTGATTTATTCCATTAGTAAATTTATTCAGCTTATTTTTATTTGGATCTTATTTGCTTGTATTTATCTTTCCGCCAGGTTATTTTTTCTCAAGGAAACGAATTGGTGCGGGTATAGCTGCATGGGAGCTGCGTTACGAACTAATGGATTACAACATTAAAGAGCAAGCTCAGGCAATTGCAGATAAAATGAAAAATAGCTAATGAAATAAAGAAATAATCAATAAATTTTGCTTCAAAGGAGGAGACAACGATGAAAGATTTAGAAGGAAAAGGGTTATTTGAACTTAGGACAAAAAAGGCGGGAATTTTGTTTGTTCTTTTCACAGCACTCATATTTCTTAGTCACAGTTGTATGAATGTTAGAAAATCTGAAACTATAGGTGATATGCAGGCACCAAAAGAAAAATTTGTGAAAAAGACTATTGCAGTATTGCCGGTAAAGACGCAGACCTCTCTTGCAACTGATTCTCTTCTTTCATTAAGAATGGCTGTAAACGATAAACTAGACGACAAAATCCGTGAGAAGATTAATGATGCACGTATCATTAATGCCAAAGAAACTGTGAATATCCTGAATGATAAAGGTAAAATTGAACTCCTTGATGATATTATCAAAACGTATGAAAATACCGGAGTTTTTGACAAACGGTTGATTGAAACCTTAGGCCATATGTTTAATAGCCATTATATTGTTTTTTCAAGGTTAAAGGCGGAAAAGATGGCTGTCAGTATTATAGGGAAAGGATTCGGAGCATCGTTAGAGGTTGCTATTATTGACAACGTCAAGAATGAAATAGTATGGGCAGGTTCGGGGGAATTCAAAAGAGGCGGTATATTTGGATTTGGTACAACAGAGAATAAGCAAGCAGCGGAAGAACTGGTCCGTCTTGCATTTGCCAAGTTCTAATATTCATTACACTTAGTAATAGGACGATCTTGCCTTGCTCGATAGTGAAAGTCTATTTATAGAGATAAAGAATTAAGTTAATAACTGAGAAGAGAAGGTCCATTAGATATACAGAAATCTTTTCCCAGGAGGTAAGGAATTATGTGTAAGAAACTTTCATTAGTTCCATTAGTAATTTTTTTCATTCTTATTCTTTTTAACCTTGCATGGTCCTCCGTTGAAGGACTATGGGATGTCACAGGCACTACGAATATAAACATTTCAATGAAAGGGCTTAAATTAGAGAAATTGAAACTTCCTTTTGATGATCAATTCATTTTTGATAATAATGGAACTTTCGAAATGTCAGATTTAGAAGGTACATGGATCCAGAAAAAGACACAGTTCGAAGTATATTTAAATCATCAAAACATTGCTTCCTTTTTTAAAGATTTCATTCAGGATCATTATGGGTTGAATGTTGATGTCTATGTTACAAAAAGTTCTTTTAAAGGAAAAGAAAACAGTAAGAAAAATATTATTGAGGGTAATATTACTCTGCAGATGGATATAACTCTATTAAACGATGGGAAAAAAGGAAAATTGAAGGCTATTTATAAATTTAAAACACCTCTCAGCGGAGGTGTCACTTCAAATAAAATTAAAGATGAGATTAAACTCGGTGTTTTATCTTTAAACACTGTTGCATTTTCAGTAATGAATAATATGGATGATATCATAGAACAAATCCTTGAGAATTTTAGTTGTAATAACTTCTCATCATCAGTATCAACAACACTTATCATTAATAATAGTCCCCATAATGCTTATGCATCAGGACAGGTAAAATTTTACAATAATGGAGGAAACTTCCTCAATTGTAATGACATATTGAATGCGGATTCATTATTGATCAAAAATGCAGAGATAAGTGGTAGCGGAAATATAAGTGGTAACGAAGTAAACTCTAAGTTTCAGGGTAACTTTAAAATCACTGGTAGTGATGGATACCTTATTTCTGCGGATATGTCTAATGGGATTTACATTTCTGATTATTTCATCATTAATGGATCAGGACTTATAAATGATATCAAACTACAGGGAACAAAGTATCCTGATATTTCTGGTAACGTGAACAATGTAAAAGTTGATGTAGAACAAGGGATAGATTTATTATTCAATGTTTTATCAGGACACAGCATTAACCTTGGTGATGTTGCAAGGATTATTAAGGATGGAAATATAGTCGCCCGATCTTTGGATTGTTCAAACATAACAATTCATTTTAATGGTACAAATTTGGTCGATGTTTCGAGCCCTTGCACATCTCCTTCTAATTTTAAAGTTGATGTCATCACAGGGGAAATTATTTAAAGAGATTACTCGAACGAATTAGGCTATAATTTGAAATTGACTGACAGCCCCTTTCAGAGGTGGCCGGGTTTGTTTGGACAGCCTGAAGCGATTCTTAAGTGATAAGCTGCTCTGCCTCATGCCGCTACCTGCATCTGCGGTAGTGTAGTAAAGTAAACCTCATCCGGTGTCCTGTCGTCA
>JBAQLU010000178.1:0-1651 GCA_049302065.1 Thermodesulfovibrionales bacterium
GAGAAAAACACGTTCAAAATTGACTCAAGCCGACCAGTAAAAGTAAAATAACAACACCAGCTTCGCTATGTGTTCTCAACTGGACGGAATCAACCGGAACAGATGGTCGACTTCAGCGGAATAGGCAAAAATGTTATTTTTTTCATATTTTGCCGTTATTTATATTTGCGCCTAACAATGATTATACGCAATTGGTTTTATCTGACAAAAGTATATCACAGTAAATTTCGAAATAATTCAATTGTCATTTAAAACAACTGGTTAGCTATTTTCTTAGTTGGTAAAACATAGGTAATATCAGGATATATGCAATTGGTATAACAAGGGATTGACAGCAAGAAACAAGACACGAATAACGCAGGCTGTCTCCTCGGGCGACCCGCTGAGGCGGGAAGCCTGCGGCTACCAAATTGAAATTTTCAGCAAAAGACCCTCACCCTTGTCCTTTTATATTTTTGCCCCATCACGGTAAACTAAAAAAATGAACGATGTTTCATTCACTCCAGCATACCTCCTACTCCCTCCCGGTGCATTGTCTGACAAGGTCAGGGAGGCAGAGGAGATACTGAAAGACTGCACCTTGTGTCCAAGGCAGTGCAGGATTGACAGGACATCAGGCGGCAGGGGATTCTGCAAAACCGGGGACAAACCGTTCATATCGAGCTATGGTCCGCACCTTGGTGAAGAAAAACCTCTGGTCGGCAGGTTCGGTTCAGGCACCATTTTTATGGGCAACTGCAACCTCGGCTGCATCTTCTGCCAGAACTATTCGATAAGCCATCTCGGTGAAGGAACTGAAATGTCTTTTGCAAAGCTGGCGGATATCATGCTTTCGCTCCAGAAACAGGGTTGCCATAACATCAACCTCGTCACGCCTACCCACCAGATGCCAATGATGCTGAGGACTATCATGATCGCTTCTGAAAAGGGTTTAAAACTCCCCATTGTCTATAACTGCGGAGGATATGAATCACTTCATGCAATAAAGATGCTCGAAGGTGTTGTCGATATCTACATGCCTGACTTCAAATATTTTGACCCTGCGATGGCAAAGATATATTCGAAGGCAGAAGATTATCCGGAGGCTGCAATGGCTGCAATCAGGGAGATGCACAGACAGGTCGGTGACCTCGTCACAGACCAAAGGGGAATTGCAACGAGAGGGTTATTGGTAAGGCATCTCGTGTTGCCTGAGGGGATTGCAGGTACAGAAGGTGTAGTCAAGTTTATTGCCGAAGAAATCTCACAAAATACCTATATCAATATAATGGACCAGTATCATCCGTGCTATAAGGCATTTGATAATCCGCCTTTAAACAGAAGGAGCACCCATCAGGAGTATGCCGATGCAGTACAGATGGCTGAGGATGCGGGATTAAAAAGGATTGACGGGATAACAGTATAAACGATGGACTACCGGCAAAAGAATCCGCTTAAATAGAGTCTGTCCATAAACTAAGTTGTCATTGTCCGGCTTGACCGGACAATCCAGAACCTATTGAAAAGACTGGATTCCCCGATCAAGAGGTTGTGTCGCAATTATTGCAGGGAAAGTGAATGAAAGGGACCCATTTATATGATAGAATTCTGTATGGAAAAAAAAGGAGACAATCATGGCATATAAATGTGGCAGTCGTGAGCAGATCACCTT
>JBAQLU010000179.1:0-52441 GCA_049302065.1 Thermodesulfovibrionales bacterium
CTTAAGTCCCCTCTCCCTTGAGGGGAGAGGGCAAGGGTGAGGGTGTGTGGCTTTACTTATGAACTCCTTAGTATATGCCTGATTTTCATTATTTTCTGAAACGTCTTTACTTTCCGCTTTATTTTTAATAACATACTTTCATGAAGAATCTGGATATTGAAAAACTGAGGGATTATCTTTATTTGAAGGATGAGGTAAGCGCTGCGTACATCTTTGGCTCTTATGCCTCAGATCGCCAATTTCCAATGAGCGACACTGATATCGCTCTGTTCTTCAATAGTAATGTCAGCAGCAAGGAATATGGCAGACTAAAGCTTAAGATTATGAATGAACTCATGGAACTTCTTTCACGCGATAATATTGACGTTGCAATCTTAAACACAGCGCCGCCTTTGCTCTCCCATGAAGTTACGAAAAAAGGTGTATTGCTTTTTTCAAAGAATGAGAAAGAGCGACTGGAATATATAGCAAAGTCCACAATGCGTTATCTCGATACGATTCATCTCAGGAAGGTTCAGGATAAAATCCTGCACGAAAAGATAAGGAGAGGAGATTTTGGTTATTTCAAGGGAAGTAATAAATACTCGATTGAAAAGGTTAGAAAAGGCATTACAAATCCTTCAGCAATCGAGTAAGCTTTCACATGAAGAATTACTGGGCAACGAAGTCCTTTTAAGTGCTGTTGAAAGGAATTTTCAAATTGCCATTGAATGCGTTCTTGATATAGGGAATCACATCATTGCAGAAAAGGGATTTGAGAGTCCTGATGAAAACGAAGATATCATCAGGATATTGGGAATTGAAGGAATAGTGCCTTCAGACTTTGCCGGAAACTTAAAGGGGTTAGCCGGTTTCAGAAATATCCTGGTTCATGAATACACAAGCATAGATTATGCTTTGCTCTATGATTATCTCCTGAACCGGCTTGATGATTTCAGGCAGTTTGCAAGATATGTCAGCACTTATCTTGAGAAAGAGGCTGACCTTTGAAATCAAATCTTCTAACACAGAGAAATATATTTTATCTGAACCTTGCATTAGGCATGCTCCTTATCCTTGCGACACTTTTTTTCATCCGGGATATAATCGCTGTCTATTTTGAAAAAGGGCATAGCCAGAAGAAAGCTGTATCTGTTCCAAATGATACTGCAGGCATACAGAAAAAGAAGCAGCTTGCTGAATATTCTTCAATATTGAAAAACAACCCTTTTGGTTTTTCAGGAGGGGAGATAAGGCCTCTGACAGGCTCAGCAAGTAATGTGCAGCAGTCCAATATTTTGCTCCTTGGGACTGTAGTGGGTCCTGAAAAACTTACCTACGCAGTTTTCAGAAATAATGCAGGTCTGCAGGAAATATTCAAGATTGGGGAGTCTGTATTCGGTTCCGGAGTCTTGCAGAAAGTGAAACAGGATAAGGCGTTTATCAGGAATGGAGCAAATATAACAGAAATCCCCATCGAAGATATAAAGGTGAAAGAGGTTAAAAAACAGGGTTCTGCAGGGATTCCGTCATCATCTGCATTTGCCCAGAAGGTAGGAAGAGGCGCCTATGTTGTTGATCAGGCAAGGCTTCAGCATGCCATTGCGAATCCCAGCCAGATGATGACTGATGCAAGGCTCAGGCCCAATGTTGCCGGCGGTAAGGAAGAAGGATATGCTTTAAGTGAAATTAAGCCCGGCGGTATTTATCAGAGCCTCGGTCTTCAGGATGGGGATGTGCTTCTGAGGATTAATGAATACGACATATCAAACCCTGAGAGGGCGCTGCAGGCTTTTACGGCCCTCAAAGGCCTGGACAGGGTCCAGATTGACTTAATCAGGTCCGGATCAAGGATGACAATGACATATCAGATAAAGTAAGATATTGATTGATATGAAACAAAAAAGTCTCTTATCATTTTTTGGCTTTATGATTTTCATAGGGATTCTGCTGCTTGTATGGTTCATGCCTGTCATTTCTGTAAACGATTCTTTCGCTGATACAGAAACATCCGATACAACAAAAGAACAGGTAAAAGAAAAGAAGGTCACCTTTAACTTTGTCGATGTTGATATTTCTGTTGTGGTTAAATTTATCAGCGACGTTACAGGAAAAAACTTCGTATATGATGAAAAGGTTAAAGGGAATATAACAATTATTGCTCCGTCCAGACTTTCAATAGATGAAGCCTTCAGCCTTTTCACGTCTGTTCTTGAGCTGAAAGGATTCACTATCATCCCATCAGGCAAGGTGTATAAGATCGTACCGCTTTCCCAGGCAAAACAGTCCGGCACCGAGATACAGAAGGAAGGAAGGGATCATTTAAGTGATGCGTATATCACAAGGCTTATACCATTGAAGGCCATATCATCTGCAAAGGCCATGAATTTTCTTCAGCCCCTTGTATCAAAAGACGGATATATCTCTTCATTTGGTCCCGGAAATATGCTCATGATTGTCGACTCTTCCATGAATATCGAAAAGATTCTCCAGATCCTCGATACTATAGACAAACCCGGAGTTGAGGAGCCGGAACTCATCCTCCTCAAATATGCGAACTCTGAAGATGTTGTAAGGATTCTTGCTGAGGCGCTTATGCTGAGCACAAAGGGACAAACTTCGCCTGCCCGTATTCCAAGGCCCGGCGAGTCGGTAAGTGCAGCTTCTGTTGAGGAAACACGTGCAAATGTTTTTGCTGATTCCAGATTAAACGGGGTAGTACTAATTGCCGATAAGCAGGAGAAGGAAGCTATGAAAAGGATGATCGCTCTTCTTGATATACCGCTTCCTGAGGCAACCAGCAAATTAAATGTCTATTTTCTGGAACATGCTGATACAACCGAACTTGCAAAGGTTTTGGAAGTAATGATTTCCGGGATTTCACCACAGGCCAGGGCCGGGCAGCCTGCAAAAGGTCCATTAGAGATAGGCGGAAAAATAACCATCTCACCGGATAAAGCAACAAACTCCCTTGTTGTCGTTGCTTCTCCGGCGGATTATCAGAATCTGCTCCAGATAATCAGGCAGCTTGACAAAAAGAGAAAGCAGGTCTATGTAGAGGCGATGATAATCGAGGCATCGATCGACAGACTGCAGGAGCTTGGCACTAAATGGAGGATGACAGCAAAGAAAGACGGAGATCCTGTTGCAATTGGCGGGTTTGGTACGATAGACAATACCACTATGCAAAATATTCTGCAGGGGCTAACAGGATTAACCGTGGGAGGGCTCGGGAACTTCCTCGATATCCCCATAACAACGACCGGCTCGGATGGGACAGTAACGACGGCAACAATGACCATCCCCGGATTTGCAGCCCTTCTTAGCCTGAATGAATTCAAGGGCGCGGTCAATGTTCTCTCGACGCCACAGATCCTGACGTCTGATAATAAAGAGGCAGAGATTATTGTCGGTGAAAATGTCCCCTTTATTTCTAAAAAGGAGTCAGAACAATCACGGCCGCAATCTGTTTTCAGCACAATCGAGAGAAAGGATGTAGGCATTACGCTGAGACTGACTCCACAGATTGCCGAAGGCGACTATGTGAAACTTGATATATACCAGGAGATATCTGCTTTGAAGAAGGAATCGACATTGGTCGTATTAACAGTAGGCCCTACAACAACAAAACGCTCAACAAAAACCTCTGTAGTTGTGAAAGACAACCAGACTGTTGTGATCGGCGGTCTCATAGAGGAAAGGGTAGAAGAGAACATAGAAAAGGTGCCTTTGCTTGGGGATATACCTCTGCTTGGATGGCTTTTCAAAAACACAAGCTATAAGAAAAATAAAATAAATCTGATCGTGTTTCTCACGCCACATATTGTCAGAGAAGCAAGCCATCTTGAGCGATTAACCGAAAATAAGAAGGTAGAATTTGCAAGGACTGAAGAAATGTATAAACAGGGAGAATTGCTTGTAAAATTCAAAGAGGATACCAGTGAGGAAAAGATTTCTGAAATAGTTTCCGCAGAAGGGGCATCTATAGCATCTGCACTAAAGCCAAAAGGGCTTTACCGCATAAAACTGAAAGCAGCGCAGGATGTCAGAGAAGCGGTAAAGAGATTCAGCGGGTATAAGGAAATTGAATATGCAGAACCGAATTACATCATGAAAATGAAATGAAGGAATGGAAGTCATTGAAGTCATAAAAGATCAGGATGTAGATGTTTCCCTCTTAAAGCATATTCCCCTCAGTTTTGTAAAGAACAACCAGATATTCCCCATCAAAAGAGATGGTTCTGAATTGATTGGAGCAGTTGCGGATGATAAAGGACTGTTCGCCCTCGCTGAGGTTTCTAAAACGCTCGGTTTAAAACCAAAACCATTCAAAGCATCCGCAGGTGTTATCCTTGATGCAATAAACCGTTTTTATGGTCAGATGGGTTCCGCTGAAGAAGTAATGGATACGATAACAGGAGAAGACCTTTCTTCTGTTGCGACAGAATTTGAGACGCCAAGGGACTTGCTTGAGTTAACAGAAGAGGCCCCTATCATCAGACTTCTGAACGCCCTGCTTCTACAGGCAGTAAAAGAAAGGGCAAGTGATATCCATATAGAACCCTATGAAAAAGTGCTCGACGTCAGATTAAGGGTAGACGGAATTCTCCATAAGGTTTTGACCCCCCCGAAAATAATTCAGGATGCACTCATCAGCAGGATTAAAATAATGTCCAATCTCGATATAGCTGAGAAAAGGCTGCCGCAGGATGGAAGGATAAGACTGCTTCTTGGAGGCAGGGATATAGATATCAGGGTGTCAGTTATACCCACATCTCACGGCGAAAGGGCTGTGCTCAGGCTCCTTGACAGAAAACAGGGCCTTATCGGCCTCTGGGAGGTCGGATTCAGCAGGGAAGATGAAAAGAAACTCGAAGGACATCTTCAGAGACCTGACGGAATAATCCTTGTTACAGGTCCTACAGGAAGCGGTAAAACCACAACCTTATATGCTGCCCTGAACAGGATACATACTGAAGAGAAAAACATCATAACAGTGGAAGACCCTATTGAATATCAATTGAAAGGCATTGGCCAGATCCACGTAAATCCGAAAATAGGTCTGACGTTCGCCACGGGCTTAAGGTCGATACTGAGACAGGATCCTGATGTCATTATGGTCGGAGAAATAAGAGACCTCGAGACTGCCGAGATAGCTATGCAGGCATCTTTAACAGGCCATCTTGTTTTAAGCACCCTTCATACGAATGATGCACCGAGCGCTCTCGTGAGACTCATCGACATGGGGATTGAACCTTTCCTTGTTGCATCGTCATTAACAGTTGTCCTTGCGCAGAGACTTGTGAGGATTATATGTCCTCACTGCAAGGTGTCATATGAAGCTACTGATATTGAGAGATCATATTTCACGAAATCGGGGTTCCCCCCCACCCATCCCTCCCCCTCGAGGGGGGAGGGTAAGGGAGGGGGTGCCTCCTTACTCCTATATCGGGGCGAAGGCTGTGAAAAGTGCAAAGGTAAAGGCTATTTTGGCAGAACAGGAATCTTTGAGCTTCTTGTGATAGATAATGAGATACGACCGATGATTACAGACAGGATTGATTCTCAGAGTATCAAAAGCCATGCTATCTCCCGGGGAATGAAGACCCTCCGCCAGGATGGAATAGAAAAGGTCTTAAAAGGCATCACAACTCTTGAAGAAGTTTTAAGAGTAACACAGAAAGATTATGCCGATATTTCAGTTTAAAGGTTACAGGACTGACGGTTCTGAAGCAGCAGGGTCCATCGAAGCGAACAGTCTGAAAGATGCAGTATTAAGGCTTAAGGATTCAGGACTTTATCCCAAAGATGTAACAGAAGCTGCCTATAAAGACAGCAAAGGTTTATTTCGCAGGCCTGACATATCACTCCTTCCATCTACCACAAGACAATTATCAACTCTGCTTTCTTCAGGAGTGCCTCTGATGGATGCCCTGAATTCCCTTTCTGAAGAAAATAAAGGTTACTGGAAAAATATGCTGGTAAATATTAAGGAGAAGGTTGCAGGCGGATCCAGCCTTTCAAAGGCATTGGAGGAATATGGAAATATCTTCCCTGCATTTTTTGTAAATATGGTTGCTGCAGGAGAGGCAAGCGGCAATCTCGACAAGGTTCTCAAACGCATGGCCGGTTTTTTGGAAGCACAGGAGAATCTAAAATCAAAAGTAAGGGCATCTATGATTTATCCGGTCTTTATGATCTGTGTCGGTTTCATTGTCCTCTCTTTTTTATTTACTTTTGTAATACCGAAGATAACGAGGATTTTCAAGGATACAGCGACTGCCCTCCCGTTTATCACCGTTATACTTATAACCATAAGTGATATCTTCCAGCGCTACTGGTGGCTTTTAATAGGACTACTGTTAGGCGGAATCACAGGTTTTAAAAGAATGAGAGAAAAGAAGAGGGTATTTTTTGACAAGCTTATTTTGCGTTTGCCCGGCAATATACTTCAGAGTCTTTACTATGGACGGTTTGCAAGGACGCTCGGTTTTCTTCTTGAGGGAGGGCTGCCTGTGCTCAGGGCACTCGAGCTTTCTGCAAAGTCTATTGGCAATCAGGTGCTTGAGATGAAGGTTATGGAGGCCGGCAAACATGTTGCAGAAGGCGCGAGGCTTTCAGCTTCCCTTGAGGGTTTCCCACCTGTGCTTCTTCAGCTTATCTCAACAGGGGAAAAGAGCGGACAGCTCATTGAGATATTGAAAAATGCAGCAGATTCATATGAAGAGGAATTCTCAAGAAGGGTGCAGAAAGCACTCTCTTTGCTTGAACCGGCAATGGTCCTTTTTATGGGGTTTATTGTGGGGCTTATTGTCCTTGCAGTTCTTCTGCCGATATTCCAGTTGAACCAGTTGGTAAAATGAGACAGGATTCAAGGATTCAAGTGGTCAAGGATTCCAGTGAAAGCACTCGAACCCTGGAACCCTTGAATCCTCGAACCCTTTAGCAATTATTTGTGAGATAACGAATATAAATAAAAAATGAGTTGAATCAGGAGGAACGCATGAAGAACGATAAAGGTTTTACCCTTCTCGAAATTATCGTGGTTGTATTCATACTGAGTCTGCTGGCAGCCATTGTTGCGCCGAGGATAATAGGAAGGACGGATGATGCACGCATTGCAGAGGCAAAGATTCAGATAAAGAATTTTGAGACAGCTCTCAAGCTTTTCAAGCTTGACAATGGGTTTTATCCGGCCACGGAGCAGGGACTTGCATCGCTTGTAGAGAAACCAACAGTGGGACAGATACCGCAAAAATACAGGGAAGGAGGATATCTTGAGCAGAGGAGAATCCCTGCCGATCCCTGGGGCAATCCTTATATCTATATATCTCCCGGCTTATATGGTGATTTTGACATAATAAGCTATGGCGCTGATGGCAAGGAAGGCGGAGAAGGGAAAGATGCCGATATCAAGAACTGGGATATCCAGTAAACGGGGATTTACTCTTCTTGAGATTGTAGTCGTACTCTTTATTGTCTCGCTGGTCATGGCTATTGTTCTGCCTTCATTTGCCGGATTTGGAGAAAGCAAACTCAAATCTGAAGCAAGAGAGATGGCTTCAATACTCAGATATATTAATGACAGCGCATCTTCAAGAAAGGAGACATTTTCTGTAAAGTTTGACCTTGATAAAAACCTGGTTTCATGGAAGGGTCCCGAAGGAGACAAGACGAAAAAATTTGACGATATGACAGGTGTAACAACACAGTCTAACGGCATGGTTTCAAAGGGGGAATTGATTGTTTTCTTCGAACCGTTCGGGATCCAGGAGAATCTCAGCGTTCACATGAGAAGGGGAAAGAAAGGCGTGGTAATTACCCTTAATCATTTAAGCGGGAAAGTTAAAATAAAAGATGAAGAGTAAGGGTGAAAGCGGCTTTACGCTCCTTGAAGTCCTTATTGCTCTCGCAATCGTTGGCGGGCTGCTTGTGACCCTTATATCTACCCTGAACTATCAGCTGAGTCTTGTTGAGAGACAGGAGGCTGTCACAGTTGCCACCCTTCTTGCAAAGAGTAAAATGGCTGATATGGAAAAAAGTCCTGACAACCAGAAAGGTGTTTTTGAAGCGCCTTATGATGGGTATAAGTATGAAACCTTTGTTAAGGAGTCTCCCTATGCAGGCATATCAGAGATTGTTGTTGTTGTTAAAACAGGCAGGGAAGAGGTGAAGCTGAATGAGTTTGTTTTTAAATAAAAAAATCCCTCCCTACCCCCCTTTGCTAAAGTGGGGCAATTATAGGATATTTTTATCAAAAGAGTCGGGCATATTCCCCTCTTTGGTAAAGAGGGGAGAGGGGAGATTTTATAATAATATCTTTCTCGGTAATCGTTCTCCTTTTGGTTTTACCCTCATAGAAGTCCTTGTCTCTGTTGCGATACTATCAATTGTACTTGCTTCAATCTATGGCACATTTTTCCTGAGCCACAGGGCGATTGAAGGCATGGATGAATCCATGACAAAACTCCAGGAGTCGCGGAGGGCTCTTGATGTTTTGAAGCGGGAACTGGATTCAGCTGTTTTCATTCCTGATAATGAGAAGACGTTCTTCAGGATGCAGGACAGAGACATCTATGGAAAACAGGCATCTCAGCTTACCTTTACAGCTTTTTCAGTATTAAGGCCCGGCCTTTCAAGGATTGCTTATTATATTGAAGATAAGGACAGGAAGCTGTATCTCTATAAAAAGGTGGCGACCCCTTTTGGAAAGCAGGAGACTGAAGGGGCAGAAATCATTGAGGATCTGGATGCATTTGCGGTTGAAGTGAGGTATAACGACAAATGGATTAAGATATGGGATACTGACATAAATAAGGGCATGCCCGATGAGGTTAGAATCAGTCTGTCAATGATGATAAAAGGCAGAAAGGTGACATTGTCTGATGTTTCAAAACCTATGTTTGGGAAGCATGTCTGATTTATATTTAAGGGCAGGATGAACTATTTAAGGAATCAGAACGGCATTGCATTAATTGTTACTCTGCTGGTGCTTGCTATCATTACTGCCATGGTGGTTGAATTTGCATACGGGGTATATACCGGTACAAACAATCTTTATAACTGGAGGGATTCACAGCGATTGTCGTTAATGGCAAGGTCTGGCGTGAATGTATCAGCCAGGCTCGTATCTGATTGGCTTAATAATCAAAATTATACTCCCGGCTTTATTGAAATGCCTATAGAGAACCCTTTTGAAGATTTCAAGGGGACTATAACAGTAAGAATAGAAGATGAAAATTCTAAGTTTAATGTCAATACCATAATCAATCAAAGAGGAGAGAAAGATACTTATGGATACGATTCATTTATAAGGCTTTTAGAAGCCTTGCTGTTAGATAAAAAGATTGCGGATAGGGTATTGGACTGGATTGACAATGACAGTATAGCAAACCTTCCTGATTCAGAAACCAACGCCAAAAATTTACCCTTTGTCAGTGTAGATGAAATGCTCTTAATCAATGGCATAACCAGGAAAGATTATGATACATTATTGCCATATGTCACTGTATTTGGAGACGGTAAAATAAATATCAACGGTGCTGAAAAACCTGTGCTCAGGTCTCTCTCTGGTATATCGGATGTTCTAGCGCAGACGGTGATCGATTACCGGAAAAATACACCGTTTGATGGAACTGAGAAAATTTTAAAAGTTTCAGGATTTGAAGGGCCGTTAGGTACATCTCTTATGGGTCATATAACAGTTCAGGGAGGGGCTTTTTATATAAGTTCAATCGCCCAATCAAGTGGGGTTAAAAGAATAATTGAAACAAAATTCCTAATGTCAAAATCTACTTCAGAAATCAAATACTGGAAGGAATATTGATGGCTCAATCTCTTTTTATCGATATCGGCGAAAAAGAACTCTGTACATACCTGTTTGATTACAAAAAGGGCAGGTATGAACTAAAGGATGACAGTAAATATCCCTTGCATGATAAATATGAATTTTCTTTCCCTTTGATTGAAGGTGATATCGAAAATGCTTATCTAAGCCTGCCTCTCAGCAGTCTTAATTTCAGGGTTATTGACCTACCGTTTTCTGATAAGGACAGGATAAGAGAGGTGCTTCCGTTTGAGCTTGACGGGATGATACTCGGGGGATCAGATAAGGTGGTATTCGATGACATTATCGTTGGGAAGTCGAACAATACATATCAAGTCCTCGCAGTATATATCGAAAAGAAAATTATCGGTGAGATCCTTGAGAAACTAAAATCTCATAATATAGATCCTGTATCTATAACTTGCCTGGAACTTAAAAGCGCAGTTAAGGATTTTGATTCAGCAAAGCTTATTTCACCAATTGTGACAGGTGATAAAGACAGGGCAGCAATGGCTATTGAGGAGATGAATGCCCCTGTAATTGATTTGAGGAGAGATGAGTTTTCCTTTACCAGAGATATTCAGAAAACGAAGAAATCCCTCAGGATTACAGCGATATTGGCAGTATTCCTTGCAATTGTTCTGTCAGCCGGCATATTGGTAAAGCTTGTATCTGCAAGATATGAGATAGCTTTTCTGAAAAATGATATGCGGAAAAAGTATCAGGAGATGTTTCCCGGGGAAAAGAATATCATGAATGAGCTTCTTCAGGTTAAATCCCATTTGAAAGAGTTGAAAGGAAAAGAGGACCTTCTTGTTGGCATTAACCCCCTGGACGTTCTTTCGAGACTTTCTCAACTTGAAAGGCATGGAGTTGTATTTCATGAGATAACAGCGGGGAAAGATCAGATCATCATGAAAGGTGAAGCCCCGTCTCTGAGTGATATCCAGGAGTTAAAGGGCAAGCTGGAAAGCCTTTTTAATGAAGTAACTCTGTCTGATTCTAAAGCCTCTGCACAGGGCAGGATGCTGTTTACCATAACCGGGAAGGAGAAAAAGGTTTGACGGATTTATTGAAGAATAGAAAGATCCTCTCTCTTATAACAGGGATTCTGGTCTTCATTTTTCTCGTTGCTTATGGGATACATATGCTTTCGTCTGAAAGGAAAGAACTGAAGCTGCTGAAAGAACAGCAGAAAGAAATGCTGATCCTTAAGGATGAATTTCTATCTCTCAGGCAGAGAATTGGTCTGGTCGAGGGCAGGCAAAATCTGTCTAACACACAAGGTATTGCGCAGGCAGTGGATGAAGTTTTTTCGTCTGTTGGCCTAAGAGATAAGGTAAAAACAGTTAAGTCTGCCGGTAAAAGGGAGTTGAAAGAAGGGACTGAAGAAGATGCTGACATCTCTATAGAAAAAGTAAGTATGAATGAGATGGTGAATATTTTCTACAAGATCGAGAATGCCCCTATGATACTCACGATTAAAAAGACTACGATAAAAAAATCTTTTGAAAACCCGGAACTCCTGAATATTACACTCAGCCTGTCTTTTCTGAAGACAAAGTGAAAAAAATCCTATTTGGCCTCATTGCCATCCCGGTTATCCTCTGGGCTCCATGGTTCGTAATCCCTGAAACTACCCTCCAATCAATAATGGAAGATTATTTTACCGGCAAAAAGTTTCATGTTGAAATTCATGAAATGAAAAAGGGTGTTTTCTATAACTTCAGTGCCAATAAATTGCTCGTTAAGAGTTCCGCCCGGGAAATCATATTTTTCAGTAATCTTCATGGCAATATAAACCCGCTGAGTCTTTTAATCCTCCAATTGAATATATCAGTCGATGGCACTGTTGGGGGAGGAAATATTTCCGGCAATGTCCAGCTTGCAAAAAAAAAGATGCAGATGCGTCTTGATTTTACAAAAGCCCATATAGATGAGATTCCGATTCTTAAACGAGCAGGGATAAATGGGACAGGAACTCTTTCAGGAAGATTTAGTATGATAAATAGTAAGGGGAATATCGATTTTAATACCGAAGACGGGAATTTTCAACAGACAGAGTTTGCAGGTGTAAAAGTGCCTCTGAATTTTTTCCATAATGTAAAAGGCGCTATCGAGGTAAGCGGGGATATGCTTAATATCATTTCAATCTATTGTGAGGGGAAAGACATATACGCAAGACTTAAAGGGGTTATAAAAGATGCTGTCATGGATTTGACCATGGAAGTAATGCCCGGGCAATCTTTTATTGAAAATCCGTTCTTTTTCGCAGAACTTGAAAGATACAAAATCTCCCCTGGATACTACATAATTCCGGTAAGGAGCAATTTTTTTCTATAAGGAGGCTGTATGCGGAGATGTGTCGTTCTTATGCTTTTTATAGTGAGTTTTATCTCATGTGGTGGAGATGTGCCGCAGAAGAAAGCTTCATCCGCCTATAAAGAAGGCGAAATAATCGTTAAATTTAAATCAGGTAATTATGATATACAAAGCTATAACACTCATAATATCATGGGTGCGAAGTTGATTAAAAAATTTGGAATTGAAGGCCTTGAGAGGGTTAAGCTTCCGCAGGGCATTTCAGTGCCGGATGCCATACAGGCCTATAAGGCTCATCCGGATGTTGAATATGCCGAACCGAATTATATTGTAAAGGCTTCTGCAATTCCGAATGATGCAAGGTTTGGTGAGCAGTGGGGGTTGCATAATACCGGACAGGAAATAAATGGTTCTGCCGGAAAATCCGGGGCAGATATTAATGCGCCGGAGGCCTGGGATATCCTGCAAGTCACATCTGTAATTGTTGCAGTGATAGATTCAGGGATTGATAGCAACCACCCTGATATTGCCGCTAATCTGATAGCCGGATATGATTTTGTAGAAAACGATAATATCCCTAATGACCTGAACGGACACGGAACGCATGTAACAGGGATTATCGGCGCTGTCGGGAATAATGCAACAGGCATTACAGGTGTAAGTTGGTCTGTGAAGATCATGCCTCTAAAAGTTCTCGATCAAAACGGAGAGGGCTATATTTCCGATATTGTGGATGCAATAGATTATGCTGTTAGCAATAATGCCAAGATTATAAATATGAGTTTCAGTGGCCCGGACAAGTCCACACCTCTATATGATGAAATTGCATTACATCCCGATATCCTTTTTGTTGTTGCTGCCGGAAATGGGGGGGAAGACAACTTAGGAGATAATAATGACAACCCTCTGTATTCTGAGTATCCTGCAAGTTTTGATCTCCCCAATATTATTTCTGTTGCTGCATCTGATCAGAATGACAACCTGACAGATTTTTCCAACTACGGGCTGACATCAGTAGATGTTGCTGCCCCAGGCGCCAATATCCTGAGTACAATACCTTCTTTCATAACAGGGGTAACATATAGCGGGGTCTACAGGATGGTCTATCTCGGCTTCGGCTTTGAAAGTATAAACGGCGCTGTTACACGAAATGATTTAATGCAAAAGATTTTGCAATTCGAGGGCATCACACAGGGAGATAAGATCCTGCTTATTGATGATGACGGAGGAGACTTTTATGAAACGTACTATGCACAAGCCCTGCAGACCCTTGGATTTGCTTTCGATATTCAAACAGTACCCTTAATACCCTTAAACAGTGATGGCCCTGATATCAGTAAATTGAATCAATATAAACTTATAATATGGTTTACCGGCCGTCAATTCGGGAATACGCTTACATCAGTTGATCAGTTAAACCTTCAGACTTATCTCAATAATGCAGGGCGTCTTTTTATCACCGGCCAGGATATAGGATATGATATTGTTACGGTACAGGGTCTGGGCGGACAGGGGAGTTTCTATCAGAATTACCTCCATGCGCTCTATGTCACAGACGATGCCCTCGGTAATATATATACAGGTCAAAATACCTTCATTAATTTATCTGCAGATATTTCATCAGGCGCTGGAGACGGAGCCCAATATACGAGATTTGTTGATGCCATAACACCGCTGGGCAGCCAGGCTGCTTTTTATATCCATTACAATGATGCCTACCAGTTCCTTGATGGCACTTCGATGGCTACCTCTATTGTTTCGGGGATTGCAGCACTTGCAAGTTCTTTCGACAGTTCTTTCACCGCAGAACAGATCAAAGGAACAATCCTGGGTTCGGTTGATGTCCTGCCTTCCCTTCAGGGGAGGATACTGACAGGAGGCAGAGTAAATGCTTATAAAGCTCTGACCTCAAATATTCCCGGAGGAAATGGCGGTGGAGGCGGTGGTGGCGGTTGTTCAATCGGTACCGTCCATAATATTCAGACAGCCACAGCGGATACAGTGGTTCTCTTCATGCCTTTGCTTGTTATTGCAATTTTAAGAAGATATAGAAAATAGGGTTCAAGTGGTCAAGGAATCAAGGATTCAAGTGGAAATACAATCATTGAATACTTAAATCCTCGAACCCTGGAATCCCTGTATCCTGTTAGTTTTGATATACCAGATTCGCCAACAAATGGAATATTGTCCCGGGCAGGATATTGTTTGTCTTCATATAAAGCCAGCCCATTACCAATGATGGAAAAAAACTGAGAAGAGACATCCATTCGCCAAGGAAGATGGCTTTTGGAAGATGTGCAAGAGAAAACAGCAGACTCACCAGTAAAATAGCCTTGAGGTTCCTGCCGATTGAATCCTGAAGAAATCCCCTGAAGAAGAATTCCTCTGGAAAAGCAACACCGAGAAGTTGAAAGGTCACAAAGTAGATTGAAATAGTCCTGAGACCCCCTCCAAAGACAAAATAATAGGGCAGCAGGATAATGGCAGATACAATGAAACCGGTTGCAGCATCTTTTATCGAAAATCTGATTTTTACCCTGTGTCCGAAAATTATCGGTAACATAAGCATAAGGAGAGGCAAGGAACTGTAATAAAGACTGTTTGCCGGTTTTAGCAAATGCAGGGAAAAAGACAGAATAAGAACAGCAAGATAAGCGGAAATAATCTTTATGTTCATTGTAAATAATTATCCTTAATCAAACATTTTGTCAATCCTGTAATATTTATGCCATCAAAATTTTCAATAAATCTATGCTATACTTTCACGTAATATGACAGCCATTCGATATATAACAGCAGGGGAATCACATGGCAAGGCGCTTGTCGGGTTCATTGAGGGGATTCCTTCGGGGCTCTCCCTTTCAACAGAGGATATTGACAGAGACCTGAAAAGGAGACAGGGAGGCTATGGCCGTGGCGGCAGGATGAAGATAGAATCAGACCACGCTGAGATACTTTCAGGCGTAAGGTGGGGGAGAACCATTGGTTCACCTGTAACGCTGCTTATCGAAAATAAAGACTATAAAAACTGGATTGAAGCCATGTCTTCCACTGCAAAGGCTGAGGGCTCAATTCCTGCTGTTGTCAAGCCAAGGCCCGGACATGCGGACCTGTCAGGTGCAATAAAATACTGCCATCATGACATGCGGAATATCCTTGAGCGTTCGAGTGCGAGAGAGACCGCCATGCGCGTGGCGTTAGGTGCAGTAGCAAAGAGATTTTTATCAGAGTTTGGCATTACACTTGGAAGTTATGTGATTCAGATAGGGAAAATTAAAGTTCAAAGTTCAAAGTTCAAAGTTCAAAGTTCTGAGGAAAAATTATTATCTCTCTTCAAAAAGGCTGAAAAATCGCCTGTCAGATGTCCGGAGATAGAAGCAGAGAAGAAAATGATAAATCTCATCGACAGGGCAATCAGGGAAGGTAATTCACTCGGAGGCATATTTGAAGTCTTTGTGCTCGGTCTCCCTGTAGGGCTTGGGAGTTACATCCAATGGGACAGGAAGCTTGATGGGCGGCTTGCGCAGGCATTGATGAGCATACAGGCGATAAAGGGAGTTGAGATCGGTCTTGGTTTTGAGATGAGCTCCAAATTTGGCTCAGAGGGGATGGACGAAATCTTTTACAGAGCAAAGAGCAAAGAGCAAAGAGCAAAGAGTGAAAATACCAAATGGGGATTTTATCGAAAAACAAATAATGCCGGCGGGGTCGAAGGTGGGATGACAAATGGAATGCCGGTTATCCTCAGGGCTGCCATGAAACCAATACCAACGTTGAGGAAACCCCTCCGCTCCTTTGATATCATTACAAAGAAGCCGGTTCAGGCGGCATATGAACGCTCGGACATCTGTGCTGTGCCTGCTGCAGCCGTTATTGGAGAGGCAATGGCAGCTCTGACTGTTGCAGATGCCTTCCTCGAAAAATTCGGCGGCGACAGCATGAACGAAACACTGCGGAATTACAATTCGTATATGAAGTATGTGAAGAACTTTTAACCTCTTTTTCTGTCACTCCTAACATTTAATTCAGAATCCAGGGACGGAGCTATTTCTAACGGTTTCAATACGTTATGCAGACAATGCTTTACTTTAAGTTCAACCTAAAGTAAACTATAATTGCCTTTTGCTATGGATCAGAAAATATACAAAAGAGAGATAGTCGGCGAGATAGAAAGATATCTCTATACGGGGGACATCATCGTCCTGCATGGGGCGAGGCAGGTGGGCAAGACATCTCTCTTGCGCTATCTTGAGGCAGAGCTGAAGGCCAAAGGGGAGACGACCTATTTCATCGACCTTGAGGATTCCCGGTATGTGAAGATCCTGGACGCAGGGTTTAGTGAGTTTCTGAAGCTTCTTGAAGAAGAAGGTATTAAGGCTACCCGCCAAAATAATAAAGTCTTTGTCTTTGTCGATGAGATCCAGTATCTGGCGACCCCTTCGTCGTTTTTGAAGCTCATCTCCGACCATCACAAAGATATCAAGCTTATCGTCTCCGGCTCATCGAGCTTTGCGATCAAGTCCAAATTCAAGGACTCACTGGTGGGCAGGACGGTCGACTTCGACATCTTCAACCTTTCCTTCCGGGAGTTCTTGACATTCAAGGGTTATCCCTTTGAAGAGGGTAAGGTTCATACCGGCAAGAAAGTGGATGAGTTGAGAGGCTTTTTTAAGCAGTATGTCCTCTACGGGGGTTACCCGAAGATTGTCTTGACTCCCGAGGTTGCTATGAAAGAGAAATACCTGCAGCAGATTATCGACACCTACGTGAAGAAGGACATAAGGGACCTCGCAAGAGTCAAAGATATAGAGAAGTTCAACAAACTCCTGGAAGCTTTGGCTGCCCAGAGCAGCCAGCTCCTGAACGTTGCCGAGTTGTCGAATACGACGCGTATCGCCAAGCAGACTATCGAGAAATATCTTTTCATCATGGAGAATACCTATATACTGAAACTGGTCAGACCTTTCAGCGGCAACATACGTTCCGAGCTGTTCAAGCTGCCCAAGATATTCTTTTATGACACAGGAATTATGCAGATGCTCTGGCTGAAAGGTTTGCAGAAGGAACTCATCGGCAGCGTTTTTGAAACCGGCATCTTTTCCGAACTTGTGAAAAAACATGATAAGGATTCAGTGTATTATTGGCGCACGAAGGACAAGAAGGAGATAGACTTCATACTGAAGATAAAAAAGGTTCTGCTACCCATTGAGGTAAAACTGAGCTTTGAGCAGTTCAAGCCAGCAGCGGTCAACTATTTCTCTGAGAAATACGGCATAAAGAAATATAAGGTCGTCAGCCTGAACGGAAAGCCGCGAAGTGAATTTCAGGTATATCCGTGGGAGGTGTAAGGTGACGGATGAAGAGCGTGGGAAAGGCGTAGAACTGTAGCCTGTCCCCTTTTTCTTTCAATAAAAAGTAAAAGGGAACCGTCACCTTTTAAAATAATTCGCACTGGAGGTATTTCTATCTGTGTTAGGGAAAGATATTTCAGATAAGCCCATCACCCTTATTCTTTTTTTGTTATTCTTTATTTTTTTTGCTGGCTTTATTATTTTATTTAATTATGTCGGGATTCCTCTCGGTGATAAAGAAAATGACGGCGATATGAATTTTATAGCGTATTGCCTCGGATTTATTAGTCTATTGTTTGCGTGGCGAGTATTATACTTGATTTTTTTTAGGAAAACAGATGGTGATTGGACAAAGGAAGGAAAAGCACAGTGGCGCTATTGTGTTGTTGGAACTTTAGCTATGGCATTGATCAGTACACCTATTGAATATTTAAATATCCCTGAATTACCTAAAAGGTTGTTGGAAGTTGTTATGGTATTGGGATTGCAGTTTATTTCTATGGAAAATATTATAAAGAATATAAGTACAAAACTAAAACTCATAGAAGGTCAACAGATGAAAATAATGAAGGGAAAGACAGGGATTAAGACTTTGAGGGAATATGCAAAAGATAGACACTTAATGTACATGTCAGATTCGGTATTATATGATTATTTTGAGGAACCTAAGTAAGATAAGGAATAGGCCATAATAATTGTTATGCATATGAAAAATAATATTATTAAAAAATTCGAGATATTTCTCAACATCGTTAGGCATTCAAATCATGTGTTTAGACAATACTGCTTACTATACGAAAATAGCAAGCAAAGATTATCACTCCTTGAGGAAATTGCACATCATTTTTTTTATGACGTGCAGGGCATGTGGATAGAGCGCATATTTTTAGATATTTGCAAGTTAACTGATCCAGCCATGCAGTTTAATAATAAAAATATGACTCTTGATCATTGGCTCAAAGAACTTGATAGAGAGTTAACAGACACAGAAAAGGGAAAGATTGAAGCATCAATGACGATATGTATTGAGAAGCGTGACAAAGTCGTAAAAGCACGACGTAAAGTTATAGCCCATATTGATTATGAAGTTGCAATTGGTAAGGGCGCATTAGGAAAGATAGAAAAAGAAGAAATAGAAGAATTCTATAGTAATATTGAAATTATTTTGGATATATTAAGTCGCAAATTAGAAAGAGGCGCGGCCCCACTTCGTTTTGCTGCTCAGAAAGATGCAGACGATTTAATCAAAAGTCTTAAGAAAGCAATACACTACGATCATATATTTGAGTCAAACCCTAATGGGGCATGGGAAGAACGTAAAAAGTGGAAATATAAAGATGCATAACAAGACGTTGGAGTTGAACGAGTGCCACAATACACTTTTTCGGTTTTGCAGCGGTTTTAAAAATTCAAAGTATCTTTTTGTGTGTTTATGTTAGCCAGTGGCACTCGTCACTCAACTCTACGTTAGGCAAACAATTTATCGAGTCATTATGAATGGATTTATTAAATTGCTCACCAGATCTCTGTTCCTGACAGCAATGGTGATGTTTGGAGGCATTCTTCCATCATATGCTGCTGATTTGCAGAGGTTCTCCAATGCGCAATTGATAAATAATCCAGCAAATGATGGGGATAGCTTTCTTGTGGAAGCTAATGGAAAATCTTTCCATGTGAGGCTTTATTTTGTTGACTGTCCTGAAACTTCCATCAGTTTTAATAGTGACGCACAACGGGTACGGGAACAAACACGATATTTTGGATTGTCCGACGCAGCACGTACTATTCATTTCGGTAACGAAGCAAAAACTTTTATTGAGCGTATCCTTGCCAAACCTTTTACTGTTCATACAGCCTTTGCAAGTGCCTTGGGAAGGTCAGCAAAAGGCCGCATATATGGATTCATCATTACATCTGACGGAAATGATTTAGCGAGTCTACTTGTTAAAAATGGGTTTGCCCGTACTCACGGTATAGGGAGGGAAACGCCCAACGGCATAACACATAAAGAAATGGTCGAAAGACTTCGTGATTTAGAGACTTCAGCCATGATAAAACGCATTGGCATTTGGTCGGAGAGTGATCCTGATCGAATTGCTGAACTTCGTGCCAAACAACGTAGTGAAGACCGGGAATTGCAGGAACTACAGAACCAGGTGAAAAAGGCCGAATCCCCACAAGGCTTACTTGACCTAAACACCGCCACTGAAAAAGAACTTCAGTCTATCAAGGGAATAGGCCCTGTTCTTGCTGCAAAAATTATCTCTGGACGTCCTTATAAAAGCGTAGATGATTTGCTAAAAGTAGAAGGAATTGGCCAAAAAACCCTTGATAAAATTCGCCCTTATTTTGTAGTTAGGTGAATAATAGAGGAAAAGCCATTAGCTTAACAAGGGCGTTGCAGCGGTCGGCTGAACTTGGGCGTCAGGCCTAACTTCATATGCGCTATGACCATACAAATAGCCATATATTTTCATAATACTTCCGGCAAGTTCAATTTTATATACAGCTCCCGTAACTGTTTTGGCTCTACGGCTGATGGAGTGCCGCTCAGGAGGCAGAATGCCTTCTGTGTCTTTGGAAATGCAATTACGTCCCTGATGGAAGAAGCGCCAACCATGATCATTATAAGCCTGTCGAGTCCCAATGCTATTCCTCCATGCGGGGGTGCGCCATATCCAAGGGCATCCAGGAGAAAGCCGAATTTCATTCTTGCATCTTCTTCTGATATCCTCAGGAGATCAAACATTTTCCTCTGCAGATCGCGCCTGTGGATACGGATGCTTCCGCCTCCAATCTCATAACCATTGAGGACAATATCATATGCCTTTGCCCGAATAGAAGTTAGAAGTTGAAAGTTAGAAGTTGAAAGTTGAGATCCGGAAAGATCAACAGAAAATAATTTTTCAATATCTTCGTCCATTGGTGAAGTGAACGGATGATGCATTGCCTCAAACCGTCCTTCCTCGTCATTCCATTCAAGGAGCGGGAAATCTGTAATCCATACAAACCTGTAGCCGGGGGTTATCAGGTTCAACCGTTTGCCAAGTTCGAGCCTCATCCTGCTCAATACATCATGAACAATCTTTCCCTTATCTGCTACAAAAAGCATCAGATCCCCTTCCTCTGCATTGAGCCTCTGAGCCATCTGTTTCAGAATTTCCTCAGGGAAAAATTTTGCTATGGGTGCTTCAAACCCGTTTTTTACCTTTATCCATGCGAGTCCTTTTGCCCCAAAAGACTGTGCCTCTTCGGTAAGCATGTCTATCTCTTTCCTCGACAGCGACGCCATACCTTTTCCATTGATCGCTTTGACCCTTCCGCCTGATTGAAGGGCATCAATAAAGACCTTAAAGGAACCTTTTTCTGCAAGGTCGGCCATTTCCCTGAGTTCAAGACCGAACCGCAAATCAGGCTTATCATTGCCGAACCTTTCCATGGAATCATGAAAACTCAATCTTTCAAATGGGACCTGAAGCTCTGTATCGAGAATATCTTTAAAGACCCTTTTAATCATGCTCTCAATATTTTCGATGACGTCTTTTCTGCCGGCAAAAGACATCTCTAAATCAACCTGTGTAAATTCCGGCTGCCTGTCAGCACGCAGGTCTTCGTCCCTGAAGCACTTCACGATCTGGAAATATTTTTCAAGGCCTGATACCATCAGAATCTGTTTGAAGATCTGAGGAGATTGCGGGAGCGCATAGAAATGACCGGGGTTCAAACGACTCGGGACAAGATAGTCTCTTGCGCCTTCAGGGGTAGATTTTGTAAGCATGGGTGTCTCTATCTCAAGAAATCCCTTTTCATCGAGATAGTCTCTCATGACCTTAGTGACCTTATGCCTTATGATCAGATTTCTCTGCATCTCCGGTCTTCTCAGATCAAGATACCTGTGTTTTAGCCTGAGCACTTCTGATGCCTCAGCAGCATCTTCTATAGTAAACGGCAGTGGGGATGATTCGTTCAGGACATCGAGCTTATTCACATACATCTCCACCGCACCTGTCGGCATGTTTGGATTTTCTGTTCCCTCAGGTCTCTTCCTTATCTCACCCGATACTGAGATCACAAATTCACTTCTCAGGTCATGCGCGAGTTCATGTGCATTGCCTGAAACATCAGGACTGAATACCACCTGCAGTACCCCACTCCTGTCACGCAGATCTATAAATATGAGACCACCGTGGTCCCGACGCCTGAAAACCCAGCCACACAGGGTAAGATTGTGACTGATATCAGATTCTCTTATCTCACCACATCCTCTGTCTCGAACCATGTAACCTCCCAAAAAAATAGTAAATAGCAAACAGTAAACAGGTATTAGTAACTCGGCAATTGTAATGGTCATCCTGAACGGAGTGAAGGATCTCGTAACAGCATGAAAAGGCGAGATTCTTCGCACTGCTCAGAATGACATTGTTCAAGTGTTTGCTTGCCGGTTTAATAGTATCAAGCCAACTTAATTGAAATCTCCTGTTTTATCTTGTTTATCTCCTCAGGAGTCAGATATCTGTATTCTCCAGGCTTAAGATTTCCCAATGCAATGCCATTTATTTTAATCCTCTTGAGTTTAAGGACGGTCTTCCCTATGGTTTCGAGCATTCTCCTGATCTGCCTTTTCCTGCCTTCATGCATTGTCATCTCAATCCACGAATTATTTGCTGTTGTGCCTATCTTCTTTACTTTTGCCGGAGCTGTAAGTCCATCGATAAGCTTCACCCCGGTCCTTAATTTATCAATCTCTGCTTCCTCAAGAACCCCCTTAACCTTAACGAGATATGTCTTCGGGATCTTTTTTGACGGATGAAGGATTGCATTTGCAAAATCACCGTCATTTGTCATTAAAAGCAGGCCTTCAGAATCATAATCAAGCCTTCCAACCGGATAGACTCTGTATTTTATTTTTTTCAGGAAATCTTTCACAGTTGCTCTTCCTTCCGGGTCGTATAGAGAAGTTACAACACTTTTCGGTTTATTTAACAGTAGATAAACCTTTGGCTCAGGTTTTATAAGGAGTTTCCGATCAACTTTTATATGGTCTTTCGAAGGATCTGCCTTCATGCCAAGGGTTGCAATCTTGCCATTTACAGTTATCCTACCTGCGATTATCATTTCCTCGGCATTCCTCCGTGACGTTATTCCCATCTCTGAAAGGATCTTCTGAATTCGTTTTTCCATAGAGCTAAATAATAACATAAAATCATAAACCTATAATCTTTAGTGATATTTAGGGTTGTTTTAAGGTATAATAAACAAGCTTTTAGAGTTTAAGTTGCGAGAACCCCAAAGGCTTTGAAAGCTTCGGGGTTTTTTATTTTAGGGCATAAATAATACAATTCTAATAATAAAACCCTCAGAGGATTTATATCTAACAGCAAAAACACTCAAGAAGGATAAAAAGAATGAATTTTGAAGATTTTAATTTAAGCAAGGAAACGATCAAGTCTATATCAGAAATAGGATTTGAGGAGCCAACACCCATTCAGGTTTCTGCTATACCGCTCATAATGAGCGGACGTGACATTGTAGGACAGGCACAGACCGGCACAGGAAAGACTGCTGCATTTGGCATCCCGATCGTCGAAAAATGTCAGAAGGGCAGGAAACCGTTCGCTATCATACTTGAGCCGACAAGGGAACTGGCAGTACAGGTTGCGCAGGAGATTCATAAAATAGGAAAGCATAAAGAAATCAGTGTCCTGCCGGTTTATGGCGGCACATCTATTGAGAGACAGATAAAGACATTTCAACGCGGCGTTAATGTAGTTGTCGGCACACCGGGACGTGTGATAGATCATCTGAACAGGAAGACCCTTTCACTGGCAGATGTAAAAATTGTTGTTCTCGATGAGGCAGATGAAATGCTTGATATGGGGTTTATTGAAGATATGGAGACGATACTCAAAGCGATACCTTCAGAAAGACAGAGCCTTTTGTTCTCAGCCACAATACCTCAGCCTATAATGAATATCGCCAGGCGTTATATGAAAAACCCCGAGAAGATAAGGGCGAATACAAAGGATGTTATTGTCCCGAAGATAAGGCAGATATTTTATGAAGTCAGGGAATCGGACAAAATTAATGCCCTTTCAAAACTCCTTGATGTGGAAGACCCGCAGCTTGCCATTGTCTTCTGCCATACAAAGAGGGATGTTGATGACGTTTCTCTGAAACTCGGACAGATGGGATATAATGCAGGCTCGCTTCACGGTGATTTTACTCAGGCAAGAAGGGATGAGGTTATGGGCAAATTCAAGACAGGGATGCTCGATATCCTTGTTGCGACTGACGTTGCTGCCCGCGGGCTTGATATCAAAGACGTGACCCATGTCATAAATTACAGCATCCCGCAGAATCCTGACAGCTATGTCCATAGGATCGGAAGGACAGGGAGGGCTGGAAAGTCAGGCATAGCGATAACCCTTGTTAATCCAAGGGAATATAGGCATCTGCGTTTGATAGAAAAGACTGCGATGACGGTCATTGACAAAAAGAAACTCCCTACACAGAAAGATGTCATTAAGGCAAAAGAGAAGAATGTCATGAGGGACATTTCCGGGATTATTAAAGAGAATAAACATGAGGCATATCTGCCGCTGTGTAAAGAATTGTCAGAAGAGTATGAATTTGGTGACATTGCAGCGGCAGCCCTCTATGCCGCATTTGGTGAGGTAAAGGAAACAACCCCGGAAGATATTGAAAAAGAGGGAACTGCCCGTTTATTTATGACCATCGGCAGGACAGATAAGATACAGGTGGCTGATATTGTAAAGTCCATTTCATCAGAAGCAGGTATACCATTTCACAAGATCGGGAAAATAGATGTTTTTGATAAATTCACTTTTGTGGAAGTGCCTAAAGAATTTGCTGATAATGTAATACGGTCTGTGAATGACGTAATTATGAAAGGCAAAAGGGTGAAGGTTCAGAGGGCAAAGGCAAGAACAGAGAAATGAGCATAAAACTGTTCTGCCTTCTGTATGTGTTGAAATATTGGGTATAGCTTACTAATAAGACCATAATTAAAACCACATTGTATGTCATTCCCGCTTGTCGGGAATCCTTCTGAAAAGCAAGAAAGATTGCGGACAAGCCGCAATGACAATATCGTGAGGAATGTGTACTTACTTATGAGCTCCTTACTAAGTGGTTCAAAGATAGAAAAGAAGCTGCAATGAATGTGAAGAAGTATGTCTGTCTTGTCCTTTTATTTGGTGGTCTTCTCTTTTCTGCGGTTTTAATATTCCTAAACCTTGGCAATGGCAGTATCGATTTATGGGATGAGTCTATTACAGCGGGAAGAAGCCTCTATGTATATAACACACACAGTCTGATCAATCTTGAGGTCAACGGTGAAATAACGCCTCGTAAACCTCCCCTGATCTATGTACTTAATGCGGTTTCATTCAGTATATTCGGCATAAACGAATTCGGCCTTAGATTCCCGAGCGCCCTTTTCGGGCTTCTCTGTTTTTGTATGCTGGTCATAGGAGTATACCGCATCAGCGGTATCAACTGGGCCAGTCTGGCACCATGGCTGCTTGCAGGTTCTTCAATTCTGATTAATGCTTCCCGGGAAGCGCTGACTGACACCGTGTTTGTTTGTGGATTCTTATGCGCCTCATTGGCTGTATTGTTCGAATTAATGGAGGAGGACCATAATGGAAAAAAATGGCGCTGGTTCTATGCGTCCGGAGTTTTTGTCGTTTTATTTGGAAAGGGACCGGTGGGCCTTTTCCTTATTTTTTACACTTTGCTTTTTCTCGTCTTCATTGACCGGCGGTTAGCTATGAAATATCTGATCCCTTCAATCGCAGCGTGTCTGCCACTTGCAATCTGGATGCTGATGCAATCGCATGCCTTCCCGGATTTTCTGAGGGTTTTTATAAAAGAGGAATATCTTGAGCGCATGAATTATAAATCCGATTTTCTGTCTGACCATATCAGTCACCCGCTCTGGTATTTCAACAGATTGTGGCCATTGTTTAAATTTGTCGGATATGCATCGCTTATTCTTCCGGTAATAAGCCTGTTTATGATGAAGAGACCCAAATATGTAAAAGATCGCAAAAGGATTCTATTTCTGTTCGGAATCGTAGTGACATACCTGCTTTTTATATCGATAGTTGCCCATAAGCAGAACCGTTATATATTGCCGCTCTTTCCAATATTTGTTCTCCTCTTTTTGCTTTCAGCGCAATTTTTATTCTCTCTGATAAAACAGAAAACCCTGCGTCATGGGATTGTTGTAGCTGTTGCTGTCTTTATCATTGCAGGTCTGCATACAACCTTTAGCGGGTATGAATTCATTCCTGATTACCAGCCTGATCAGAAGGCGGTATCGCTAAAAGTATCTCAATATGCTGAAGGTATACTTCCTGTGTACACGGATATCAAACGCCTGGCAACCACTATGCATTTCTATCTGAAAAGGCCGGTTCTTGTGGTTGCCAATTTAAGAGACATTTCCGCAGAAAACTATGTGTATGTTTCAAAAGAGCCCTTTTATAACAGTACAGAATATAAAGGTTACTATATTTCAGCTGTAAGAATAATGAGATAGTTGTAAACAATACAGAGTGATTAAAACGGAATATCAGGGGCTTTTCAGGCTGTTCACAAACTCCCTGTTTTCATGATACCATTGGATGGTTTTCTGAATGCCCTGTTCTATGGTTGTTTTCGGATACCAGTTCAGTTTTTCCTTTGACTTCTCGATATGTGCCCATGTCGCAACAACATCGGCAGGATGCCGCGGTGAAAAATTCATGAGAGCTTTTTTGCCAAGGGCATTTTCTATAAGGTTTATAACATACATTAGTTCAACAGAATTGTCATTACCAAGATTGAATATCTCATATCCAAAAGGCTGAAGGCATTTTATGGTCCCGTCAGCTATATCGTCTATAAAGGAAAAATCCCTTTTCTGTTTTCCATCTCCAAAAACGGTTATGGGGATGCTGTTGTCTATATTTTTTATGAAGATGAAAATGCTCATGTCAGGCCGTCCTGCAGGCCCATAAACAGTGAAATATCTGGGTATGCTGATATCGAGGTTGTACAAATAGTGGTAGCTGTAACAGAGCGCCTCAGCCGCTTTTTTTGTGGCTGAATATGGCGCTAAGGGGGTATCTGTACGGTCTGTCTCCCTGAATGGCATTTCATTGAAACTGTAAAGGCTTGAGGTTGATGCCAGAACGAATTTCTTAACACCGAAATCCTTGCAGCATTCCAAAAGATTCAAAGTGCCCTTTGTATTCGTGTCAAGATATATCCACGGGTCTTCTACGGATGCCCTTACACCGGCCCGGGCAGCGAGGTTGATAACTGCATCGATTTTGTGGCTTGAGAAGATATTTTTAATTTCATCAAAATTCCCTATGTCACTTTTTTTAAAAAAGAATTCTGTATCCTTTTCAACTTTCAACTTTTCACTTTTAACTGTTAACTGTTGAAGCCTCCATTCTTTCAGTTTCGTATCATAGTAGTCATTCATATTGTCTATGCCGACTACATTTATATTCTCCGCAAGCAGCTTCTCAGCGACCTTCCAGCCGATGAACCCTGCACATCCGGTAACCAAAACATTTTTCAAGATTTTCCTCCTATACCCTTTTATTTAACCATTTCTTTGGATCAATAACCGCAAACCCGTTGCTGCCATCTGAATAGACAACCTTTGAGATCTTTGCATTCAGGATCATCCGCTTGCACATCATGCATGGTTCAGAGAGACATTCACTGTGTCCAACATCGCTGCCCGATATATAAATCGTTGCACCCTTCAATTCATCAACTGATGCACGGATGATCGCATTCGCCTCTGCATGTACGCTATGGCAAAGTTCGTACCTTTCGCCATGAGGTATCTGCAGTTCTTTCCGGGTACATTTGCCGACTTCAAGGCAGTCCTTCATCCCTGCGGCAGCGCCATTATAACCGGAACTGACTATGATATTGTCTTTTGTGATGACCGCTCCATACTTCCTTCTGAGGCAGGTAGCCCTCGCAGCAACGGCTTTTGCAATATTAATGAAATATTCGTCCCAGCCAGGGCGTAGTTTTTTCGTTTTTTTCATGCTCATTATAATAGCTTACAGACTGATAGGGTGACAAGCTTTGATCAGAATATTCTTTTGAAAGAGAAATTCAAAGTGAAATCAGGCGCTCCGGAGGTGTTCGGATCCTCAGTCAAAGAAAACTCAAAATTGTTATTCCCGGAAGAATATCTTCCTCCAAGGGAAAGAAGCACAGCTGCCTTATCAATTGAAGAAATATCTGTTTTTGGAAAAGGAGACCCCTGGACAAGCACCTGGCCGATAAGGCTGATATTTTTCCAAAAGGAAGCCTCAATGGCTGCTCCGCCGTAAAAAAACTCTCTGAGGTTTATTTCTTCATGCCCTCTCAAATTGCCGGGAAATACTGCACCGATATTCAGATAAGATTTAAAGTATTCACTCAGCTTTTTGTCCATCAGGACAGAGATCCCCGCATCAATGCTGCCGTTCCCATATCCTGCCTTTGCATCTCCTGTCGGCAGGTCGATATCACCTTTAATGCTGATAGCAGGATCACTGTTCAGCAGAGGTTTTTTGAAAGTTAATCTTATATCACCTATACCAATATGCCCGTTTTTCCCTTTCACGACGAGCTTTTCGTTTCTTCTCACTTCATAGAGAAACTCATTATCCGGCCTGTTGCTTCTTCCATAATCAGGAAAGCCAAATGCATCGTGATAGCTGTTGAGAAAGCCATCCATGAAGCCGGAATTGAAACTGAAAATCGGCACCTCTACTCCAAGTTCGATAAAATCTTTAATGCTTTTTCTGAACCTGAGATTAAGCTCAGTTATTTCCATATCGAGACCAATATCCCATTCTGATGAGCTCTCGACAAGATTGATGCTTGAATATGAAAGACTGGCGGAAAACGAATTCTCAACCAATGCTGACTCTAAATAAGGAGTATTGAGATAAAGTAATAAAGGGAACTGGTTTCTTACCTGTAAAGGACCATCAAATCCATATGATGCTGATGAATGAAGGAAAAAAATGAGCAGCATGGCAAGAAATATGATAATTTTCTTCATTACGGGATTAAATTAGCAGAGGAAGGCCTTGAAGTCAATCGCAAAAAATAAAATGTCAAAAAATAAAATTGGCATCCCTTTATTGATGAATTTAGAACCTGTCTGATACAGAAGGCCGCCTAAAAGATTGTGACATTTGGCATGTTGTATCCTGTTCATTTCAGCTAAAATAGTGTATATTCAATACTGAAAGGGGGTTGATATGGATACCGTTCTAAAAGACAAGAAGGTCGGTGACATGACTATCGGAGAACTCCAGGACATTATCAGAAAGACGCTAAATGAATTTATAGATCCTGACTATGGTCTTGAGTTGAGACCAGAGGTCGAAAAAGACCTTCAGGAGTCCATGAGACAGAAAGAGCGAGGAGAAGGTATCCCTCTTGAGGAAGTAAAGAAGCAGTTAGGGCTTGAATAGTGTATCAGGTCGTCGTCCTTCCTAAAGCATTAAACGACCTTTCAAACTGAAGGAATCTAAGAAATAAAAGAAATGAGACTGAAAGTATGGACTGACGCATCCCATTTTCACATCTTCCCCATTCCTCACCCCTGCACATTGCCCTCGTAAACTCCAGCAAAGTGCATTCCCTCTCCTTCCTTCATCCCCACTCTGAATAAATTATCCTGAAAGCAAAATTATTAGCTAAAATATTTGCTTTTAAGCAAATTTATTGTATAATAGACATATGCTTAGGGACCGCTATCTGACGCCCTTTATTGTAGAAGATCTGAAAGACAAGATGGTCTTTGTTGGCGGGCCGCGCCAGGTCGGAAAGACAACTCTTTGCCGCAATTTCATTGCAACGCATTTCAGGAACCATGCATATTTCAACTGGGACAATAGGACGGACAGGAGGGCGATCACATCCTCAGCCTGGCCTGGAGATGCTGAAATCCTCATTTTAGACGAGATACATAAATACCGGCGATGGAAGGGACTCATCAAGGGTGAATATGACAAACTCAAAGAAACCTATAAATTCCTTGTTACCGGCAGCTCGCGACTTGATCTCTATCGAAGGGGAAGTGATTCGCTTCAGGGCAGGTATCATTATTACCGGCTTCATCCATTCACGCTGGCAGAGATAGAAGGTCTTGCCTATAAGGCATCTATTCACGGTGAGTTGCCAATAAGCAGTGGCTTTCATCAGGATGCCATAGAGACGCTGAACGTTTTCGGCGGCTTCCCCGAACCTATTATGAAGCAGAACAAAAGGCAACTGAGGCGCTGGCACAATGAGAAGATAGAACGGATGTTCCGGGAGGACATTCTTGATGTTCAGGCAATAAGAGACATCGGCAACATGAAACTCCTGAGCGATATTCTGCCATCCAAAGTCGGCTCTTTGCTCTCCACCAATGTTATTAGAGAAGACCTTGAGGTAAGTTTCCGCGCTGCTTCTCACTGGATTGATGTCCTGGAGGCTTTTTACTATCATTTCCGTCTCTACCCATTTACCTCAAAGCGAATACGGTCACTCAAAAAAGAGCCCAAGCTCTATTTGTGGGACTGGTCGGAAGTTGAGGATGAAGCTGCCCGCTTCGAAAACCTTATAGCTTCTCATCTCTTGAAATTTGTACATTTCATAACCGATTATGAGGGATACAAGGCAGGATTATACTTTTTGAGAGATGTTGATAAGCGAGAAGTTGACTTCCTTGTTACCATAGATAATAAGCCTTGGTTTGCGGTTGAGGCAAAGCTCAATGAGACCAGCCTGTCCCCGCACCTTCTCTACTTCAAGGAAAGGCTCTCAATCCCATATATATATCAGGTTGTAAAGAAGACTGCTACAGACAGGCTTGAGAAAGGAATAAGAATTGTTTCAGCCGGGAAATTTCTTGCAGGGCTTATATAATTTGAGACCTCTGAGAAAATCTTTTTATTGATTCAAAGGGGACTGCTACAATTTTGCTACAATCTGACAATAAAGAAAACCGTGTTAATGCGGTAAACCTTTGATTAAATTGGCGTCCCCAACGGGATTTGAACCCGTGTTACTGCCTTGAAAGGGCAATGTCCTAGGCCGGGCTAGACGATGGGGACACTCTTGGTGAGCCGCGTTGGATTCGAACCAACGACCCACGCCTTAAAAGGGCGTTGCTCTACCAACTGAGCTAGCGGCCCAAAAGTAATAAATAATTTAACCTTTTTATGGTTTTCTTGTCAAATTTTCTATCTTGTATAAGTGCACATAACAACGAGGATATAGTATTTTCGCTCATTCTCGTTCCCGAATGCTTTCGGGAACTCCGAGGTTTTTGCCTCTTTATTAATTTTTATGAATTATTTGACTATTGGCAAAAAAATCCGCTCAAATACTATATCCTCGTTGCGTTGAAGAAAACCCCCTAAATATGTTTTTTTGTATTCGGGAGCAGACCGCCTGACAGAATGATCTCCTTTTCCCTGTCATTTAGTTGTGAAGATACCTCGAAAGAATAGGTTTTTGTCTGGTTATATATCGTATAAGACTGGTTCCCTATTAATGAATTTTTAATGTCCCGGATAACCAGCCTGTCTCCTTTCTCAACTTTCTCATAATCTTCAGCATTCTTGAAGAGCAAAGGCAAGATACCAAAGTTGATCAGGTTTGAACGATGAATACGGGCGAAAGACCTTGCAATAACAGCCTGAATGCCGAGGAACATCGGTGCTATCGCAGCATGTTCCCTTGATGAACCCTGTCCGTAATTCTCACCCCCGACTATGACTCCTCCTCCTGCAGATTTTGCCTCCTGTGCACGCTTGCTGAAAGAGTTGTCGATATTAGTGAAAACAAATTCGGAGATTGCAGGGATATTGGAACGATAGGGAAGAACTGCAGAACCGGCGGGCATGATATCGTCTGTTGTTATATTGTCCCCGAGTTTTAACAGGACTTCAGCCTCGATCATGTCCTTTAAGGGATCTTTCACGGATATCTCCTTGATATTCGGTCCTTTGATAACCGTAATATCGGAGGTGTCATCTTTGGGAGGGATGATGAAATCCCTGTTTATCAGGTACTTTTTTGGCTCTTTAAAACTGCTGATATGCAAACCCGCTTCACGGGGATCTGCAATCTTTCCTTTCACTGCAAACACTGCACATGATACGGGGCTTGCAAGATAGACAGAGGCGTCTTTTGTGCCGCTTCTGCCCTTGAAATTTCTGTTGTATGAACGTACAGAAACCTGGCCGCTGCCCGGCGCTCCACCCATACCGATGCACGGACCACATGATGATTCAAGCATTCTTGCACCGGCAGCTATCATATCTGCAGTGAGTTTCTCTCTTGCGATCATCTCATAAACCTGCTTTGATCCGGGATTTATCAGAAGGTTTACATCCTTGGCAACTGCGTTGTCTTTCAATATTAAAGCAACAGCCTTCATTGCCTGATAAGAGGAATTTGTACAACTTCCGATACAGACCTGATCGACTTTTGTACCGGCAAGGCTCTTTACTGTTACAACATTATCAGGGCTATGAGGCTGAGCGATCATCGGTTCAACCAGGTTGAGATCTATCTCAATGGTTTCGTCATATCTGGCACCCTTATCAGACATGATTTCGACCCATTCGGATTCTCTTCCTACTGCAGCAAGATAGGCCTTTGTCCTTTTGTCACTCGGGAATATGGATGTTGTGGCACCGAGTTCAGCGCCCATGTTGGTAATGGTCGCCCTCTCAGGAACGTTCAGATCCTTTACACCGGGACCACCATATTCGAATATCTTTCCAACACCACCTTTGACAGTAAGCCTCCTCAGAATTTCAAGGATCACATCCATGGCAGTTACCCAGGGACGCTGGAGTTTTCCTGTCAACTTGATCTTAACGACCTTTGGCATAGTTACTTCAAATGGCGAACCCCCCATGACTGTGGCAGCATCCAGGCCGCCAACACCGATAGCGATCATGCCCATGCCGCCTCCTGTAGGGGTATGGCTGTCAGTACCGAGACAGATCTTTCCGGGAGCAGCAAACTGTTCAAGATGAACCTGATGGCAGATGCCATTGCCAGGCCTTGAAAAATAAGCTCCATATTTAGCGGCAACGGTTTGAAGGAACAGGTGATCGTCGGGGTTCATGTAATTCTGCTGGAGCATGTTATGGTCTACGTATGAGACAGCAAGAGGAACTTTGACCCTCTCAATTCCTATCGCTTCAAATTGCAGCCAGGTCATTGTACCTGTTGCATCCTGTGTGTATACCTGATCAACCTTTAATCCGACAGGGGTATCCGGTTTTAATTCACCGCAAACCTTGTGTGCTTCAAAGATCTTTTCTACCATATTTCTTCCCAACGTGACCTCCCAAATGAGTTGTTAAAAATTTTATATAAAAATTTAACATAGATAATCAGATGAAATCCAAAATTCCTTTTAGGTTATTCTTTTCTTGAGGAAAAAGCAAAATATGTATAAAATAGAGCAAAAATCTACTTATGGAGATCCTCTATGCATTTTTTTAAATATCGGTCAGGTGAGTTATTTGCAGAAGATATTCCTGTAAGAAAGCTTGCCGAAAAATATGGGACACCGTTATATATTTACAGTTACAACACCCTTCTTAGACATTTCAAGGCATATGAAGATGCTTTTAATGGTTATCAGCACATTATCTGTTTTGCAGTAAAATCCAATTCAAATACAGCCATCCTCAGATTATTTGCAAAGAATGGCGGAGGTGCTGACATTGTTTCAGGAGGCGAACTCTTCATAGCCTTGCAAGCAGGTATGCCCTCTAAAAAGATCGTCTATGCCGGCGTTGGAAAAACAGAGGATGAGATACGATTTGCACTGAAATCAAAGATTCTCATGTTCAATGTTGAGTCTGAGAATGAACTGAGGGAGATCGACAGGGTTGCCGGTAAGATGAAGACTAAAGCTCCGATTGCGTTAAGGATTAATCCTGACATCGATCCCGGGACACACCCTTATATCACAACTGGATTGAAAAAATATAAGTTCGGGATACCGATAGAAGATGCCCTGGAATATTACAAACTTGCATCGAAGCTGAAGAATACAGATGTTATCGGGGTACACAAACACATAGGATCGCAGATAACCAAAGTTGCTCCTTTTGTCGATGCCTTAAAGAGGGTCTTAATCCTCATCGATGAACTTCGTGCTCAGGGGGTTGAAATAAAGTATCTCGATGCCGGAGGGGGTCTTGGTATTTCATATAAGGATGAAGAGCCACCGGTTCCAAAAGACCTCGCAAAGAATCTCATCCCTTTACTGGAAGGCAGGAAATTGACATTGATTATGGAGCCTGGCAGGTCCATTGTAGGCAATGCAGGGATACTTGTTACAAAAACCCTCTATCTCAAGAAGGGGGAGGACAAGGAATTCGTTATTGTGGATGCAGGGATGAATGACCTGATCAGACCATCACTATATGAAGCATATCATCATATAGTCCCGGTTATCAGGAATAAAAGGGATAGGATCGTCAGTGATGTGGTCGGCCCTATTTGCGAATCAGGAGATTTCCTTGCAAGGGAGAGAGAACTGAACAGGTTAAAACAGGGAGAGTATCTTGCTGTTATGAGTGCCGGTGCATATGGATTTTCCATGAGTTCAAACTATAACAGCAGGCCAAGGGCTGCCGAGGTCCTGGTTAAGGGTGAAAAGCATTTTTTAATACGGAAACGTCAGACATATGCTGATTTAACAAGAGATGAGCATATCCCGGCATTCTTAAAATGAGTTAAATAAATATGAAAATTAGTAATCCCCCTCAATCCCCCTTTAGAAAAGGGGGTATTAAAACAAGGTGAAGAATTTTATAAAGGAATTGTTTCCCCTCTTTTCTAAAGAGGGGTTAGGGGGGATTACTAAAACATAAAAGGATTTTCAATTGAAGATACATTTCACAAAGATGCATGGTCTCGGCAATGACTTTATTCTTATAAATTGCATTGATGAGGTCTGTCCGTCAGACCCGGAAACTTTTAGCAGGAGATTATGTGACAGGCGATTCGGGATAGGCGCTGATCAACTGCTATTCCTCTATCCATCTGATAAAGCAGATTTTAAGATGAGGATATTGAACGCTGACGGAAGTGAAGTGGAAATGTGCGGCAATGGAATACGTTGTCTTGCTAAATACATATGGGACAGGAATCTATCTGATAAAGACATCCTGAATATTGAAACCATCGCAGGTATAATCAGGCCAGAAAAAGCAGGAGATTTGGTCAGGGTTGATATGGGTGAGCCGATCTTTGAGCCGGAGAGAATACCGGTTAATATAACTGTTGAATCAAATCCCCCCTTACCCCCCTTTTCTAAAGGGGGGCGTGGGGGGATTATCGATTATCCTCTTCAAATAGCGGATAAGGAGTTTAAAATTACCTGTGTTTCCATGGGCAATCCCCACGCAATTATTGTTGTTGACGATGTTAACAGTTTCCCTGTAACATATTACGGCCCTATGATAGAAAAGCATTCATTATTTCCCAAAAAGACCAATGTGGAGTTTATAGAGGTTCCAGCCGGCGATGAGATAAGAATGCGCGTTTGGGAAAGGGGCTCTGGTGAAACAATGGCATGCGGCACCGGAGCGTCAGCAGTTGCGGTAGCATCAAATATCAAAGGGCTTAGCAACAGAAATGTCACAGTTCATCTTCTTGGAGGGGATCTTCTGATAGAGTGGGCTGTGAATAACCATGTGTATATGACAGGTTCTGCTGTAGAGGTTTTTGAAGGTATTATCGCTAACTAAGGAAAGATCATGTTTATAAAAGGCAATTTGCGTGAACATGAGAGAACATCATTTATCACACCGCTAAAGTATTCCGTATCTGTTCTAAATATGCAGGAACTGAAGAAGGTGCATAATGTTGCTGTTTCAGTTGATATAAGTGACGAAGGGCTTGGAATAATAACAGACTTCCCCGTTCAGCAAGGACATGTCCTGACCTTTGAAGATCATAAGGAAATAAATAACGGTATTTTTAAGAAGGCTGCTATTGTGAGATGGACAGGGAAAATTCATAGTCAATATCGGGCAGGGTTGAAGTTTGTATGAACCCTAAAAAAAGGAGGCAGCTATGTTTAAAGGGTCAATAGTCGCAATCGTTACACCTTTTAAAAAGGGGAAGGTCGATGAAAAGGCATACGGGGACCTCATTGAATGGCATATAGCGCAGGGAACCAATGCCATCGTTCCGTGCGGCACTACCGGTGAATCTTCAACACTCGACTATAAAGAACATTTCAGGGTTATTGATATTGCGGTGAAGACAGTCCATAAAAGGGTTCCGGTCATTGCGGGAACCGGAGCGAATTCTACTGATGAAACTGTCGAGATAACCAAATATGCAAAGAAATCCGGTGCAGATGCAGTTTTGCTTGTTACCCCGTATTACAATAAGCCGACTCAGGAGGGCCTTTACAGGCACTATAAAACAGTTGCTGAAAAGGTCGATATCCCGATTGTTTTATATAATGTCCCCGGACGTACTGCGGTAAACATGCTTCCAGCTACGGTTGCACGCCTTGCAGAGATTAAAAACATTGTGGCCATAAAAGAGGCGACTGGTGATATGAAACAGGTGAGTGAGGTGATAAGACTCTGTGGAAACAGAATAACGGTTATTTCCGGTGACGATTTTACTACGCTCACTCTCATGGCTCTTGGCGGGAAAGGGGTTATTTCCGTAAGTGCAAACGTTATGCCGAAAGAAGTATCGATGATGTGTTCTCTGATGCTGAAAGGGCAGTACGACAAGGCACGCGAGATGCATTATAAGCTTGAACCTCTCAATGCAGCGATGTTCATCGAGACGAACCCGATCCCTGCAAAAACAGCACTTGCCATGATGGGGAAGATACAGGAAGAGTTCAGGCTTCCGCTCTGCGAAATGGCTCCGGCGAACAGGGAGAAGCTGAAGAAAGTGCTGGCTGATCTGAAGCTGATTTAATCGGATCGGTTTATTGGAGAGACGCAGGGGAGATTATAGCATTTTCGCTCATTCTCGGTCGTTCCTCCCTGCGAGGCTTTTGCCTCTTTATATTCACAAATATATTTGACTATTGGCAAAAGAATCCGCTCAAATACTATAATCTCCCCTTATATTTCCTGATACCATCCCTAAAGATATTTCCTGATAGTCTCCAGATTCAGGCTTTTCACAACCCCTCTCTCGATCGTTCTGCTTTCTAAATCTTTCAGATAGGGGAATATTCCTATAACCGGAACAGGGCTGAGCCTTCTGATAATCTCAGGATTCGTATTCTCAGCAAGTGTTCTCTCCGGAGGCCGGATATAATTGATAATAATTCCTGCGACATGAAGCCCCTTGTTGATCGCATAGTTTACTGTCAGCATAGTATGGTTGATGGTGCCGAGGCCTGGTTTGGAGACGACTATTATTGGCAATCCGAAATCTTTTGCAAGGTCAATTACAAAATGTCCTCTTTTTATCGGGACGAGCAGGCCACCGATTCCTTCAACAATAATAACGTCGTATTTGTTTGAAAGCTCTTTATATGCCGTTTTGATCTTATCAAGATCGATGGGCTTATCTTCGATTTCGGAAGCGGGCAATGGCGCCAGTGGATTCTCGAAGCGAATAGGAGTTATGAGATCGATGGACTCACCCGTTCCGGTTATCTCTCTGAGGAAAGTTCCGTCAGACGGTATGAGTGAATTATTTCCCTCCCTGTTTGCTGTTTGCTGTCCCCTGTTTTCTGTTCGTTTGCACCCTGTCTCTATCGGTTTCATGCCGCATGCCTTAAATCCAAGAATATGGGCAGCCTTAATCAATGCTGCAGTGATAATTGTTTTGCCAACGCCTGTGTCAGTGCCTGTTACAAAGAAACCTTTTGCCATTTCTGAACTCCGTGCTCTATGCTCTATGCTTTTTTGAGTGCTTCGATCAGCTTCTCAATATCTTCATCTGTATGTGTTGCAGTCACATTTATCCGTATCCTCGGTTCCTTCACTGTCGGCGGTCTTATAGACGGTGCGACAATGCCATTTTCAAAAAGGTGGTTTGAAATTTGCAAGGTATTTTCAACACTCCCTGTTTTTATCGGTATTATGGGAGTTTCACTGCCCATGATGTCATACCCTGTTTGCCGGATGCCGTTAGCTAACTTTTCTCTGTTGGCCCAGAGTTTTTTAATCAATACAGAATCATTTTCTATTGCTTCCAATGCTGCTATAGATGCGGCAATTACGCATGAGGGCAAGGCTGTTGAGTACATAAAGCTTCGTGCATTATTCAATGTCCACCGGACGATATCAGAACTTCCGGCAAGAAATGCGCCGAATGAACCAAGTGCTTTTGAAAATGTGCCCATCTGGATAATCCACGGCTCAGGGTCTATGGCAAAGTGAGCAAGGGAACCCTTGCCGTTTCCAAGGACTCCTGTTGCATGGGCGTCATCTATATACAGGAATGTATTGTATTTTACACAGATGCTATACATCTCTTTTAATAGAGCGATATCTCCATCCATGCTAAAGACTGAATCAGTTATAATGATCTTCTTTTTTGTACGCTCTTTTTTTAGAAGTTTTTCAATGTGTGATAAGTCCTTATGCCTGAATATTATTGTCTTTGCCCTGCTTAACCTGCATCCGTCTATAATGCTTGCATGATTGAACTCATCACTAAACAATATTGTATCTTCATCAGCAATAGCAGGTATGATCCCGGTGTTTGCCGCGTAACCTGAGTTGAATACAAGGGCGGATTCTGTGCCTTTGAATGACGCAAGCTTTTCTTCGAGTTCTCTGTGCAGAATGCTTCCTCCATACAGGAGCCTCGAAGCACCGGCGCCAAAGCCATATTCATCGAGCGTTTTTTTGACTTTATTAATTATATGGGAATGGTTCGCAAGACCGAGATAGTCATTGGAGGAGAAATTAATATATTCCTTTCCATTCAATATAATCCTTGATCCCTGTGGGGATCCCCGGTCTTTCAGATCTCTCAGGAGGTTTTTCCGTTTTAAGATATCGATTTTTTCGGAAAACATAGGCATATTGTAACACGATAATAATGGAGATATTGTTAGATACGTCATGGATGCATAAGGCTGAATCTGAAAATTCAAAAAACCCATTTAAAAAATACAAAAATCACTTGACAATTTTTTTTGGCCTGTGGTATGCTGACTTCGCTTTTCTAAACTACTCGATGGAAGGTGAAAGATGTTAGATATTCAACCTATTTGGTTTATTGTCTTAGCTATTCAATTCATAGCTTTAATCTTCATTCTAAACGCCATACTTTTCAGCCCCCTCATGAAAATATTCAAGCAACGTGATGACACGGTTAAGGGAGCTCTTGATGCTGCTAAGGGAATGACCGGGAAAATGGAAGAAGGCATTGCAAAAATGAATCGCGAACTTGCCGAAGCCAGAACCAGGGCAAAGGAAATCTTCGAAGCCCTCAAGGCGGAAGGAGTAGGCAAGCAAAGAGAGGTTCTCTCATCTACTGAAGCAGAGGCTTTAACAACACTTGAGAAGGCAAGGGTAGAGATCAAGGCAGAGGCTGAAAAGGCAAGGCAGGCATTAAGGGCTGATGTCGATAAGTTCTCTGACGAAATCGTAAGAAAGCTGGTGAAGGTATGAGAAATAAAAAACAGAAATCAGAAGTCAGCGTTCAGAAATTCAAGAAACTGATCTTCCCATTGTTCATTTTCAGTATCGCCTTTGCTTCATATGCATTTGGCAGTGGCGGAGGGGAAGAGGGTGAGCATGGTTCGATATTGAAAGATTACATGTGGAAGATTTTTAATTTCGCAATCCTGATAATTATTCTCTTTAAATTTGCCAGGAAACCGCTCCAGAATTTTCTCCAGAAAAGGACTGAATTAATAGAAAAGACTCTCAATGAAGCCAGGGAAGCAAAAGAGGCTGCTACAAAGGCATTAAAGGAAGTGGAAGAGAGACTTAAGCTAAAAGATGCTGAATTGGAGGCAATTCTAACTGCAGCAAAAAAATCCGGAGAACACGAACGGGACAACATCATTGAAGAAAGCGCGAGACTGAAAGAAAAGATATTGGAACAGGCAAAAACAAATATAGAGTTTGAACTGAAACATGCAAAAGAGGCTATTAAGGCTGAGGCTGTTGAGCTGGCTATAGAACTTGCCGAGAAAAAGCTTAAGGATAAATTAACAAAGGATGAGCAGGAAAAGCTCCTTGACGACTCACTGGTGAAGATAGGAGGCAAAGGTTGAAAAAGGCAAAGGAAGCAAACAGATACGCAAAGGCGTTGCTGAGAAACGTTGGGATGGAAAACGCACCTCAGGCACTTACTGAACTCGTTTCCATTAATGACCTCATGGTCAGAAGCAGGGAGTTCAAGAGTCTGCTGGTTAATCCGGGTTTTACAACTGACGAGAGGGTGAAGGTTATAAAATCGCTTGCAGAAAAATTGAAATTTTCTGACAATATAGTGAAATTTATCCTGCACCTTACTGATGTAAATGTAATAGCAGCGCTTCCTGATATTATCAGGATAGCTACCAATCTCTATCTCGAAAAGAAAAAGAAGGCTAAGGCAGTTGTGATGACTCCCATAGAGATAAGCAAGGATCGTGAGACTGCGCTGAAAGCATCCCTGAAAAAACTTACTGACAGGGATGTGGATATTGAATATGTGATAGACCCTTCCCTCCTTGGTGGTATTCTCATCAAGATCGGAAGCACAATGTATGACACAAGCATAAAAGGCCAGTTAAGGCTTTTAAAAGATGAGCTTATAAAGGGGTGATATTATGGCAGAGATTAAGACAGAAGAAATAAGTGAACTTTTAAAGAAGCAGATCACAGACTTTGAGAAGAAGGTTGATGTAAGCGAGATCGGATCCGTCACATATATCGGTGACGGTGTCGCAAAAGTCTATGGCCTTGACAATTGTATGGCCATGGAACTCCTTGAGTTTCCGAATGGTGTTTTCGGTATGGCCCTGAACCTTGAAGATGAATCAGTTGGTGCGGTTCTTTTTGGTGAGGACAAGCTTGTTAAAGAAGGCGATATCGTTAAACGCACCGGAAAGGTTATGGAAGTTCCGGTTGGTGAAGAACTCAGAGGAAGAGTTGTTAATGCTATCGGTCAGCCGATAGATGGCAAAGGCCCGCTAAATACCAAGCAGACAAGAAGGGTCGAAGTTGTTGCTCCTGGTATCATCAAGAGAAAACCTGTCCATGAACCGCTACAGACAGGAATCAAGGCAGTGGACGCCATGATCCCGATCGGAAGAGGTCAGAGAGAGCTTGTTATCGGTGACCGTCAGATCGGAAAAACAGCCATTCTTATTGATACCATCATCAATCAAAAAGGCGGCGATGTTACCTGCATATATGTTGCAATCGGACAGCGCAGACCGGCGGTTGTCAATACCGTCAAGAAACTCGAGGAAATGGGCGCATTAGAGCATACAATCGTTGTTGTTGCAACAGCGAGTGAGCCTGCGCCGATGCAGTATATAGCGCCATATGTAGGTTGTACAATGGGTGAGCATTTCAGGGATAACGGCAAGCATGCCTTTATCGCCTATGATGACCTTACCAAACAGGCTCAGGCATACAGACAGCTTTCCCTGATCCTGAGGCGTCCTCCTTCACGTGAGGCGTATCCCGGTGACGTCTTCTACCTCCATTCAAGGCTCCTCGAAAGAGCAGCAAAGATGAGTGATGCAATGGGCGCCGGATCACTTACAGCTGTTCCGGTTATCGAGACACAGGCTGGTGACGTTTCCGGTTTTATCCCGACAAACGTTATTTCCATCACAGACGGTCAGATCTATCTTGAGCCCGAACTCTTCTACGCCGGTGTAAGACCTGCTGTTAACGCCGGTCTTTCGGTCAGCCGTGTCGGCGGCGCTGCCCAGATCAAAGCAATGAAACAGGTTGCCGGTATGCTCAGGCTTGACCTTGCGCAGTACAGAGAGCTTGCTGCATTTGCGCAGTTCGCATCTGACCTTGATAAGGCAACACTTGCCCAGATCGAGAGAGGGAGAAGGATGGTCGAGCTTCTGAAGCAGGACCAGTTTGTCCCGATGTCGGTTGATGATCAAATCATTATTATTTATGCAGGAACCCAGGGCTTTCTCGATGATGTCCCGGTTGATTCAATAAGAACCTTTGAGGAAGCGTTTATGAGATATATCAGGGCTGAAAAACAGGCGCTGAAGAAAGAGATCATGGAAAAGAAGGCACTGGATGATGACCTTAAAGCAAAGCTTAACGAGGCGATCACAGCATTCAAGAAAACCTTCTCTGCATAACCAGTTTTGATAGGAGAGGATAAATGCCAACTTTAAGGGATATAAGAAAAAGATTAAAAGCAATCCAGAGTACCAAGAAGATTACTGCTGCCATGAAAATGGTGGCCGCATCAAAAATGCGGAAGGTTCAGGACAGGATGCTGAACTTAAGGCCTTATGCTTCAAGGATGGTAACAGTCCTGAATGATCTCGCTAAGGTTGCAGAGCGCGAGATACATCCTCTCCTTGCGTTGAGGATGAAGAAGAATGTGGAAGTTTTGGTGATCACATCCGACAAGGGTCTTTGTGGAGCTTTTAACACGAACATACTTAGGGCTGCGAATAAATATATTAATGAATTGAAGAAAGAGAATATTGAGTTCACCCTTAGCGTTGCCGGAAGAAAGGCCCGTGACTTTTTCCGCAGAAGAAGCATACCGATGAGAAACGCTTGGCTTGGGTTATCCGGAAGAATATCTTACGCCAATGCTCAGGAGATAGCAGGTAACCTGACTGAGGGTTATACCTCAGAGACCTTTGATGAAGTTGTTGTCATCTACAATGAGTTTAAATCAATGATTGCCCAGAAAGTTACTATAATAAGACTTCTGCCTGTAGGTGTGATAGAGGGGGAAGAGGCTCAAAAAGAGGCATCAATGACAGCGGATTATCTCTATGAACCTTCGCGTGCTGCAATATTCGAAAGACTGCTGCCGAAATACATTGAAATACAGGTTTACAGGGCATTGCTTGAATCCTCGGCAGCAGAAGAAGCAGCAAGGATGGCTGCCATGGAAAATGCAACAAAGAACTGTTCCGAGCTTATTACTAAGGTAACACTCCTTGCCAACAAGGTAAGACAGGCATCCATTACAAAAGAACTGATGGATATTGTCGGCGGCGTTGAGGCATTAAAGGATTAAGGAATAAAGGATTAACGAATTTTAATATAGTTGAGGGGGTTCATTATGAACGAAGGAAAAGTATCACAGGTAATAGGTGCAGTCGTAGACTTAGAATTTGAGAAAGCACTTCCAAAGATTAAAGATGCGGTAAAGGTTGATTATGCGGGAGACCCATCAAAGGGTATACCCGAGATTCATATTACCCTGGAGACCGCTATTCATCTTGGTGAAAATAAGGTAAGGACCATTGCTATGGGACCGACAGACGGCCTCGTAAGGGGTATGAAGGTTGTCGATACCGGTCAGCCTATAACCGTTCCTGTCGGGAAGTCATCATTAGGAAGGATTATAAACGTCGTGGGTGACCCCATTGATGAATTGGGACCGATAGAGACAACAGAGAGGATGCCTATTCACAGGTTAGCGCCTGACTTTATTGAACAGGAGGCTACAACACAGGCATTTGAGACAGGCGTTAAAGTCTTTGACCTTCTTATACCGTTCGTCAGAGGCGGTAAAATGGGAATGTTCGGCGGCGCCGGAGTCGGCAAGACCGTTATTATCATGGAGATGATCAACAATATCGCCATGGTCCACGGTGGTATCTCGGTTTTCGCAGGCGTCGGCGAGAGAACAAGAGAAGGAAATGACCTGTACCTTGAAATGAAACACTCAGGCGTTTTGCCGAAGGCAGCCCTTATTTATGGTCAGATGAACGAGCCGCCCGGAGCAAGGGCAAACGTAGGATTGAGCGCATTGACCTGTGCAGAATACTTCAGAGACCAGGGACAGGACGTTCTCTTATTCATTGATAATATCTTTAGATATACACTCGCCTGGGCTGAGGTGTCCGCACTCTTAGGAAGAATGCCATCAGCGGTCGGTTATCAGCCGACTCTCGGAACAGATATGGGGGCGCTCCAGGAGAGAATTACAACCACAAAGAAAGGCGCTATCACATCCATGCAGGCAATCTACGTTCCTGCAGATGACCTTACTGACCCTGCGGTTGCGACAGCATTTACCCATCTGGACGGAACAGTCGTTCTTTCAAGACAGATTTCAGAGCTCGGTATTTATCCTGCGGTTGACCCGTTGGATTCTACATCGAGAATCCTTGACCCAAAGGTCATCGGCGATGAGCATTACGCCGTCGCAAGGAGTGTTCAGAAAACTCTTCAGAGATACAAGGAGCTTCAGGACATCATCGCGATTCTCGGTATCGAGGAACTTTCGGAAGACGATAAGATGCTCGTTGCAAGGGCAAGGAAACTTCAGAGGTTCCTGAGCCAGCCGTTCCATGTCGCAGAAACATTTACAGGTCAAGCCGGAAAATACGTTAAAACCGCTGATACCATAAAAGGATTTAAGGCTATCGTGGCAGGACAATATGATGACGTGCCTGAGCAGGCATTCTATATGGTTGGGCCGATCGAAGAAGTTGAGGAAAAGGCCAAGAAACTTGGATGGAGCAGACAGGTATAAAGAAATAAAGGCTAAGGCAGGAGAATAATTCATGGAGAAGGAAAGTAAATTAAAACTTGATATCGTTACACCTTACGGCCTTATTTTGAGTGAAGATGTTGAAGAAGTGACATGCACCGGAAGTGAAGGAGATTTTGGAGTTCTTCCGGGCCATGTGCCTTTCTTCACAACCCTTAAAGTCGGAATGCTTGCTTATAAGAAAGGCACTGCAACAAAATATGTCTTTGTGAACTGGGGATATGCTGAGGTTGGTCCCGATAGGGTTATGGTACTTGCTGACAGTGCAGAGAAATCTGAGGACATAGATCCCGATAGGGCAAAGGCCGCGATGAAGAGGGCAGAAGAAAGACTCAAAAAGACAGAAGAGTTCGATTTTGCACGGTCATCGTCTTCACTTGAGAGGGCGGTAGCGAGAGTACAGATAGCAGAGAAATTCAGATAAAACATAAAGTAATTGCATATTAATAAAAAAAGGCCATGGGGATACATGGCCTTTTTTTATTGTTTACAACATCTTTTAATGAGCGAATTCCTCGAAGCTGAGCTTCGGGGTTTCCAGTTATTCCCTCCCCCTTGAGGGGGGAGGGTTAGGGAGAGGGTGATTTCTGGAAGATAAATTCAACACCCTCCCCTTAATCCCCTCCCCTCAAGGGAGGGGATATTTAAGATACCTCCCCCCGAAAGCCTTCGGGACTGCGGGGTTGTCCATTGCATCTTAATCAATTGCATTCTTATAATTAAATGTGTCAAATTAATATATTTGGGAAATTGAATTCTTTATAGAGGAGACGCCTGGTTCATGCAAAAAGAGAAGATACTTGTAATCGATGATGAGGAATTTATCCTGCAGCTTTCCAGAGACATACTGTCAAAGATAAATTATGATGTTAAAGCCATATCAGATGGAAATGCAGGCATTCAACTCATCGAAAATGAAAAATTTGACCTTCTTTTAACAGACATTAAGATGCCGGAGATTAGCGGTCTTGATGTTATCAGACAGGTAAGGACTTCGAATAAAGAGATCCCTATAATTGTTATTACAGGACATGGCACACTTGATATTGCCATTAACGCTTTGCGGTTGGGCGCTCAGGGCTTTATATTGAAGCCGTTTACACCAATAGAACTCAGAACAGCTGTTGCTGAGGCGCTGGAAAAGACAAGATTGCTCAGAGAAAATATAAGGATGAGAACACTTATGCCTCTTTTTGAGGTAAGTAAGGAGATTATCAGCGAGATTGATCCTAAAAGACTCTTTAAATCAATTGTCGAAATTGCAGTCAGGGAAACACATGCTGACAGAGCGTTTTTGTGTCTGATCGATGAAACAACAGGCAATATTTCTATGGAAGAAGATTATGGCACATCACCCGATTTTCTCAGAAACTTCCAGAAGAGATACGGGGATAAGATAATGAAGCGCATTGTAAAAGAAAAAAAATCATTGCTTATAACACCGGAAGGTAAACTGCCCGCAGGTTTTGATGAGATAGCAATAATTGAGGATATGTTTTCAAGTATATACATGCCTCTTACCATTCGCGGCAAGTGTATCGGGATTATCTATTTAGATAGAATCGGCAGCGAACATCCATTCACTCCTTCAGAGGTTGAATTCGTTTCCGTTTTGAGCGGCCAGGCTGCAGCTGCAATCGAAAATGCCCGTCTTTATGAAAAGATTGAGCAGTCTTATCTATCCATGATCGTTACCCTCTCTGGTGTGGTGGAGGCAAGGGATTTATATACTGATAAGCATATGAAAGATATTGCAGACTATTCTGTCGAGATTGCCCGGAAAATAAACCTTTATGATAATGATATAGAAAACATCAGAAAAGCAGCTCTCTTGCATGATTTAGGCAAAATATGCGTTCCTGATCACATCCTAATGAAGGCAGATAAGCTTTCTGATGAAGAAATGGATGTCATCAGGAAGCACCCTTTGAACGGTGCAAAGATCCTTGATTCAGTTGAGCCGATAAAAGACGCCAGGGAAATAATAAAACATCACCATGAGTGCTTTGACGGTTCAGGTTATCCTGACGGCCTGAAAGGTGAGATAATTCCACTTGGCGCGAGGATTATTGCTGTGGCAGATGCATTCGGGGCCATGACGACTACCAGGCCATACAGAAAAGCACTATCAATAGACGAGGCCGTAAATGAGTTAAATAAATTTTCTGGTACACAATTCGATCCGAAGATTGTGGAAATATTTATATCTGTTCTTCATGAAAAAGGTATTCTTGCTAATCCGGGAAAAAATCTGTAACTCTCCACGCACATAGTATGGATGTCACGCTTGACAGTATCCGTAATATTAAATTGTATCAGTCGAAAACAGGATACCGTTTTTCAGTAGATGCTCTTCTTCTGTATGATTTTGTGAACCTACGGAAGGTTTCCGCCATTGCCGACCTCGGTGCCGGCTCCGGCATTGTAGGAATTCTTCTGGCAAAGAAATATCACGAAGCAGGCATAACGCTATTTGAGATCCAGGATACACTCTTCAGGATGGCTGAGAAAAATATTGTCCTGAACAATCTCCAGAATAGAATAGCTGTGAGACAATGTGACGTGAGAGAGATTCCAGAATCATACCATGCTCCATGCTCTTATGACCTTGTTGTATCGAATCCCCCATTCAGAAAGGTTAAGAGCGGCCGTCTTAATATTGCTGAAGAAAGGGCAATAGCGCGTCATGAGATAAAACTTAGTCTCGAAAAACTTATTGATGCAGCAGCTTTCCTCTTGAGATCCAAAGGACGCTTTGCCATTATATATCACCCGGGCAGGCTGTCAGAACTTATGACCATGTTAAAAAAAAGGGAAATTGAGCCCAAGAGATTGAGATTCGTCCATTCTCATATGTTGTCAGAGGCAAAGATGGTATTGCTTGAGGCTGTAAAAGGAGGAAGGACAGGATTGAAGGTTGAAAAGCCATTATTTATTTATGAAGCAGACGGTAGTTATACCGGGGAGTTGGAAGGAATATATGGATCTCCTGAATGAATTTCTGACCTATCTCTCAGCCGAAAAAGGGCTGTCAAAGAATACAGTCGAATCATATAGACTCGATCTCAGGAAATTTCAGGGTTTCCTGTCATCAAATGATAAAGGTTTTGAATCATTTTCAAAGGCCGGTATTATTGATTTTATAGAAAGTCTGAGAGATGAGGGATATTCCATAGCGAGCATATGCAGGTTCATCTCTTCAATCCGCGGGCTATGCAAATACCTGATTATTGAAAATATTATCAAAGAAGATCCATCAGAAAACCTCCAGGCGCCAAAGAAATGGGAAAGGCTTCCAAAGGCATTGACAATTTCTGAAGTCAGGGCACTTCTCGAATCAGGCAAGTATCCTGTTTTGGATCATCCTAATGCAATAAGAGATTTTGTAATGTTTGAACTTTTATATTCTTCCGGGTTGCGTGTCAGTGAGCTGATATCGCTTAAGCTTGAGGATATTAATTTCGAAGCAGGCTTTTTGCGTGTTTTAGGGAAGGGCTCAAAGGAAAGGATTGTGCCTGTCAATCTGAGATCAATCGAAAGAATGAAGAAATATATGAGCCTGCAAAGGCTGGAGATATTGAAAAAGAAACGGTCTCTTTATCTTTTTGTTACAAACAGAGGGAAACCGATGACGAGGCAGCGTTTATGGCAGACGATAAAAAAATGCGGGAGGGAACTCGGCATCGAAATTTCTCCGCATACCATGCGGCATTCCTTTGCAACCCATCTGCTTGAAGGAGGGGCCGACCTCAGGTCATTGCAAAAAATGCTCGGACACTCCGATATATCATCAACTCAGATTTATACCAAGGTTACAACTGACAGAATGAAACAGGTTTACTCAAAATACCATCCAAGGGCATAAAAAGCAGTAAAAAGTAAACAGTAAATAGTGAACTGGAACGGTAAGCAATGACAAGTAAATAGGTTTTATTTTATACTTGTAACGCATAATTCATTACTGAGAATTTTAATGACGTGGAGGTAACACATGTCCGATAAATTGCGTTTCGACCAGCTTTATAAATTTTGTGACCCTGATATGTTTTCTTTCAATACAACAAATGATCTGCCGGATTCCAGGGAGACCATAGGACAGGAGAGGGCTCTCCATTCCCTTGATTTTGGTTTGGGCCTCGAAAGTACAGGTTTTAATATATTCCTTCTCGGCGAACATGGTACCGGTAAAATGACTACAGTAAGATCATTTCTATCCCAGAAGGCCATGAATGAGCCTGTGCCGGGAGATTGGTGCTATGTCTACAATTTCAAATACCCTGATATGCCGATAGCAGTCTCTCTCGAGCCCGGAAGGGCGACAGCGCTCCAGAAAGACATGGAAGAAGTTATCAAGATATTAAAGGTTGAGATCCCCAAGGTTTTTGAATCCAAGGAGTATGAGAAGCAGAAGAACAAGATCATAGAGGAATCTCAGAAAAAGCAGAGAGAACTTTTTGCCGGCCTTGATCAGGAAGCCCAGGAGAAAGGGTTTTCAGTACGTAAGACAGTCAGCGGGCTGATAATAGTTCCGGTAAAAAAGACCGGAGAACCTCTGACAGAAGAGGAGTACGAGGCGCTTGATGAGAAAACAAGGAAGAAGATCGATGAGATAGGCAGGACACTACAGGAGAAGCTGAATGATGCAGTGCGGGTAGTTCGGGAAGGTGAGAAAATGCTCAAGGAAGCGATGGGAAAGCTCGAAAAAGATACGGCCCTCGCTGCTGTAGGACACCTTATTGATGAACTCAAGAATAAATATCAGGATAATGAGAAAATCACAATGTATCTCGATGACGCAAAGGAAGACATCCTTGATCACCTCGATGATTTTAAGATGCAGGAAGAACAGCCACCTCAATTATCCTTCATGAAAGTCCCGAGAGCGGAACCTGCATTCACGAGGTATATAATAAATGTTCTTGTGAACAATAAGGATTGCAAAGGCGCTCCCTGTATTTTCGAAAGTAACCCTACATATTATAATCTCTTCGGGAGAGTTGAACATAAAATACAATATGGCATTGCAATGACAGATTTTTCAATGATCAAGGCAGGCTCATTACATAAGGCAAATGGCGGTTACATAGTAATCAATGCACTTGACCTCTTAAGGAATTTATTTGCGTATGACGCACTGAAGCGCGCTATCAGGAACAGGGAGGTGAAAATAGAGGATGTCTGGGAGCAGTACAGATTAATATCTACTGCAACCATTAAACCAGAAGCAATACCCCTTGATATAAAGGTTATTCTTATAGGTAATCCATATCTTTATTATCTTCTCTATAACCTCGATGAGGAATACAGGGAACTCTTTAAAGTAAAGGCTGATTTTGACAGCAGGATGAACAGGACCGATGAGAATACCCACAAATATGCTTCTTTCATCGCTAATACCTGCAGGGAGGAAAGACTGCTATCCTTTGACAGAACCGGGGTTGCAAAGGTGGTTGAGTTCAGTTCAAGACTTGCAGAGAATCAGAACAAATTATCCACCAAGTTCAACGAAATCGCCGATGTTCTCAGAGAAGCGAGTTACTGGGCATCAAAGGCTAACAGCATTTTTGTCACTGATAAGCATGTTCAGACGGCCATAGACGAAAAAGTATATAGAATAAGCAAGATCGAAGACCGCCTGAGAGAGATAATCCTTGATGGAACGATAATTATTGAAACAGCAGGAGAGAAGGTAGGACAGATAAATGGTCTTGCAGTGCTTGATCTGGGTGATTACAGTTTTGGAAAACCTTCAAGGATAACTGCAAGAACATATACCGGGAAAGCAGGTGTTGTGAATATCGAGAGAGAAACAAAGATGAGCGGCAAGATACATGAGAAAGCCATCCTCATCATTACAAACTATTTGGGAAGCAGATATGCTGCCAAAAAACCGATCAGTTTAACTGCATCGATTACATTCGAGCAGCTCTATGACATGGTTGAAGGTGACAGCGCTTCATGCGCCGAGCTTTATGCTCTCCTGAGCAGTATCGCAGGGGTACCGCTGAAACAGACCATTGCAGTAACCGGCTCAATGGATCAGAACGGAGATGTCCAGCCTGTCGGAGGCATTAATGAAAAGATAGAGGGCTTTTTTGACCTTTGCAGGATTATAGGATTTGATGGAAGTCATGGGGTAATAATACCGGCGAGAAATATAAAACATCTGATGCTTAAAGCTGATGTAGTAGAAGCTGTCAGAAAAGGAGAGTTTTCGATCTATCCGATCCGGAAAGCGGATGAAGGCTTAGAGATAATGACAGGCATGCAGGTTGTCGAACTCGGGGATGACGGGACATATCCGGAAGGCACTATAAATCATCTCGTCGTAAAACGTCTCACGGAAATATCAGAATCGATGGAGAAGAAGAAGGAGAAGGAAAAGGAAGAGGATAAAGAGGAAGCCAAAGGGGGAAAGGAAGAGAAGGACGCAGGCTAATAACGACTGGTCTGATGTGTAATAGATAAAATTAGCCATTTCAGACATGTCAGATAATGTTTCTCTTAGCAGAGGTGTAAGTGAAGGAAGTCAAACATCTCAAGTATCGTATTTCAGATGCAGAAATCGAAAAGCGCATTAAGGCTTGGGCGGATGTAACTATGCTCTCTCTTGAGATGAAGCGTGCTGTCATCCGACAGAAACATCCGGAACTCGGTGAAGATGAGATCAATGGATTAGTGAGGAAAGAGCTTTCTATGCTGAAAGTGAGTAATAATGAATAACAATCCTCTCATCCAATCCCTTAAAGAAGTGTGTTCGTTTCTTGACGAGGCGGCAGTTGAGTATATGCTCGTGGGCGGACTGGCAGTAGGGATATGGGCAGAGCCCAGGGCGACAGTCGATATCGATTTTCTTGTTTCGATACGCATCAACGATGTTGGAGATCTCAAACAGCGATTGATTGAGAGCAACAGATTCGTCTTTATTCACGACAAACCGATGGTCTTCGGGAAAGTGTCTTTCTTGCGGGCGACATTGAAGAGCAATCCCGACGTTTCTCTTGATTTCCTGTTCGTCGACGATGTTTTCAAGAATGAGGCGCTTAAACGTAAAAAAGCCGTTCAATTGACTGGCTTTTCGGTAAATATATCAACTCCTGAAGACCTGATAATCCTGAAATTAGTGAGCGGCAGAGAACAGGACAGGCTCGATGCAAGGAAGATACTCGATATTCAAAAGGAGAACCTCGACATCGATTATTTGCGGAAGTGGCTGGAGAAGCTGGGCGTCAAATTCGAAAAGTAGTGGCTGGTTTTAATAAACATGTTTTCTGTGTTTCACGGTGAGAACAAGTACAATATGTCTTGCAGCGTCAAGCTCATACACGATTCTGTAGTTGCTGACTCTCAGAGAGAACTCTCCTTCGCAAGCTCGATATGGTAGGTCATCTAAGCTTGAGCCGTGACTTAAAATCCTTGAGGGAAACTGTTTTGCCTTTTCTAACCTGTGCAGGCTAATCGGACTTAACGGAAATCACGGTGTAATAATTCCAGCGAGAAATATAAAACATCTGATGCTTAAAGCTGATGTAGTAGAAGCTGTCAGGAAAGGAGAGTTTTCGATCTATCCGATCCAAAAAGCGGATGAAGGCTTAGAGATAATGACAGGCATGCAGGTTGGCGAACTCGGGGATGACGGGACATATCCGGAAGGCACCATAAATCATCTCGTCGTAAAACGTCTCACTGAAATATCAGAATCAATGGAGAAGAAAAAGGAGAAGGAAAAGGAGAAGGAAAAGGAAGAGGATAAAGAGGAAGCCAAAGGGGGAAAGGAAGAGAAGGAGAAACAGAAGGATCAATAAAAAGAGCGTCAGGCTGATAACGGCTGGTCTAATGTGTAATAGATAAAATTAGCCATTTCAGACATGTCAGATTATGTTTCTCTTAGCACATGCTTTCACATAGAAAGAGAGATTTTGATCGATGTTCGCCCACTGTTAATTTCATCCAGAAAGGACCGCTGCCTCATTCGGCTTCAAAATGTCTCTTTCAGCCACTAACAAACGAGACGGTATCGAGTAACACAGAAACGCTTAAGGGAGGAAACATAGACGGCTGAGAATATTTGTTTTCCCTTGAAGCAAATAAAACGGGGTATGATCATACATACTAATGAGTTCATAAGTAAGGACACCTTTAAACACCCTCCCCTTTATCCCCTCCCCTCAAGGGAGGGGCGATTCTTAAGTCCCCTCTCCCTTGAGGGGAGAGGGCAAGGGTGAGGGTGTGTGGC
>JBAQLU010000180.1:0-37361 GCA_049302065.1 Thermodesulfovibrionales bacterium
CTTGACGACAGGACACCGGATGAGGTTTACTTTACTACACTACCGCAGATGCAGGTAGCGGCATGAGGCAGAGCAGCTTATCACTTAAGAATCGCTTCAGGCTGTCCAAACAAACCCGGCCACCTCTTATGACAAGGCTGCAAAGAGTAATAAAAGGGCTTCCAGCTATCTTGAGGCTTTACCTTATTCACCTCCTAAAACAGAATCAGACCGTAAGAAGGCATATGAGGAAAGGATTAAATGGGCTGGACCAAATTTATTAATAAAACTTAATTATATAAGATTCTGAAATGAATGAATTAGCTGCAGGAGAAACCTTAAAGACAGTATATTTTATAGAGGGGTAAAGACAATGAATATTAATGAGACTATATTAAGCGATTTAGGTGAAGTCGAATACTGTGGCAAAGACAAAATAATAAATTTTATTAATGAGAAAAACTTCAAAAAAAGGCAAGAGGCGGCAATTAAGATAATTGAGAGGCTTTTGAAAGCTCATGGGAAGGAAGGACTTCTCGGGTGTTTAGCTGATCTTGCAGAAGTCGAACACGCAATTCGTGAATTGCAGTGGTGGGTGCGGGACCATGTCGTACATGCATTACTAACTCATATTCTTGGGCTTTACATCAATGAAAAATGGCTTACACCCACACAAGGAATATGCGTTGATTCATTCCAATGGAGATTAGCTTCATTGATGCACGATATTGCATATCCCAGTGAGGTCGGAATTAATATTATGAATCGTTTATCTGATAAGATTAATGAATTAAAGGAGATCCATGGAATTTCTAATAATAAAGTGGGGTTTTTAGTTACTCCTATAGGCTTTGATGAATTAGAAAATAATCGCAATAGTTTTGATTTGATTCAAGACCGCATTGCTGAATGGGAGCTCAGTATTGACGTAAGAAAAGAATATGACGACACAATAAAGTCAGGGAGAATTTGTCATGGAATGATAAGTGCTCTCTCGGTCTTACAAGTCATTGATAGTCTCTATCAGAAATATAATCCCAAAAGAGAATTGAAAGAGATAAAATCGAATGGTTTAGATTGGAATCAAAGATATTTTAACGATGATGTTGTTTCGGCTTGTACAGCTATCTACATCCATAATCTTCCAATAAAGTGTTTTCAGAAGGGCAAAATAGATTGTACGAAAGCACCGCTGGGATTTCTGCTTAAGCTGGCGGATTGCTTACAAGAATGGGAAAGACCATCACAAAAAAATCCGAAAGGTTATTCATCGGATAAATTTGATATATATGTCACTGACGATTCTAAATTAGTGCTTTCTGCTGATATTCCCAAAAATAGAAAAGATGAAATCAACATCGAAATCACATCATGCCTTGAAAAACCATATGTTGAGGTTGTATAAGTCTATTTTACTGCATCCTTAAAAGTCTTCCCTGCTGAAAACTTAGGGACTTTCCGAGCTGCAATTTTAATGGTTGCCCCTATCTGAGGATTCCTTCAAAGCACCTAAGCCATTGATTTCTATGGAAATCAATGGCGGGAGCGTGTGGGAATCGAACCCACCCTGCCCGTTTGTAACAGGCAACACCGGATTTGAAGTCCGGGAGGGACACCAGAACCCTATGCACTCCCTTTGAAATATTTTACTTGTTCCGGCGGGATTTAGGCAACACGAACAGACCGCAGTTTACTTGCAGTCTGCGGGCAGAATGCAAGCAGTTGTTCCTCAATACATGTTTAGACACTTACTTCAACGCGATTTCTACCTTTTTGCTTTGCCAGATACATAGCATCATCTACCCTTTTTATGAAGGTATCTTCAGTATCATCTTTCTTAAGCTGTGCTACACCTAAACTGATTGTAATAGCGCCAACCTGGTCAAATATATAATTTTCTGTTCCCTTCCTGATCCTCTCTGCCAGGACTTCTGCTTTTTCTATATCTGTTTCAGGCGCAATGATAATAAACTCCTCGCCTCCCCATCTTACAAGAGAATCTATTTCCCGGAGCTTCTCTTTGACTATTTGCGTTAAGGTCTGCAATACATAATCACCAACAGTATGACCATAGGTGTCGTTTACCTTTTTGAAGTGGTCTATATCAAACATGACCATGGATAACGGATGATTGTACCTTTTTACCCTCTCTAGTTCTGTTTTCATTACTTCATGAAATTTCGTCCTGTTAAATACCTGTGTCAGTCTGTCTGTTGTTGCAAGTTTTTCAAGTTCATTTTCCAATTGCTTCCGATTCGTGATATCGCGGATAATGCCGGAATAGAAGGTTTCATCTCCTATTTTCCACATGGCAACCGAAAGTTCGATGGGAAAATCGTTCCCGTCTTTTCTCAGCCCGCGCATTTCGGTTATGCTCCCATATTTAGATTCACCTATTGCATGTACGCGCTCCATCCCCTTCTGATGAGCCTCTCTGTATTGTTCAGGCATCAACATGGTTAAAGGCTTGCCCAGTATTTCTTCTTCTGCATAGCCGAAGATCCTTTGAGCGCTTCTGTTCCAGAAAATAATGTTTCCGTTACGGTCCGCCAGGATAAATGCATCTACTGCTGTCTGCGCTATGTTCCGAAATTTTTCTTCGCTCTCCCGTAACGCTTCCTCTGTCTGCTTGCGCTCGGTGATATCTTCAATCAGGCCATCGTATTTTATCAGCAGCCCTTTTTCATCGTAATAAGGCACAATGGTATTTCTGATCCAAACCACCGTGTCGTCACGCCGGATTATCCTGTGTTCAACGGGCAAAACCGCATTGCCCTTCAGAATTTCTTTTATTGAGTTTTCGACAATTTCCCAGTCATCAGGATAAATCATGGAGCGCCATAAATATGGATTTGCATCATAATCTTCAGGCTTATAACCTGTAATTGGGATGCATCCTCTGCTGTGCCATGTAGAGATTGCCCGTCCTTCGCTGACTTCAACAGTATAAATATAGGCAGTAACTGCATTGACCATTTTTTTATAGCGCTCTTCACTTTTTCTCAGCGCTTCCTCTGTCTTATTGCGATCAGCTTCTCTCTCTTCCAATTGAGCAAGTCGATGACGCGTTTCCATTAATTCTTTTATAAGGCGCTCTTTTGTTTTTTCTTCGTCTTGCATGTTATATCTGTGGTTATTTCATGAAAGCCTTTTGTAATTATCCGGCAATCCTAATTTATACTCTATAAACATTGGTGGCAACTGTCAATATTTAGTAAAATAAAAAACAGGGGCAGGTTTATACCGGCATAACATTATATTGAAAAGGAAAGGTTACAGGGAGAGATATGAAGATTGAGCATTATTCTTTCGGTAAAATAACCATTGAAGGTATGACATATACCTCTGATGTGATTATCTATCCGGAAAAGGTCAATGCCTCATGGTGGAGGAAAGAAGGTCATAATCTGCAGGTTGTTGACCTCATGGATGTCATCGATGCAAATCCTCAGATTCTTGTAATAGGTACTGGTGCTACAGGATTAATGAGGGTTCCAAAGGATACTATATCGCACCTTCAATCAAAGGGTATCGAAGTTCATGTTGCGAGAACAGGGGAGGCGGTTGAAATCTTCAATAAACTTCAGAAGGATAAGATAGTCATTGCGGCTTTTCATCTCACCTGTTAATACATATCCGGTCTTCTGTCATCAAAGATATTGTTCAGAGGGTTTAGATTCTTGTTTCTTGCTGTTTCAGGATTAATCTCTGCGATTAAGAGAGCTTCATCATTCCCCGGCGCTCTCATAACAATCTTTCCTTCCGGTGTAGTAATCTGGCTCTGGCCAATAAATCTCAGAGATTGTCCTGCTTTCCTGTTTTCTTCTCCAATCCTGTTTGCTGTTACAGCGAAAACCCTGTTTTCAAGACAGCGAATAGGCATTGCAGCAGGGCAGTATGGCAGAACCAGGTTTGAGGGATGAGTGATGATATCTGCTCCCATTAGCGCAAGTGCCCTCATTGCTTCGGGGAAAAACCAGTCAAAACATATCATGATGCCTATCCGGCCTACTTTTGTATCCCAGACCTTAAATCCTGTGTCGCCGGGACTGAAATAGAGTTTTTCTTCAAAAAAAAGGTGTGTTTTACGATAAACCCCTATGAATCCATCCGGGCCTGACAGAACAGCACTATTGAAAAACCTGTCTCCATCTCTTTCAGGCAGACCTGCGACAAGATAAATACCTTTCTGACGGGATAATTCTGAAAGGCGCTCAGTGGTATCTCCATTTGGTATCGACTCTGAAAGCTCTGATACTTCTTCCTGTGAAACAAACTGATACCCTGTTGCGAAAAACTCCGGAAGAACGAGAAGGTCTGCATCAGCATCTGTTATTGCAGAGAAAACCTTTTTCAGATTTTCTTCCTTTTTGCCAAAGGCTGGATTGAATTGATAAAACCCTGCTTTCATGAAGATAAAATAACATCAATCAGTGGGTAAGAACAATGTATAAATAAAATATACTGCAGTTTTGACTTTTATTCTCAACTATGTCATTATAACAGCGAAGTTTCAGAAGTTTTTGTCATTTAGAAGGCCACAAAGACTTTTAGCTTTGTGGCTTTTTTTATTGTGCTCATTCTGAAACTTTAGTTTATAAGTATAAGGAGGTAAAAAATGGCTAAAGGAGTTGTAAAATGGTTTAATGAGTCCAAGGGTTTTGGCTTTATCACAAGAGAAGATGGCACTGACATTTTTGTCCACTATTCTTCTATCCAGGGCGATGGATTCAAGTCCCTTGCTGAAGGTGATGCGGTCAACTTTGATACTGAACAGGGCCCGAAGGGTCTTAAAGCAATCAATGTAGTCAGACAATAATTGATGAGAGAAGTTCTCCTTACCCTGGTAAGGAGAACTTCTTTATTTCGAGGGTTCAATGGCACATAAACAGAATTATGTGGATAAAATGGAACTGACCAAACAGCAGAGGATCGCTGCTGGTTTAGTTTCTGAGCGCTTTCCTGAAGTTTCAGATATGGTAATCAATATGACGTACTATCAGAAAGGAGTAAATCCGGTTATGATGATCCGGATTGTCAATTTTTTGCCATCACGGTATGCTTATTTTAATATGGATTGCATGGTAAAGGGTTGTGCTGATGGCGGTTTTGATTTAACTTCAGTGATTACCAAAATGATTAAGAACCATAAAAAGACAGGAAAGGGAAAGCTCGTCTGCAATGGAAAAAGTGAGGGCCTTGCCTCAGACCATGCAAGTATCGATTATGAAGTTATGATAAAGTACAACAAAAGGTAAAAGGAGAGGGTTAGCCTGTTACCTGTCTCAGCCACTCTAAATAATCTTCTGATCCGTCAACAATAGGCATTGCAATTATCTCAGGCACTTTATAACCATGGAGCGCTTTGACTTTTTTCATGAGAGAATCAAAGAGATGTTTTTGGGTTTTTGCGATCATAAGGACCTCGGCTTCATCCTCAATTTTTCCTTCCCAGCTATAGATAGAACGGATATTTTTGATTATGTTTACACATCCGGCAAGCCTGGCTTCAACCAATGCCCTTGAAATCTTTACCGCCTCATCCTCACCGGAAGCGGTTATGAATACAATGAGATTATCCATTAACCATCCTTTGCCAGTTTAATATAGTATTCTTTATCCAGCAGTCTTCTCTTTATGTTAGTCCCGCCTGAATAGCCTCCGATTGAGCCATCGGATTCGATAATACGGTGACAGGGAAGGATAATGGGAATCGGATTTTTACCGAGTGCCTGTCCAACAGCCCTGAAGGCATTCGGCTTTTCAACTTTTTCAGCGAGCCATTTATATGTTCTTGTCTCTCCAAAGGGAATTTCCTGAAGGGTTAGCCAGACTTTTTTCTCAAATTCAGTACCTTTTGTGAGAGACATCTTCTGTGTGAAATCACCTTTGCCATTTTCGAAATATTCCCCGAGTTCCTTTATTATCACGGAAGGGGCGGTTCCTTTTCTTAAAATCTCGTGCGGTTTACTGAATTCGATCCCCCTCAGGAGTTTACCTGTGAAAATGAGGTAAAGTTTTCCTACAGGGCTTTCGAATGTATCGTAATAAGAATCAGAACTGTTCGACCTCTTGTCGTTCATACTGGTCTTTGGAGTAGACCTCAACTCTGTCGCCCCCTTTGTTAAATGCACGTGCTAATGCTTTTTCAGCACATAAGAGAAATTCTTCTGTTGATTGTCCGTCAAGAAAGGTGAGTCCTATACTGGCTGTTAAATGACCTTTAGGCTGGGAATCCTCATAAATGAAGGGGTAGTTTTTTATTATCGCATTAAACCTGTTGCTCATCGAAAGAGCTGCTGTGACAACAGTATTTGGAAGGATAATAGCAAAAGAATCACCCCCGTAACGTACCACAACATCAGACCCCCTGATATTTTTTCTGATGAGATCAGCAACCTTTTTAAGCGTTATATTGCCGTAATATTCATTATGCTGTTTCAGATATTGGCTGAAATAATCCAGATCAAGGAGAAGAAGGTTTAAAGGAATCTTGTACCTTGTTGCCCTTTCTACTTCCTGGGCGAGCCTGATCTGGAAATACCTGTGGCTGAATACACCGGTAACCTCATCTATTAGCCCTGCTCTCTTTGGATACAGTATTTCGAGTTCTTTTATATGTCCAACTAATTCTTTTGTATCAAAGGCATATTTCTGAACAATCCTCTCAATCTTGCCTACAAAAGTCATCCTATCATCGACAGAAATATCTTTTTCTGTAAGTATAAATATAGGGATGTCTTTTGTAGAAGGATTTTCCTTTATAATCTTTATCACATCAAACCCGAGCATGTCAGGAAGCGTGAAATCAAGCAATATAACTGCCGGCCTTAATGCAGTCGCAAGCTCTACGCCCCTTTTGCCGTTAGGGGCAGTATAGATGAGAAAACCCTGTTGTTCAAATATCTCTTTAAAGGAGTTTGTAACCTCATCTTCTGATTCTATGAGGAGCACAGAGATAGGAAGAAGCTTTTTACCTTTAGAAATAGTCAGTTCCTCGAGCTTCGAAAATAGGGCTTCTTTGTCCAGGGGTTTCATGAGATAGTCTGTTGCTCCAAGGGCAAATGCAAGGTCCTTATTATCGACTATGGAATGTATTATTACGGGTATCTCCGCTGTCTGCCGGTCGCTCTTCAGCTCTTGTAAGACCTCCCAGCCATCTTTCCTGGGAAGCAGAACATCTAACGTTATGGCAAAAGGCTGAAGGTTCTTTGCCTTCTCAACGGCTTCTTCACCGTTAAACGCATGCGCTACTTTATATCCCGCCTGTGAGAGATGCAGTGTAAGAAGCTCTGCTGTCGAAAGGTCATCCTCTACAACAAGGATCAATGGAGCCTCTTCTTTCATCCATGGGAAATTCAGACTTACTGCTTCGATGTTTTCAGGGCTGCTCACCTCTACAGCAGGAGATGTAACAGGCATCACAAACGAGAATGTACTGCCTTCGCCGAGATTGCTCTCGACAGATATGTTCCCTCCATGCAGTTCAACGAGTTTTTTAGTGAGGGCCAGGCCGAGACCAACACCACCATGTTTCTTTGAGAAAGATGTGCCCGCCTGTTCAAACTCATCGAAGATCCTTTCCTTGTCTTCAAGGCCTATACCGATACCGGTATCCTGAATAGAAAATCTGAGAAATTCAAGGCCGTGCATTGAAGAGGGATAATGCTTATCGAAATTCACTTCCTTTATTAGACTAACTTTTACCATTCCACCTTCAGGGGTGAACTTTATAGCATTGGAAAGCAGGTTGTAGAGTATCTGTTTCAGCTTGACCCTGTCTGCTGTGATCGTCTGGATCCCTTCCCCTATCGAGACCATAATTTCTATGAACTTATTCTCAGCAAGGGACTTCATGATATTCATGACCTCGCTTATAACGTCGTCAACGAGAAAGGTTTCATATACCATATCATATTTGCCTGCCTCTATCTTTGCAAGATCAAGGACGTTGTTTATAAGTTCAAGGAGATGTTTCCCTGAAGAGTATATATTTTTTATATACCTCTCCTGATTTTCAGAGATATTACCAAAGGTTCTGTCGAGCAGGACATCAGAGAACCCGATGATTGAATTCAACGGGGTTCTCAATTCATGGCTCATATTTGCTATAAACCTTCCCTTGAGCTGGTTGGCATATTCAAGTTCCCTGTTAATCTTCTCAAGTTGTTCAGTCCTCTCTATGACCTTTTCCTCGAGGTTATTTTTCAGATCTTCAAGTTCTCTTGCTTTTTCTTCAACAGCCTTTTTTAAATCTCTTTCCTCCTGCAGGCCCGTAAAAATAAAAATTAAACCTGAATTTGTCCCATCCTGATCTTTGAGTCCGATAGCATGCAGCCGTGCATCGATTTCCCTTCCACCAGACCCGATAAGGGTAACCTCATAATTGTTCAGGGCTGTTTTGATGGCAAGTTCGTTCTTCATTACTTCCCAGATGTCATCCTTTATGAATGACTTAATGTATTTGCCTCTTAAATACTGGCTTGGGTAGTCGAGCAATATGTTTGTTCGCTCATTGCAGACGTTGATCAAACCTGCTGGATCTGTAATGAAAACCATATTATCTGAGGATTCAACAAGATTCAGTGATTCAAGTCTGAGAGCCTCTATGTTTTTGAATAATCCGAACCTTTCTATACATAACCCTGAAAGAACAGTTAAGAGGTTTAAAGAAGCCTTCTGTCTCTCAGAGAATTGCCTTGGCTTAAAATCGTCTATGTACAGGATTCCGGCAACCTTATCCTGTAAAACCACAGGGCAGGCAAGCAGGGCCCTTATTTTTTCACTAATCAATGCCGGGTTGTTTCTTGTATAGTCGGCCTTGAGGGTATCATTTATCGCTACAATCTCTTTATTGTGGAGAATCACATCTGTTAATCCACCTGGTATCACACTCCAGGATTTGTTATCAATAAATCTTCTACTCAGACCCTTGGATGCGACAACTCTCATCTCCCCATTATCGTAAATAGCGATACTGCCGGCAGGGGCTTCGGATATCTCGAGAGCTTTCTCAAGAACCAGACCCATGAAACCATTGAACTGATCTGCGATCCCGAGTTTTGACATTAAGCTGACAACAGTCTTCTGATTCTCTATTGTCTTTATAGCCTCTATTCTTGCCCGTTTTTGCTTTTCTATGGTTTCCCAAAGGAGTCTTGCACCCAATCCTTCAATAACCTCTGTCTTGTTTCCCGAGGTCTCTCTTATAACATTGCTGAGCTTAAAGTCTCCAGTGACATTAATGACAATTTCCGGATTGGCAGAGCAGAAGGCCTGTATATTATCGAATACAGGGATATTCCATTTCCTGGCAAGTATACCCCCGGGAGAATCCTCTTTCTTCTCGTATATACCGACCAACTCTGTGTTTGTATCTCCTCTGAGGAGGGAAAGAAGGGCACTGGCGCCTATGTTACCACCTGCAATCGCCAACCTAAGCATCTAATTTAACCCCTTTTTCTGCCAGAGAGAACATCATATCCATAAAATAGCCGAGCAGTTCAGTGTCCCATTGCCCGCTATGCTGCTCAATCTGCATTGTTTCGAGTGTTACCTTGACAGATCTGCGGTCACGATACGGACGTACTGAGACCATTGCATCAAAAGAATCAATAATCGATAGAATCCTTGCCATCAAGGGGATATCTCTTCCTACAATTCCATCAGGGAAGCCTTTACCGTCCCACCTTTCATGATGGTGACGTATTGCAGGCAATATCTTCTTCATCGAAAAAAGTGGCCGGCATAATTCCTCACCGAGTAAAGTGTGTGTTTTAATCATCTCTACTTCTTCTCTGGTCAAAGGGCCTGGTTTGTTGAGCAATGACTCACTGAGGCATATCTTACCGATGTCATGCAGTATTCCGGCCTTGTTCATCTCTTTTTTGTCTTTTTCAGCAAGTCCGAGGAACGACACAAAATCCGTCGAGAGCTTGCTAACACGTGTTGAATGCCCTTTTGTATATGGATCCCTTGCTTCCATTGCAACAGCAAGGGTCAGGATAATGTTTTCTGAGTGATCGAGTTCTTCGTTTAATGCCTTGAGCTTAAGCAAAGATGTTATCTTTATAAGCAGTTCTGTTGTGTCGAAGGGTTTGCTGATGAAATCGTCTGCTCCTGACTGAATGCCCTTGATCTTACTTCCTCTATCAGTAAGGGCTGTGAGGAGTATTATAGGGAAAAACCGCTTCCCGGACATGTCCTTGAGTCTGGTGCATAATTCAAAGCCGTCTATCCCGGGCATCATGACATCCAGCACCGCAAGGTCAACTGGGGATTGACTGAATATATCGATAGCACTATTTGCGCCAAGCGCTGTGAAAACCCTGAACCCTTCTTTTATAAAAACAGCCTCCATCAGTTCAAGGTTCGACTGAATATCGTCAACAACCAGGATAGCAGGTGTCTCTTTTTCAATAAGACATTTAAAAGGACCCATTTAGAAGATTAAAACATTAGCGGGATATTTTGTCAAGAAAATACTTTTATAATAGAGTGTTACATTAAATACTTAACCTTATTCTTAAAATGAGGTGATTCTAAAAAGGCAGGGTTAAAGGATTCGAGGGGTCAAGGGGTCAGGACAGATATAAAAAATAAAAAACCGGAACCATTCATTCTTTGGTTCCGATGTCGCTTTTCGCTATTGTTTTACCGAATATAGTAACCATAAAGAGTATAAACAAAGTGTCCGACAATAGTGTATGCTTCCATCCCCCATTCTTCAGGCAATGGCCAGAATGGGGCCCCGTCTTTCAGTGCCCTTATTGCAGCATCGTCAAGATTTTTATGACCAGATGTCCTTACAAGTTCAACAGCGCCAAGCATGCCATTTTTCTTTATGGTGAATTTTAAAACCAAATCTCCGTAGATTCCACCAGTTGCTGCTTCCGGTGGGTACATCCAGATGCTTTCGATGCGTTCTTTCAGCCTTTTATTATATATCAAGAACTTATACTCTGATGTATCGAGAGTAAATGTTTTATCTTTCTTTTCTTCTTTTTCGATGTCTCTTTTTGCAAGTTCATTAATAATGCTTTTATCAAATAGCTTTTCTCTGAGAGACGGGCCTGCGGTATCCGGATGTGGTATGCTTCCTCTGCCAGTCGCTCCGTTCTTTACCCCGCCAGGAGAGCCTCCCTGAGCACCGCTGCTCAGCGGGGGCGAAGGCAGATTATTTTTATTATCACCCTGTAATACTCCCGGTTCACTATGAGAAGCCTCCCTATCAGTCCGGGGCATCATTTTGTCTCTCATTACAGGTGAAGGTTTTTGCACTTTTGGAACTGCACGGGATGCCGGCGGTGCAAGCCTTGCCCTGGGTGCCGGCGGTTTGATTCCAGGCCTTTGCGAGAGGAGATCATTTGGAGAAACGAGACTTGTGAAAAATTCACGTCCCTTTTTCATATCTTTTTCAGCAGGCAAGGCCAACAGTATCACAGAAAGAATGATGGCATGCACTGCAAAGGAATAGACAAAAAATCTTTTGAGATTCAATCTAAAAAATTCCTGAAGAGTTTTATATAACCCGTGAGGCTTTCTTTTCTGCTGTCTTTCCTGAGCCAGAGCCTTAAGGATACCTCCTGTATCTCAGGCCTTCTGTGCAAGGCAACAAGCCTCTCGGCAGATTCGTTATTTTTTAAAAAATAATTCCTCAATACATCCATAAGCATGAATCTTTTCTGAAATTGAGCCTTCCACATCTTTTTGTAGATATGCACTTTTTCACTCAGTATTGCATTTGCAGCATATTCTCCTGCCTTCATCGCATAGTATAAGCCTTCATATGTAAGGGGCAGAACCTGGCCTGCTGAATCACCGGCAAAAAGGATATTATCTATATTATATATATCACCTTTCCAGGCAGGTATCCTGTATATACTTTTTCTTCCTGCCGAAGATATCCCCTTTCTTGTCTTGAATTTTTCGAGTAAATCCTTGATTTTTTTGGAGTCAAAAGTTCCTGTGCCTATAGAAATTCCTTCTGCTGCAGGGAATACCCATGAATACGAGTAAGGAGCATGGGAAGAACCAAACCAGAATTCACAGAGATCGCTATTTAAACCGGTTATGCGCTCAGATTCCGTATAAAAGGACTGCACAGGTTTTAATCCAAGGACTGTCCTGACTTTAGAATTTACGCCGTCAGCAGCTATCACATACTCTGAGATTATTTCTGTCTTTGATCCCAGCACATTTGCTTCAACAGTATATTTTTTATGACCGTTAAGGTTTATAAATTCTCCTTCTATAACATTTACACCCTCTGCTTCAGCCTGTTTTCGGAGTGTGTTATCGAACTCCTGTCTTTCTACGATTGCGAGGTTTCCGCCTTTCAGATCTATATCAACCTTTTCTCCATTTGGTGAGATGATCCTTATACTTCCAACCTCTTTTTTTATCAGAGTTTTTGGAATGCCAAGCTCATCGAAGGCAGACAGGGAGAGTCCGCCACCACAAGGTTTTGCATGTGAAAGATTCCTTTCGAGAAGTATGACATCTGAACCACTTCTTGCAAGAACCTTTGCAGCAGTGGCCCCTGCAGGCCCGCCGCCGATGATAAGAACCTTAACGCTTAGACTCATTGTATATGGATAGCATCCATTTAAATAAAGCAGGGAATCGAAGAACCGGTAAAAGGGAAAATCTTCCCTAAACCAATTCTCCCATTCCCCCAAATATCACCTTACATTCAAAATCCTGGCGGGAGCGGACAGTGTATCTTTGCACGTTTTACAGAAGAATCACCGTTTACGAAATGCGCAGATATCTTGAAGAAGAATTCACTAACAGAACCTGATAGAGTGCCATCTCTCTTTTCGCCCCAGGGCATGGTCTTTTCATTATTATTGATAGCTACGATTAAATATATATGCCCTGGCGTCATCCCTTTTATATCTTCCTCACTCGGCAAAGGCAGACCCTTTGTAGGGCCGAACTGTGTATGAGAATGGAAATCGCCTATTTTCTGTAATTTATTGAACCGTGCAAGGATAGGCTCTATCTTCTTGTGGTTCTTCTGGTTATATACAACCCCTTTATGTTTTCTGTTTGCTGTCTGGACACTAAACGCATGTTCAATAATAAACCTGTCTTCAAGCTTATACCCCAAGAGAAAGCCAAAGCATTCCCGCTTATATACCTCTGCAGAGCTGAGAAGAAGATCGAGAAAAGCATTCTCCGAGAGGTAAACGCGCATAATGCCCTATTTTCTAATAGTTCGGGAGCCTGACAGTTAGCACAGGACATGGCGCAAATCTGACAACCTGTGCTGCAGTGCTGCCGAAAAGGAGCCTGTCGATACCCTTTCTTCCATGGGTAGCAATAATTACGATGTCCACTTTGTTTTTATTTGCAAAATTGACAATCTCCTCATGCGGGACTCCCGTAATAACAGTGCGTTCAATATCTTTTATTCCGCTGAGTTCCTCAACACCAAACCGTTCGAGTTCCTTTTTTGCGCCGATTTCAATGTCTTTGTACATCTGATCCACTGAGACATGGGGGACATACCACCCTGAAGCTTTAGCAATATCGTAAATAACATGCACAATATAGAGCTTTGCCCCATATTTTTTTGCCATATCTACAGCGTACTTCAGTGCCTGAGACGATCCCTCAGAAAAATCTGTCGGAAAAAGAATACTTTTGATTTCCATTATCCAACCTCCCTTAGATATTTTGCTGCATTTTCCGGTGATGTGGGAAGGATATAAAATCCTGAACCCCATTCAAACCCACTTGTCCTTATAAGACGCGGCATTATCTCGAGATGCCAGTGAAAATCCTCACCGAGCGTATGCCAGTGATCTCTCCTTGGTACCATATTCGGGGCAGTATGAATGTAATAATTAAAAGGTGGATCACGAAAAATTTTCCGTAACTTTTTTAGTACAGACATCAGGATCAGCCCCATATCTTCAATCTCATCATATGTAATTTCATTAAAGGCACAACAATGCCTTTTTGGAATAATCCATGATTCAAACGGAAATTGTGCTGCATAAGGGCAAAAGGCAACAAATTTTTTTGTTTCAAGGATTACCCTTTCTCCTGCCCTTAATTCTTCACTAATTATATCACAGAATATACACCTTTCTTTATAGGTAAAATACTGTTTTGCATTATCGAGTTCGTCTTTTACCGTTTTCGGGATCATTGGTGTCGCCATGAGAAATGACAGAGGATGAGAAAAAATCTCTCCGGCGTCTATCCCGGAGTCTTTGTATATCAGAATATATCTAAGCCTTGAATCCTTTTCAAGGTCGGCAATACGTTCCCTGTAGAGCGTTATAACCCTTATCATCTGCTCGATTCCAAGGTCTTCAGGCCTGACGTTATGTTCAGGTGATTCAATCAGGATTTCATTCGCACCAATGCTGTTCATTTTGTCGTATATCCCGACACCTTTCCGGCCTAAATCACCCTCAATCTGAAACACAGGATTAAGACTTGGCAGAGCCCGTACCCACCACCTGGATGAACCCGGCATTCTGACAGATGTTATCTCAGGAGGAGTCTCATGTTCCCGGCCCGGGCAGAGGATGCAATTCCTCTCATCCTGAGTCTTATATGAGGGCAGCTTATACTCGGAAGGGGCCTTTGATTCTGACATAATCGCAACCCATCTGCCGAGCAGGATGTCTTTTCTGAGTTCATGCATCTGAATTCCTATTGTATAGTATTCTTAGCCCTTCAAGTGTAAGATCAGGTGAGAAGTCATGCTTTCTTTTCAGAAATTTTGAGATCAAACCCCCATACCCGCCGGTTATAACAACTTTCAGTTTAATATCAGCCTCTTTTTCGATCTCGCCGAGAATCCGTTCTATGGCGCCTGCTGTACCATAAAATAATCCTGACTGAATGCATCTGACGGTATTGTTGCCCAGGGCCGATATTGGGGGTTTCACGTAAACCTCAGAGAGTTTTGATGTTCCCTGAGCAAGTGATTCATTCATCAAACGAATTCCCGGCATTATAGTGCCACCGATATAAGTCGCTTTTTTATCAACAATGCTTATTGTTGTAGCTGTACCGAAATCCACGGCAGCAACAGGACATTTATAACATTCATATGCTGCTGCAGCATTTGCAATTCTGTCTGACCCCAGTTTCTCAGGATTTGGAATATTGAATGTCAGCCCTGTCCTGATCTTACAACTCACAATGAAAGGTTCTCTACCGGTCAATCCTTTCAGGGCTTTCCGCAAGACCTTTGTATGGCTCGGTACGACAGAGGATATTATAATTCCTTCAGGTTTTTCCCCCACATTATTTTCTTTTATGAATCCATTAACAAGCGCTGAATATTTTGCAGGGGACAGGAGGGGATGAGTATCCATTTTTTGCACAAGAAGGCCTGATTTAGTAAAAAACCCTATATTTATTGTGGAGTTCCCGATGTCTATGGCTATAAGCATCTATCTCAATACTGTTACGTCCCCTGAATGTATCCTCTTCATCTCGCCTGAAGGCAGCCTCAGGATAAGCATTCCCTCATCGTCTATAGCCTCAGCAAAACCTTTATAAGTTTCCTGACCAATAACCACTATCACTTCTTTACCGAGTGTTGATGTGAGGCGTTGCCATTCGGCAAGGAGAACTTCCCTCTTCATAGCTTTGAGGATAATATACCAATTGTTTATTTCATTCAGAATCTCTGCAACGATTTCTTCCCTTAAAAACAATTTCCCGGTCTCGTTTTTTACTGATGTTGCTATTTCTCTCACATCCTCCGGGAATGCACCGATATCGGTATTTACATTTATGCCAATTCCAATGACTGAAAAGAGAATTCCCTTCTGATCTGTTTTAAGTTCTGTGAGAATGCCGCCGATTTTCCTTTCATGGCACATCAAATCGTTCGGCCACTTTATTGAGATGTTTAGCCCTGTAGTCTTTCTCAGGGCATTTGCAGATGCCACAGCAGCCATTATCGTTATAAGCGTTGCATCCTTAGTCTCGATTTGAGGCTGCAGGATAATACTCATATAAATATTTTCACCCGGGGGAGATACCCATACCCTGCCAAGTCTGCCCCTGCCTTTTTCCTGGGTATCAGCAATAATAACCGTACCTTCCGCAACCTCTTCAGCCAAATTCGAAGCGACAGTATTTGTAGATCCCACTTTTTCGTAAAAGAAGATTTCTCTTCCTATGCTGCCTTTGATTTTTGATTTTATATCATCAGTTTTCACTACTTTTCTTCTTCCAGTATCACCACCTCTATCTTTCCCTTTAACCCTTCTGCAAACTTCTTTGCATCATCCTTTGACCCGACAATAGAGCCAAAGTGCATAGGTATTGCAATCTTCGGCTTAATATCGAGCGCAGCCTTAACAGCCTCTTCTGCTGTCATCACATAGGTGCCTGATACAGGGAGAAGCGCTATATCTGCCTTGAAACTCTTCATTTCAGGTATATAATCAGTATCCCCTGCAATATAAATTCTCTGACCCCGAATAGTGAAGATATATCCAACCCAATTATTACCCTTTGGGTGGAACTGTTTGTTTGTGTTATAAGAAGGCACAGCCTCGATCTCAATGCCTTCAACAGTAATCTTGTCGCCGGGTTTTACAATCTTTACTTTTCCTGTTAATTTTTTTGCACAATCCGGAGTTGTAACAATAACTGTATCAGGCCCCTGGAGGATCTTTATGTCTTCAGGCGAGCAATGGTCAAAATGCTCGTGAGTGATCAGGATAATATCCGCTGTGTCTTTATTTTTGATCTTGAACGGGTCAGTATAAATGACCTTTTCCCCGACTATCTTAAAAGTATCATGCCCAAGCCAGTGTATATCCTTTGTCATTGTCTTGGCCTCCTTTCCTCCTGCAAATGCAGAAAACGGTATAATTAACAGCATAATTGATAAAATAATACGTACCAAGATTTTCTACCTCCTGTCTTTTAAAGGAAGTATATCACATTATTGCCGGCGATATTACGTCAATCTATTTCTTTATGAATTGAATCTTGTATGGATAAGTATAGGATTCACCGTTTAATGCTTTTATAGAGGCGATAACAACGAGTATGAAATTAATCCCGGCGATAAGAAGCAGTAAAAACATCCCCATTTTCATAAGAAAGAGGAGTGCTCCAAACAAGGCATATATGGTCATAGAGAGTTGAAAGTTCAGAGATTCCTTCCCCTGTTGATCAATAAATGTATTGGTATTTTTTTTCAGCAGCCATATGATTAACGGCCCGGCAATATTGCCGAACGGTATTCCGATAATACCTATCAAGGCAGTTGCATGGCACAGCATGCCCCATATGCGAACCTGTTTGTCGTCAGTCCTCTGAAGCACAGTATTTTCCTGCACTATCCGGCTCCTCTCAGATACAAAAAAGAATACCGCATCAATCGTAATTATTATACTGCATTTTCCCATTTTTAGAGGCAGTCTGCATACATTTACTTTATATCAGACTTCTAATATATAATTATAGATATTAGCTATGAAAAAGGTCATTATTGCAGAAGATATTCAGGCTACCCTTGAAAAAGAAGACAGTTTTCTGAACAGGTCGGATGTGAGAATATACACCGCAACCACCAATGAGCAAGTGCTTGCCCTGCACAGGGCCGAAAGAGCGAATCTCATTATAGCGCAGCTGGACACACCAGTAATGAGCGGCGAAGTTCTCTCTTCCATCATACGAGACGATGATGAATTATGCAAAGCCTCCCTTATTATTGTTGTATGCTCTGACACTGAGTCTGATCTTAAGCGATGTTTACAGTGCAGAGCGAATGCCTTCATCACAAGTCCGGTAAACAATGCGATCCTTTTGCAGGAGGTACATAAACTTCTCCATATCGGTCATAGAAAGTCATGCAGGGTTCCCATGAGCATCAAAATTCATGGAAGATCATCAGAAATACCTTTTACAGGATATGCAGAAAATCTAAGTGTATCAGGCATGCTGTTACATTCAGACACCCTTCTGTATGAAGGAGATGCTATAACGTGTGCTTTCTACCTTCCTGATTCCACACATATAACCACGAATGCTGAGATTATCAGAGTTCTTGAAAGAGAAACTGAACATGATACAAACGGTTATGGTATTAAATTCATCGACCTCAGCACTGACTTTAGTTCAGCCATAGAGGGATTTGTTAAAAAAGAACAACGATACATATAATCAATTCGATTAGCTGAATTGCGCCTTGTTTGCACTCAACGTAATTGGAGACATGATCCGGCATTGGCGATTATGGAATAGGGAATCACTTAATCTCTTGTGGATTATTGTTATAATAATAGACTTACACCTACAAGAACATTATGGGCAAGGTTATAACAATAGTTAATCAAAAAGGCGGGGTCGGGAAGACAACTACCGCTGTTAATCTTGCCGCTTCTCTTGCACTCGCTGAAAAGGATATCCTGGTAATCGATACTGATCCACAGGGGAATTCAACATCCGGACTCGGCATATCAAGGGACAGCCTGGAAAAAAGTCTCTATGACGTTTATACAGGAAGATGTGATATCAAAGATGCCCTTAAAATGACGGCTATGGAACACCTCGGCATATTACCCTCAACTATAGATCTCCTGGGAGTTGAGGTTGAACTGGTGGCGAAAGAGGGGCGGGAACATATACTGTCGACCGCTGTCAATTCAATCAGGGACAGATTCAGATATATCCTTATCGACTGCCCCCCTTCTCTGGGATTGCTTACACTCAATGCCCTTGTTGCTGCTGACTCTGTGATAGTCCCTGTGCAGTGTGAATACTACGCCCTTGAAGGTCTCGGACTGTTAACAAGGACATTACGCCGGATAAGGGGTTCCTTTAATCCCGGCCTTGATATTGAAGGTATAGTTCTCACTATGTTTGACCCAAGAAATAATCTGGCTCAGGAGGTTGCAAATGAAGTCAGAAAACATTTTGGGGATAAGGTGTACGATACTGTAATTCCGAGAAATGTTACACTTGGAGAAGCACCGAGTTATGGAAAGCCTGCTATATTGTATGATATCCGCTCAAAAGGAGCGCAGAGTTATTTATCCCTTGCAAAGGAGATATTGAATGAAAACGGCATTGGGCAAAGGACTTGAGGCCTTAATACCTGAAAAGGGAGATGAGATTATCTACCTCGATATTGAACGCATCTTCCCGGGAGAGCAGCAGCCGAGAAAGATATTCAGGGATGATTCCCTCAAGGAACTTGCAGCATCGATAAAGGAAAAAGGAGTGCTGCAGCCTGTAATCGTCTCCCGTGTCGGAGACGGGTCCTTCAGGCTTGTTACCGGCGAACGGAGGTGGAGGGCTACTGCACTCGCAGGATTGAAAAAGATACCAGCGCTTATAAAAAATGTTGATTCCAGGGATTCACTCGAAATTGCCCTCATAGAAAATATCCAGCGGGAGGATCTTAATCCCATAGAGGCTGCCGAGGCTTTCAATAAGTTGATTACAGAGTTTAACCTCACACAGGAAGATCTTTCCGATAGAGTTGGCAAGGAAAGGGCAACTATTGCGAATTACCTCAGGCTGTTAAAGCTGCCTGAAGAAGTCAAATCCTTTCTCTATAACGGCTCTTTAAGCATTGGTCATGCAAAGGCTATACTTGCAATAGAAGGAAAAGGCAACCAGATAGATGCAGCAAGAAAGATCATCAAAAAGGGTCTCAGCGTCAGGGAGGCTGAATTATTATCCAAAAAGATATCTTTATCTCCGAAGGCGAAGACAGACAGAGATCCTCAGGTTTCTTTTTTAGAGGAAAAGTTGATCAGGGGTCTTGGTACAAAGGTAAGGATTATAAATAGAGGCAAAAAAGGCAAGATAGAAATAGAATATTATTCACTTGAAGAGCTTGACAGGCTTTTGGATATTCTGCTCGGTTAGATAGTTCAGACATTGTTCGGAAATTTTTTTAACCCGAAAAATTCATTTGATATCCGGCATAAATGCAGAAAAACCTTTACAACTCGCAATTTGGCATTTATTGAGATATAGTAGGTATGCATCAATATGCAAAGTTTTTTTAGTAAACATATGTCTTACAAAGGTGGCGACGTAAAGCTTTTTCTGCACATATGCCTGTCTTCTTATTTGAATAAATGCATTTTTCAGGAATATTGCAGATCAAAGGAGGAATTGAATGGACGAAACAGCGAACATATATGATGTTATCATAATCGGTGGGGGGCCGGCCGGACTCACTGCGGGCCAGTATGCATCAAGGGCAAAATTAAAAACAGTCATACTCGATAAATCAGCTACTGCCGGAGCCCTTGCTTATTCAAGCAAGATAGAGAACTACCCGGGGCTTACACATCCTCTTCCAGGTAAAGAACTGCTCGATATTATGAGAACCCAAGCGACAGAGTTTGGCGCTGAATATATAGAAACTCAGGTTGTAGGTGTGAACCTGTCGGATACAATAAAAGAAGCAATCACCATGGACAGGGCATACAGCGGAAAGACCATGATCATAGCAACAGGTTCTATGGGGAGGAAGCCGGGTATTAAGGGTGAAGGAGAATATCTCGGCAGGGGGGTCAGCTATTGTGCTATATGCGACGCAGCTTTTTACAGAGGCCTGCCTGTTTGTGTAATCGGAAATTCAGAAGAGGCTGTAAAAGAGGCAGGCGTTCTGACGAGATTCGCAAGCACCGTATATCTCATATCCCCTACCGCAAAGCTGCACGTGGAAGATCACCCTGCATTACAGGAACCGAACCTTAAAGTGCTGTCAGGCTATGCAGTCACTTCTATCGAAGGGAGTGATCTGGTTGAAAAGATAAAGATGCTCGATACTGATAAGAAGGAGACTGAATTATCCATAACAGGGGTTTTTGTATATCTCCACGGGAACAAACCTGTAATAGATTTTCTTTATGGGGCTATCCAAACAGGAGAAGATGGCGGCATCCCTGTAAATCATTTAATGGAAACATCCGTGCCAGGGGTTTTTGCTGCAGGTGATGTAACATGCACTGAGGTTCGGCAGGTTGTTGTAGCAGCATCAAACGGCTGCCTGGCAGCTCTCTCGGCTGAGAAATACCTGTACAAGAGAAAAAGACTCAAAATGGATTGGGCTAAATAGACTATTTTTTCTTGCCTGTAAGGGAAACAAGCTCTGCAGCATTCTTTGGCGCATAACCAGAGGCATCGTTATTGAAATAGAAAAATACATCTTTTTTATTTTTCAGACTGGCTTTAATAAACTTTGCATCTTCCTTCAAGGATTCAGTGCTGTAAGATGTTGCGTAGTTCCCCTCTTTTCCATGTCTTCTTATATAAATAAAATCAGCTGTCAGAGGCAGATTGTTGAGGTAATCAGGATGATCTGCCATGCACAATGCGGCATTTTCTTTTTCGAGGAGGGCAAACATCTTTTTATTTATCCAGGTATTATTCCTGAATTCAAAGGCGTTTTTTGTGTTGTACGGTTTCAATACCTCAAGAAATTCCCTGAAACGTTCAATATCAAAATTAAAATTAGGCGGGAACTGCCAGAGAATGACCCCCAATTTTTCCTTTAATACCGATGCCCTTGAAAAGAAGGCTTCGAGCGGCTCTGTGCAGTCCTTAAGCTTTTTGACGTGTGTGACAAATCTGCTCCCTTTCAGGGAAAATACGAAATTATCAGGTGTTAATAAATACCATTTTGCAAAGGTCTCTCTTTCGGGTAGCCGGTAGAATGTTACATTCAGTTCAACAGACGAAAAGTATCTGCTGTAGTATTCAAGCCAGTGGTTTCTCGAGAGGTCTTCCGGATAAAAAGCTCCCTTCCAATGATCGTAGAGAAAACCGCTACAGCCTATCCTTAAATCAGACATTACAAAATATTATATCATAATAAGGACTTATAGAGTATATTTGTCCCATTTTTATTTTATTTGTGTCTTTCGTATTTAAGTTAAAGAAACCCTGGATTCCCCGATCAAGTCGGGGAATGACATTCTTAAGTGTATGTTTTTTCGTCATTCTCGCGGAGGCGGGAATCCAGTCATTCTTCTCATTCTATATTCTTCAACTTTTTATGAAAGAACCAAGAATTTTGCCATGGAGAGGTCAGTAACGGTAGAATTTTGAGCTTACCTGATGACCTTAAGGACTCCTTCAAGCTGTGCGATCTTCTGGGTCAGGCCTGACAGCTGGCTTCTATCTTTTACCTCAAGAATGAATGTGATGTGGGACTTTTTATCTTCTGTTGAATTTACTGTTGCATTGCTTATATTTATATTCACTGATGATATGAGGGCACTGAGGCTTGCAAGTATCCCTGGTTTATCAACTGCTTCTATCAATAACCGCACCAGCGATGTCGCATCCCCCTCTGATTTCCATTCAACGTCCACAAGCCTTGCATTATCAAGGGCGAGTCTGTCGAGGTTCGGACAGGCCTTTCGATGTATGGTAACACCCCTTCCTCTTGTCACAAAGCCTATCAATGCATCGCCGGGAATGGGGAAGCAGCATTTTGCGGTGTGATAGAGAACGTTATCTACTCCTTTTATAGTTATACCCTTATGGTCTTTTTGAGGTTTAATGATCCTGGTAACAGGGGTCTCTTCTACTGGTTTTTCAGGTAACAACTTATTGGCAATCTGATGGGCTGATACTTTACCGCGCCCAATAAATGCATAAAGGTCTTCAAGGGACGGGATACTGAAGAATTTCAAAACCTGCTGCATTTCTTCTGATTTCAGGACAGATTGGCTCAGGTCATGCCTTCTAAATTCTCCTTCAAGGAGTTTCAGTCCGAGTTCTATGCTCTGTTTTTGTTCTTCTGTCTTTATCCACTGTTTGATCCTGCTTTTTGCACGCTGAGTAACTACAAACTTAAGCCAATCCCTTCTCGGCCCCTGTGTTGGTGAGGTTAATATCTCGACTGTGTCCCCATTTCTCAGAACAAATTTAAGCGGCACTATCCTTCCATTTATCTTTGCGCCTACACACCTGTTACCTACCTGAGAATGGATGCTGTATGCAAAATCAACCGGGGTTGACCCGACAGGCATCTCTTTTATCTCTCCTGTGGGGGTAAAGGCATAAATGACTTCAGGAACAACCTCTCCCTTAACAGCTTCAACAAAGTCCTTTGCATCACTCAGTTCTCTCTGAGCCTGTATCAACTCTCTCAGCCAAGAGATGTATCTGTCACTCTTCTCATCGACTCTGCCTTTTTCCTTGTATCTCCAGTGGGATGCTATCCCATGCTCTGCAATCATACTCATTTCAGTTGTCCTGATCTGGAACTCAACCCTTTCGCCTTTAGGGCCGATAATCGTTGTATGCAGGGATTGATACATATTTGATTTTGGAACACCAACATAATCCTTAAACCTTCCAGGCACAGGCGCCCAGAGTGAATGTATAAGGCCGAGAATTGCATAACAGTTAGCCTTTGTGTCTGTAATTATTCTGAGACCAAGGACATCATGGACCTGCTCAAAGGGAATCTCCTGTTTCTGCATCTTCTGATAAATACCGTAGTAATGTTTTATCCTCCATGATACTTTACCGGTGATCCCTTCCTCTTTGAGTTTGCTGTTTACGATGGCTGTGACCTCTTTTAGATATGCCTCCTGCTCCTCTTTTCTCTTTGCAACCTTTCTGACGAGTTCGTTATAGAGGTCTGGCATGAGGACCTTGAAGCTCATGTCTTCGAGTTCAGTCCGTAACCATCCGATACCGAGTCTGTTTGCTATCGGTGCATAAATCTCGAGAGTTTCAGACGCAATCCTCTGCTGTTTATTTTCAGGAAGGTTTTGCAGCGTATGCATATTATGAAGCCTGTCTGCAAATTTAATGAGTATCACCCTGAGGTCCTCTGCCATCGCAAGGAGCATTTTCCTGAAGTTCTCTGCCTGTGCCTCTTCCTTTGTCATGAATTCCATTTTTGAGAGCTTTGTCAGTCCTTCGACAAGGAAGGCGATCTCTTTCCCAAAATGGTCTTTTATATCCTTTACAGTTGTTTCCGTATCTTCAATTGTATCGTGGAGAAGCCCTGCGGCAATGGTTGCAACATCCATCTTCATATCAGCCAGGATTGATGCAACTGACAAAGGATGTTCAATATAAGGCGCACCTCCTATTCGTTTCTGACTGCCATGGGCTTCATTCGAAAAGAGATGGGCTTTCTTCAGGAGTTCAATGTCTGCATCGGGATTATAGGAAAGGACTTTCTTAATAAGAAGATCAATGTCTACAATTTCATTTTCCATAGTCTATTATACAATTTTATAAAACAGGCAAGAGAAGAAAGTAGGTAGTAGACAGTAGATAGCATATTGCGTAGAGAGAAAATCAGTATTTCCTGTCTACAACCTACAGTTTACAGTCTACAGTTATGGCTGGCTTGGTCTCAGTGCCTTTACGTTTAACTGGATGGATCTGACCCCTTCCCATTCATTCACTGTTGGGGTGAATACAGCATCAACTCTATTTGTGACCGCGAGGTTTTCAAAAAAGGAAACCATGTTGAATCCTATTGCATCAATAGAATGATTGTTTTGTTTAAGCTTCATCTTCAGATGATTATCTTTGACTATCCTGGGATAAAGGATCTCAAGCCCTTTTGATCCGAGGAGCGGCTCAGGATTACCGAACCCGAAGGGTTCAAGCATTGCAAACTCTTTTGTGAGGTTAAAGCTTATATCAGAAAAGTCGATATCTGCGTCTATCTCGAGCGCAGGAACAAAGTCCTTCTCAGCAAGGGTTTTATCCGCAATACTGTTTATACGATCCTCAAAGCAGGAGATGCCATGAGAATCCAGTTCCAGTCCTGCAGCCTGTTTATGTCCGCCAAAGCCTTTGAGCAATTCTTTGCAATCCGAGAGAGCCCTGTAAAGATCAAAGGAGGGAATGCTTCTTGCAGAACCCCGGGCAATATTATCCTCTATTGATAAAACAAATGCAGGTCGATAAAATTCCTCGGCAATCCTTGAGGCTACGATGCCAACGACACCTTTATGCCATCCTTCTGAGGCCAGCACGATTACAGACCGTATACCCTGGCTCCTTAGTTTACAGAGGGCCTCCTGATAAACCTTTTCCTCTATCTGCTGCCTCTCTGAGTTGAGTTTATTCAGGGATATCGCTATGTCATTTGCCTCATCTTCAAGATCGGTAAGTAGCAGCTTTATGACATTAGTAGCGTCAGAAATTCTTCCCGCTGCATTGATTCTTGGGATTATACTGAAGAGCAGCAGGCCTGTTCTAAGATCTTTTCCGATAATTCCTGCTACGTTTTTCAGTGCCTCTATTCCGGGCCTACCCCCATTTTTTAACAGCTTCAGGCCTTCTTTTACAATGAGCCTGTTTTCTCCTGTCAGCGGCACAACATCAGCCATTGTGCCAAGTGCTGCAAGGTCTAACAAATCGTGAAACGTGAAACGTGAATCGTGAACCATGGCTAATGCCTGAGCAACTTTAAAGGCAATGCCGGCTCCTGAAAGATTTGAGATTTCAGAATCGGGATTGGATATTTTAGGATTAATTACAGCCAATGCATCTGGTAGCAACAAAGAGCGATGAGCAGAGAGCACAGAGTTTGAAGATTTGATATCCTCTAAGCTCTCTGCTTGTTTTTGCTCTCTGCTTATGATTGGTTCATGGTGGTCGGTTATAATGACATCAATACCGGCTTTCCTGCAGAGGGCTGCCGCCTCAAACGAGGTTATACCACAATCAACAGTTATTATCAGATTGGCACCCAGTTGTTTTGCATTCTTTACCGATGGCGGATTAAAACCATAGCCATGCTCCATTCTGTTCGGAATAAAGTAACAGCAGTCTATTCCGAGCATCTTTAGTGCCTTGAGCATTATCGCGGTTGATGAAAGTCCGTCAGCATCATAATCGCCGTGAACAAATACCCTCTCTCCCCGCTTTGATGCTGCGATTATTCTGTCAACAGCTGTTTTCATACCTTGTATATCAAATGGGTCAGACAGTTGGGAGATGTCAGGGTTAAGGAAGGCACTTATTTCACCGGACGATTTAAATCCTCTGTTGATCAGTATTTGTGCCAGGACATAGGAAACAGATGCGGTTCTTGATACATACTGGATATATTCCGGATTAGTCCTGTTAACGAGCCAGCGCCGATGCATAATGTACGAAAGGGTTCAAGGACTCAAGGGGACAAGGGTTCAAGTGTTCAAACAAGGCAAAAAGTTTTTTAATGCTCGAACCCTCGAATCCTGGATCCCTTGAACCCTTATTTTTTGGCAAATGGTCTTTTCCCGCCCCAAATAAGCACTATCGGGCTTGCGACAAAAATGGAAGAAAATGTGCCGATAACAACACCCATTATCATGGCGAGAGAAAAGTCGTGCAATACTTCACCGCCAAAGAAAAAGAGCGCTATTGATGTGAGCAGAACCGTTGTCGAGGTGATTATCGTCCTTGATAACACCTCATTAATGCTGGTGTTCATGACTGCCTCGACACTTTCCCTTTGTTTCAATCTCAGGTTTTCTCTTATTCTGTCAAATACAACCACGGTATCGGTAAGTGAGTAACCTGCAATCGTGAGAAGGGCTGTGACGAGGATGAGATTAATCTCCCGCCCCATGATAAAGAATAGGCCGAGGACAGCCAGAACATCATGAAATGTCGCAACAGTCGCACCAACACCAAACTTGAACTGAAACCTGAATGCAACATAAATGAGTATTCCGATAACAGCAACTACAACTGCCCGCGCTGCATCCGCCCTTAGTCTGCCACCGACCTTTGGCCCGATTTCAGTTATTGAGTCAACAACATATTTATTATCGGGAACTTTCTGGCTGAGTATGCTGGTTATTGTCTCTGAAACCTCGCCGAGTTTATAGTCGGTTTTCTTAACCCTTATCAGTATCTTGTTTTCTGACGGCAGATCCTGGAGGTCAAACTCCTTTAACCCCCCGGCTTCAAGGGCAAGGCGGATGGCATGGAGTGCAACAGGCTTCTCAAACTTGAACTGAATGGCAGTTCCTCCTGCAAAATCAATCCCGAGGTTTGCATGTCCTGTAGCAATCTGTATTACCGCAATAATACCGATAACAGAGAGAATACCTGATACAACAAAGGCTATATATCTCTTGCCGAGAAAGTTAATATTTGTATTTTTAATAAGCTCGATCATTTATCGTTCATTCTCCTATATGCTCAAGTTCTTCAATTCACGTTTTGTGTTGATTATATCAAAGATCGACTTTGTACCGATAAGGGCAGTAAACAGGTTTATAGAAACACCGAGGCTTAATGTTACAGCAAATCCCTTAATCGGTCCTGTGCCGAACTGGAATAAAACTGCTGCTGTTATGAGCGTTGTAACGTGAGAGTCAAAGATTGTCCAGAAGGCCTTGTTATACCCGGAATCAACTGCTGCCCGCGGTGTTTTGCCGGCCCTCAGTTCATCACGCATCCTCTCGAACATCAGGACGTTTGAGTCAACAGCCATACCAATGGCAAGGATAATCCCCGCTATGCCGGGCATAGTTAGCGTTGCATTCAGGGATGCCATTGCTCCGAGGAGCAATATTATGTTTAATAGCAGGGCAAAATCAGCTATTATGCCTGAAAATCTGTAGTAGAAAATCATGAAGATAACAACAGCTACAGTGCCTATGATGCCGGCCATCTTGCCGGCCTCTATAGAGTCCCTTCCGAGAGAAGGACCAACTGTCACATTCTGGAGCATTTTCATGGGTGCAGGAAGTGCGCCGGCCTTTAATACGATACTGAGGTCTTTGGCCTCTTCCATTGTAAAGTTTCCGGTTATCTGTGCATTTCCCCCTGCTATCTTCTCCTGTATTACAGGGGCTGAATAAATAGTATTGTCGAGGATTATTGCAAGCCTTTTCTTCACGTTCGCTCCGGTTACCTCTTCAAAAAGTTTTGCACCTGCAGTATTAAACGATAAGGAGACATATGGTTCACTGAACCTTGTGTCAATACTGACCTTTGCATCGCTGAGAAGGTCTCCGGTAAGGGCGGCCTGTTTTTTAAGGAGGATCGGCAGTTTTCTCACAGCGCCTGTCTCCCTGTTAACCTTTTTTTCGAAGAGTATCTCGGTGTCTTCCGGAATTTTTCCGGCGAACTGGCTTAAAAGGAGCTCTTCTTCACCGGGCGCTATCGTTTGGGGGATCTCGGAAGCCACTTTAACATCATCAGCAACAAGTTTAAATTCCAGCTGAGCAGTCTTCCCTATGAGGTCAATAGCGCGTTTCGGGTCTTTGACACCGGGAAGCTGGACGACAATCTCATTTTCACCCTGCCTGTGAATCGTCGGCTCTGAAACCCCGAACTGATCAATCCGGTTGCGGATAGTTTCAAGCGCCTGATCAGTAGATGTATCTTTTATCCTGCCGGCTTCTTTGTCAGAGATTTTGTATACAAGTCTGGTCCCTGTTTCAACAGCAGCAAGTGTCGGATAGTTATCCTCAACAACCTTTCTTATATCAGTATTTGATGGGGTTATCGTAATAGTAAGGCCACTGACAGTAACATTGGCTGTTAGGTTTTTCTTTGCAAGAAGTTCCTTTAATCTTGATGCATACCTCTCGGTTGTTATCTCAACAGCCTTATCACCTTCAACCTCAAAAACAAGATGCAAGCCCCCCTGAAGGTCAAGCCCGAGGACAATACCCTTATTCGGCATATTCGTCTTCCACCATTCAGGCATGTATTTAAATACAGGCGTATTGGGGAGGAAAAAGATGATTGCAAGAATTAAAGTCAGACCGATAAGGCCTAATTTCCAGAGAATCTTTTTCTTCATTCAGCTCTCTCCTCCATCTTAGTCTTCATCCGAAGATGCCCGTAGAGCTGCTACATAAGGCTTTCCAATCTTTATCTTTACATTTTCACCGGCCTTCAAGGTTACAGTATTACTGCTTACAGCTTCAATAACACCATAAATACCACCTGATGTGACAATCTTATCTCCCTTTTTAAGGTTATCTATCATGTTTTTGTGGTCCTTGGCCTTTTTCTGCTGCGGCCTTATAAGCAGGAAATAGAAGATAACGAATATAAGGATAAGGGGAAGAAGACTCCCCAGCAAACCCCCTGCGCCACCCTGACCTGCGCCACCCTGACCTGGCCCCATTGCATAAGCTATATCTATAAAATTTGTAAGCATAGTTCACCTCCAAAAATTTAATTGATAATATACCCTTTTTTGAGTATTTTTATCAATAATAGCCCAGAGTCCCAAGTCCTACGGTCTATGGGTTAAACTGATACCCTCTTGTCTACACCCTTCGATAAAAGATAAACCACAAGCTGATTTAGGCTAACTCCTTCCTCTTTTGCTTTTTCCACAAGCGCCCTTTCGATAATCTTCAAGAACTGTTTAATTTGAGAAATCAGCTAAAAATTTCTGCCAGTTTTTTTGCAGGCAATATGGCGACATTTCTGCCCAGCGGGTAGGATTCCTCACCTGGATATAGAACAAAGCCCTTTTTACAGGACAGATCTTCGTATGCATTCCAGAAACCTCTCTCTAACTTCGGGCTCACGGAATATTTAATCTCAACAGCTACAGGTTTATGTTTGCCGTCAAACAATACTAAATCTATCTCCGCCCCTGCGCCTGTTCTGTAAAAATACGCCTGCCATCTCTCCGGAAGAATTTTTAGAATTTGTTCAACGACAAACCCTTCCCATGAACTGCCGAGAGACGGGTGACCATGCAGGTCATCGAGGGTACTTATATTAAGCAGCGCATGCAGAAGGCCTGAGTCACGGATATAAACTTTTGGAGACTTTATGAGCCGTTTTTTAATATTTGAATAATATGGTCGTAACTGCCGCACGATAAAGGTTTCCTCAAGAATGTCCAGATAGCTCATCACAGTGGGAGCGGAGATTCCGAGACTGCCGGCTATCTTGCTTGCATTCCATAACTGCCCGTGAGAGTGTGCAATCATTGTCCAGAACCTTCTTAATTGTTGTGCCGGAATCCGGATTCCAAGCTGGGGGATATCCGTTTCAAGGTAGCTCTTTATAAAGGCTTCACGCCATACATAACTCTCATCATTGTTCCTGGAGATGTAGCTTTCAGGATAGCCCCCTCTTAGCCAGAGTTTTTGAATGTTCTCACTATTTATCTCTGAAAGTGACAACGGAGACAATTCATGATATATAATGCGCCCTGCCAGACTTTCGGATGAATGCCTTATCAGTTCAGGCGATGCCGATCCAAGTATGAGAAATCTTCCTGCAGACCTGTTTCTGTCCACAAGAGCGCGCAACAGAGGGAAGAGTGAGCGCATACGCTGGATCTCATCGATAATCACAAGCGTATCTTCAAAACGGCTGAGATATAACTCCGGGTCCTGCAGTTTGTTCAGATCGGAGGGAAGTTCAAGATCAAGATAAATAACCTTTTTTTTCATCCTTTCCTTAATTATTTTTGCGAGTGTTGTTTTTCCGACCTGGCGCGAACCAAGTATCCCTACAACAGGATACTTCATCAGGGATTTCTCGACACTCTCTTTCAGCAATCGTTTTATCATGCTTGTATTTTAAAAGGTAAGCTTTTAATTTGCAAGGTAATGTCTGAAACACAGGCGTTTGTGATTGCCACTACTTGACCTGTCAGATAATGTCAGTTGAAATGTTGAAGATGAAAGAACTTGAAGATTAAGGATTATTGATTGAACAGCACGGCATTTTCTTTTTATATCTCCAAAACTCAATAAACAAGTCTGACCCTCTGCCTTCCTCATAAGTAGTGGATTAATAAAATACCACGTCAAGAATTAAGTATGGTGTCCCCAGAATTCCAGAGAATTTATAGTTATCTTCGAAACCTATTTCTTATTGCAAGTGCGAAGAGAGTGGTCTGAATAGGAATGATTAGTTTGATCCCAATTTTTATAAATTCATTGCAAGGAGTAAAATTAGGCTTAGCGTCAAATGTCGCATATTCTAAGGTAGTCTTTAAATAGTCCAAATTCCACAAATCTTTCCACTCCATGATCCTACTAATATCGCCACTATCTGCAGATCGTATTCCTGCAAGACCAAGGAGATAGGACATAATTATTACAAGAAACAAAAGCACAGCCCCTGCTCTAGTTGGTCTTTCTCCATACCCACTCGAAAACCAATAAAGGTTAGAAATACTGAGTGGAAAGTATCTTCTGAATAAGTTGCTCTTTCTGAACATCTCTCTTTCACCATAGTGCCAATTCGCAATCTCAGACTCGTTACATTCTTCCTTGTATTTCTGTTTTAGCCTTCTATAAAGAGTTTCTACCTTTAAGATATCCTCTTTATTATAAGAAATATATTTTTGGCTCAATTTATTTATTATTTCCTTCAGAGAGATTATCAGTTTCTCAAAAATCCCGAATCGCTCCTCAAGGTGATTTTTCGTCTCAATATCTTTATGGGTAACTTTTTCAAAAATATGAATTTCATCTACTAAAAGTTTTCGCCCATGCTTTATATTCCATTTACAGTTAACAAAATCAATTTTCATTAAATCTGTATTCATAAAACAGGTATTTTTTAAATCTTCATTTTCAAGACGTATATTTTCTTTTATTTTTACGCCATTGAAAGCTTTGCCCTCTTTGAATATATTGTCTCTAAATTCGCCGTCATTAAACACGCTTGTGGGAAAAAACACTCGTTTGGCGAATTGGTTTTGTAAGAATAAAAATTTCCCTCCGAACTGTGTGCTCCCGAACAATACAGCTTCATTGAATTTGCCTTCAGCGATACCACTAAAGCCATCAAATTGAACAAGCTCAAAGCTTGCCCCATTTCCAAAAAAGTTCTTGTGAAATATTGCACCTATCCTAAATTTAGCATTCTGGAAATTGGCAGGTTTACTAAAATTGGCTTCGGTGAAATTAGCTTCATTAAAAAAATCAGCGCCCACAAATGATGCAGCTTCGCTGAATTTGGTTCCATTGAACACAGCTCGTCCAATAAATTTGCTTCCTATAAAGGCAGCCTTTGAGGTGAAATGAGCTTGTGAAAAGTCGACGTCATCATTAAATGTTGTTTCCAAGAAAAAGGCGGCTTTACTAAAATTAGCTTTCGAAAAATCAACAGTTCCGCTTAACTGGCAATTTCTCAGAAAAATATCAGGAAGAGGATTATTCAAGTCATATCTACTAAAGCTTATACTGCCTTCAAAGATAGTCCCTGAGAAATCACAGAGCGTACCTTTTTCCTTTGCATCGATATCGGCAATAAAATGATCGATTTTTTGAAAAATTAGTTTATTGAATTCTTCAAGCAAGATTCCTTTTTTGCCTCTTGGAGCATGAAAGACACAATACCTATTATCTTCTGGATCCTTGTAATCAACAAGCGGAAGATCTTGACACCAGTCGTATTCTCTAATTTTACAGCAAGGCAAAAAGGGACACCTCCGTTATGAAATTATATCTTAAAAATGTTCTTTAGTTAAATATGTGTATCTGGCCTCGTACTCAGAATAGAGGCAAGGGAACTCACCAAAATGGCTTATGATTGAAAATGGTACTTCGCATTAGACTATAAAATTGAGGGGTCACATCGTCGATTGTTCACAAATGATTTCCTGAAGAAACAAACCGAATTATCAAGTAATGCAATTATGCGACTTACTCTGGGGCAGATGATATCAGAACTCTCATCACTAAAACGGTTGTTAGTGGCTGAAAGAGATATTTTGATTAGAGACTTGTCGGCGCTTCTTTCCGATGACGGCCTCTTCGCGCCCTTCACCTGCAAGCAAACGCATAAACGATCATCTCGGAAACGGGGATTTCCGGTTGAAATAGATGCTACGCGCTGTCCCTTTTTTTTGTCACACAAAGGCTAAAATATGACATTGTTCTCTCTCTTTCCCAGAAAAAGATTGCTTTATTGTATTGTATTTTTTATGTAGAATATATCGACATGCCCAAAATTAACGTTTCAGCAAAAGTTATCTATGACATAAGCTCGGGGATGTACCGTTCCCCTGCTAATGCGCTGAAAGAGCTCATAAGCAATGCCTTTGATGCCGATGCAACAAATGTCGTAATTAGAACAAATCGTCCACTATACAAAACAATAACGTATTATGACAACGGAGAGGGTATGTCTGTTGATGATTTTCAATGGGCGATGTCACATATTGGGGGAAGCAGAAAAAGAGAAGGAGACACCAAACTCTTTACAAAAAAGGGCAGGCCAATTATCGGAAAGATTGGAATTGGGATATTAGCAATTGCTCAGATTTGTAAAAGTTTTACTGTTATATCTACCAAGAAGGGGTTAAAAACAAAATTTGAAGCCATTGTGGATCTAAAAGATTTTGAGGCGCCTGAAGTATATAAGCTTGTGTTGGGTGATAAAGATATTCCAATTGGAAATTATACTTTGACTGAATATAAAGAGGATGTTGATGCACAGTACACGAAATTTATATTGCAAGAGATCAAAGAGGATTTTAAATCAGATTTAGAAGACGAGAGAGAGAACTTTATTGACTATTCAAGACATGATGATGGTCAACAAACAATTTTCCAATCAACTGATAGCAGGGACTTTAGAAGTTTCATAAATTGGCTCCAGAAAATTGATATACGGAAATTGAAGGACTATTGGCGTTTACTATGGGAATTGGCATTATATTCACCCCTCGAATATTTCGATGATGGACCAGTCCTGCATGAAAAGATACTGACAAAGAAAAAGAAAGAGCTTTCAAGCTATGACTTTACAGTAGATGTAGATGGCTTCATTCTAAGAAAGCCGATCCTCCTACCGGTTGACAAAGATATAATCACAAAAGATATTGATTATGGAATATATCTAATAGATTCTGAAAAAGAAGGAATCGACCCGAATGAAATAAAGTTTACGGGGTACATATATAATCAACGGAAGCAGATTAAGAATACAGAATTGCAGGGTATTTTGATACGCATTAAGAATGTTGCAATCGGAAAATATGACAAATCCTATTTGAACTGCCCTATCAGTCTTGGTCCAGTGGCCTCTTTCAACTCTGGAGAGATTTATATTAGTCATGGGATAGAGGCGGCACTAAATATCGATAGAAATAGCTTCAAAGAATCGAATAGGCACTATAAGATATTGCAGAAGTATGTGTACGAGCTCATGTCTAAAATATATAGGGACACTCGTAAACGTTCTGAGAACAGGATTGCAGGGAAGAAAGAGGACAAATTAAAAGAGGAACGCAAAAAAATACAAAGCTCATTAAAGCTATTGTCAGAGAGTTACCCAATAAGGTTCAAGACACTCAAGTATGATTCATCTGAAAATCCGGAAACACCTATCAAAACCGAAGATAAGGCTATAACAATATGCACTAAGCACAGAATATTTGAAACCAGAGGAGTTGATAAAATAATTCTGGAAAAAATGTTAATTCTATTAACGGCTTATAAATCTGATGAATCTGAATCTGATGCAAAATACTATAAGACCTTAATTGACTATCTCAAAAAATAATTTATGCAGAAGAGGATACAGAGGTATTACAAAGATAAGGAACAAAAAAAAGAAATAATCAGGCGTTTGTATCGCGCAGACATAAAACATTACGTAAGAGAATACGGCTGGCTTGAAGCTGCAAAGAAGAGGAACGATACATTAAAGACAAAAAGAGAGCTTAGATATTTCACACTTTGCAGCCTCGACGCGATAGACATTAAAACATTTTATCAGGCAGGAATAATAAATCGAGATGCTACTGGTTTCCCTAGTACATTCTTTTGCGAGTGGGATAAGGAACTGACTGAAGAGATTGCGAGAGTTGTGGGATCAAATTATTGGTCTGGTCCATTTGAAGATTTTATTTCCAAATTATTCTCTAATGATGATCGATTATTAGAGAAACTTAAGGCACAGAAGCTATTTCCGTTTGATATCTATAATCTTGACTTTACTGGTTCATGTATTCCAGGTGATGAACCTCCTTATTCTAAGACCCTGGAAGCTTTGACTCGATTAGTTGATCTCCAACATAAAGAAGAGGTCAATTTTGATATGTTTTTAACATTTAAAGCAACGAGACACGCGGACAATAAAGACGCAATTGAGCAGTTGAGAAGTCTCATCGTCGATAATTGCAACAAGTATCCTGAAGCTAAAGCTAACTTAGAATCAAATTACTCAGCGTTAGATGCACTATTGTCATCCCATTACGAAAATTTTATTGCTTTAGCAATTCCCAAATTTCTTTCCGGAATCGCTAAAGATTATAGATACAAATTAAATATTAGCTCTTCTTTTAAATATAAACGGCATAACAAAGATGGCGTCTACTATATTACAAACATTATTTTATCTTTTGAGTATGTTCATGACAAGAGATCCCAAAAGGCAAGCAAATTAAACGATCCATCTATAACTGACATTATCCAAGGTATATATTATCCGCAGAGCATTCTTGCTATATTTAATCATGATGTGATTGATGTTGATAGAAAGTTAAAAGAAACACCAATTTTGAGGGCCGATCTCGATAGGAAAGTGAAGGAGATTCTGGCTCTTTGAATAGAATACTTCTTGTTGAGCCCAATTTCCCTATACCTGCGAAAAGCAAGAATCACTGTAACTTTCTGCCTATCGGCCTATTGAAAATTGCAGCTTATCATCGTAGTCATGGTGACAGGGTGGAGTTGCATCGTGGCAACTTTCAGACAAAAAAACGCCCGGACGAAATAAAAGTAACATCGCTTTTCACATACTGGTCAAAGCAAGTATGGGAAAGTGTGCAGTATTACAAAGAACTTTATCCTAAAGCAAGGATTGAGGTTGGTGGCATTTATGCTTCTCTGATGCCTGATCACGCCAAAGCATCAGGATGTGACGATGTGAAGACGGGCCTCTATAAGAAAGGAATAGCTGAGGATTTTGATCCCGCTTATGACCTGGTAAATGTAGACTATCAGATAGTACATGCATCGAGAGGATGCTTCAGAAAATGCAACTTTTGCGGCACATGGAAAATCGAACCCGAAGTCACTTATAAAAAAAGCATCAAGGATGAAATCAAAAAAAAGAAAATTGTTTTTTACGACAATAATCTTATTGCAAATCCGCATATAAAAGATGTCCTTTCTGAAATTGCAGAATATAAATTCCCCGATCAGAGCAGAATACATTGTGAAAGTCAGAGCGGCTTGGATGGGCGAATTCTTATTAAAGATCCAGAGATTGCAATCTGCTTAAAGAAAGCTCGCTTTCAACATCCTCGTATCGCATGGGACGGTCCTTATGAGCATTGGCCCAAAATTAAAGCCCAGATACAGGTCTTGAGGGAGGTAGGGTTTAGGGCGGATGATATATTTATGTTTACGCTCTTCAACCATGATTTATCTTATGAGGAGATGAGATTAAAACTTGATGCATGCCGAAGATGGAAGGTCAGAGTTATCGATTGTCGGTACAGACCATTGGACAGCACATCTGATAATTACAAACCAAATGCAAAAAACCAAAATGAAGACGAATATTACATTCATAAAAGTTGGACAGATAGGCAAGTGCGAGCTTTCAGGCGTGCTGTGCGAAGGCAGAACATTGCTCTTATTCTTGAGTTGCCTAATGGAAGATATATTAAAGGTGTCGAAAAACATTATATTCCTACTTAAACAGAATTTAAGGTCTTTCTTTTTGGGAAATAATAGGGAAATAATCAGTCCAAGTTTTTATTAATTTGTTATTCACAATTGATTTTCAAAAGAAATACACATAATGGATAGGTTAAACAATTGTGAGGACTCCTGTGAGAACAGCACGCCGACCGGCTGAGAGGTATGGCAGGACTTTCTAAGCGAACAGGTTAAAACATGACGTTTCCTGCATGGTAAACTCTTGCACCTAAAAGAATGGAAGGATATGTTCTATCCCAATATCTTATTATTTCTGCAGACAATAATCCCTCCGACAAAAATTAATTCACTCTTTGAAGAGTATTCCTCTACAGGATAACCTACAGGCTGGAAAAACAAGGAGACATCTAAGCCTTGAATAAAGTGCGGAAGCTCGGGTGTCTTAAAGTACCAGAGTGCGAAAGGATTATCTTGCAGCAGAAAGTTTTTCTTTAAGCCATAGATTGAAATCGGATTTTCGTATGAAGAATTTAACAATGCACCTGAAAGAATGGAGAGATATGCTCTATACCAATATCTTATTCTTTCTGCAGACGACAATCCCTTCTTTCTTAATAATCCCGCCGACAAAATCTAATTTATTCTTTGAAGAGTATTCCTCTAAAGGATAACCTATAGGCTTGATATCGGCTTTTATTCCCCACAAATATTTCTGCAGCATCACCTGCGCAGTATAGTGCGATTTATTTTTAAATTTATGAGAAAAAACTGCGATATCAATATCACTGTGAGGCCGAGCTTGCCCTTTTGCCTGTGAGCCGTATAATATCG
>JBAQLU010000181.1:0-10320 GCA_049302065.1 Thermodesulfovibrionales bacterium
ATTAGTAAAGCCACATACATCACCCTCCCCTTCATCCCCTCCCCTCAAGGGAGGGGTAGTATTATAACCCTCTCCCCTGGAGGGAGAGGGCAAGGGTGAGGGGGCTTAACTTATGAACTCCTTAGTAATGTCTCTGAAGATTATTTTTTAAGGTAAAAGTAATGAACTACCCCGCAGCAGAGCTGCGAGGTATCGAGAAACGGCAAGGAACTTTTGACCCCGATGCAAAGCATCGAGGAATTCCTTGATTAAAGTACATAATGGGAGGAGAAGAGTTAAAGAAAAAGCACTCGTGTCCGGATTGCACCTTTTCAATGCTGCAGCGAATCCCGCTGTTCGTTGTGCCGCTCGTGCTCGCATCCCAAAGCGAAGAAAGTCAAAAAAGTAAAACCACATAAACCGCTGTTTCTTAAGTTCTGACCCTGTTTTCATAACCTTGCACCTGTCTTAAAAACCATCAAACAACTTATAAGTTATGTTAGTTGGTGTATAATATTGTTTGTGCTTCTCGTGGGGCTGACAGGTAATTATGGCATGGGGAAGAGCGCTATTCTTTCTGCGTTTCAGAAGCTTGGCGCACTCACACTCGATACAGATAAAATAGTAGAATCTCTTCTTGCTGAAAAAGATGTTCTCGGAAAGATCAGGAATATCCTGGGTGATACTGTATTTTATAAAGACGGCAGCCTGAATAAAAGAAAGGTTGCAGAGATAATTTTCAAGGATGAGGCCTTAAGACACTCTATTGAAGATGTACTTCACCCTCTTGTCTTCGGGAAGATACACCTCTTTTTGGAAAACAATGTCAGTGCCTGCAGGGTTGCAATAATCGAAGTGCCATTACTGTTTGAACGAGGATATGAGGAGAGATTCGACAGGACGATCACAGTATATTGTCAGGAAGAGACAGCATTGGCCCGTCTCGGGAAGGAAGGGATTAACAGGGAGGATGCGCTTCTCAGATTAAGGTCCCAGCTTCCGGCAGCCGAAAAAATCAGAAGGTCTCATTTTGCTATAGACAACAACGGCTCAATTACGGAAACAGAGCGACAGGCTGAAAAAATATACGGCCGGCTTGTGAAAGAGGAAGAAGATGGAGATAATAATAGGTCTCGAAACCTTCAGCAGAAGTTATCCTGATACGGTCCTCACAATAGGCAATTATGACGGGGTCCATCTTGGTCACAGGAAGATACTGTCAATGGTGTTGCAGAAGGCTAAAGAGATTCAGGGCACCTCAATGGTTATGACTTTCGAGCCGCATCCTGTGAAGGTTATCGCACCCGATAGAAATATAAAGTTACTGACAACGTCCGATGAAAAAATAAGACTGATCGAGGCAACAGGGATAGATATACTGCTCTTTGTGAACTTCAATAAAGAATTCGCCAATATGCTTCCGGATGATTTTATTGATGAAGTGCTTGTAAAAAAATTGAACGTTAAAGAGATAGTTGTAGGCACGAATTATGCCTTTGGAAAGAGCAAGAAAGGCACCATAGATTTATTGAGAAGAAGGGGAGAAAAGTACGGCTTCCATGTTAAAGCTGTAAGGGATGTTATGGTTCACGGGAATATAGTGAGCAGCAGCACCATCAGGAGCCTTCTCATGAAGGGAGCTGTTTTCGAGGCGTCAAACTACTTCGGGAGGGCATATGCAATAGAAGGCACTGTGATAAAAGGGAAAGGAAGAGGCCAAAGCCTCCTGCGTATACCCACTGCAAATATAACAACGCCTGTTGAGATAGCGCCTAAGGAGGGAGTATACGCTGTTAGGGTGGAGTTTAAAGGCAACATATACGATGGTGTTGCAAATATCGGAAAGAATCCGACCTTCGGCAATCAGGAAGTGAGCTATGAGGTTCATCTCCTGAATTTTTCCGGCAAACTCATAGGTCAAAACTTAAGAATATTCTTCATCGACAGAATAAGGGGTGAAAGGGCATTCCCTGATATAGACAGCCTTGGAAAACAGATCCGGGATGATATCGAATCTGCCAGAGAAATTCTGGACACAAACAACCCCCCGCTATAGGGTAAAAAGGAGAGAAATAAATGAAAGTATTCTCAAAAGGCCCGGACTTCCTTGAATTATTTGATAAAGTGGGAGCTAACATTACTCAGGCAGCCACAATACTGGTCGCCATTATGGAACACTTTACTAACCTGGATAATTGGGCTAAAGAGGTGCATGAATTAGAGGAAGATGGAGATATGTTAACTCATGATATCATTAAGAAGCTGCATAAGACCTTTGTTACACCTTTCGACAGGGAGGATATACATGCCCTTGCATCAAAACTGGATGATATTCTGGACTTTATATGGGGCACAGCTGAAAGGCTTGCAGTATTCAAAATGAAGGAAGCGAGGAAAGAGGCAGTCATCATGTCAAAAGAAATCCTCACAACTGTGGAATTAGTGCATAAGGCAATAAAAACATTGAAAGTAAAGGATTACACCCGTATGCAGGAATACTGTGTTGAGATAAATAAACTCGAAAACAAAATGGACAGAATCTTCAGAGACGCACTCGGACATTTGTTTGATGAAATGAAAGACCCGATCCTTATCATTAAATGGAAAGAGATATATGAACATCTCGAAAATGCATCAGACAAGTGTGAGGATGTTGCTGATATATTGGAATCCATAGCTATCAAAAATGCATAATAGCCTTCTTAATCACCCTAACTGCCATTTAATTGTATCTTCACGCAGGATTTTTCTCTCAGTTCATTGATATGGGCTTTAAGACGCTGATTGACTTCATGCTCAACAAGATAGTTTTCGATATCATCGCTTACCGAGTCAAGTTCTTTCCCTTCAAATTTACTTATATTCTTATTATAAAAGTCTTGTAATTCTTCCTCTTTTATCCTTATGAAAGCCCGTATTTTCAGATCAATATATTCGTTGAGCAACTCATCCTCAGACGGCCCTTCCAGCCTGATCTTTTTGGCCTCTCTGAGGAGCAGCAATTTATTAACCATTGTGTTCAGGACTTCTTCCTGCGTGATATCTGAAGTGACTTTCACAGTATCGTAATATTTCATCTCCAGTTCACTGAGTGTTATTGCATCATTGTTTACAAAAGCGACCACCCTGTCATTTATACCTCCAGCAAAAAGCGGAGAACACGCAAACAGCAGATAGCAAACAGTAAACAGCAGGAAAACCTTAGATAATTTTTTAATTTCTTTCTTCAACTTTTAACTTTAAACTTTAAACTTTTTAGAACGCATGTCCTATGCTGAAGTGCACTTCACCCGCACTTTCGCCCTTTTCTCTCTGTAATTTATACCCATAGTCAACCCTCAGAGGGCCAACCGGAGTGTTGTATCTCAGGCCGAGTCCCGTAGTAAATTTGATATCTTTAGGATTGATATCACTGATTTTCATCCATACATTACCGCCATCCAGAAAAGCGACAAGTCCAAAACTATTGCTCAGGGAGACCCTTGCTTCAAGGTTTTCCATGAGAAAGGTATTTCCGCCGGTAGGGTTTCCATCCGATCCTTTTGGACCTAGAGTATCCTGTTCATAGCCTCTTACGGTAGTTCGGCCACCAAGGAAAAACCTTTCCACAATCGGCAACTCATCAGTATGAAAATACCCCTGTGCAACACCCCCTCTTACCGATGCAGCAAGGACAACACGTTTCATGACTTTATGATAGAAATTATAATATGCCGTGAGTTTAACGAAATCTGTTTCTGAAAAAAACAGAGGCGAGGCAAATTTTAATGTAATCCCTGAAAAAATGCCCTTTGCCGGGTAAAAAGGATTATCCCGTGAATCATAAAAAACTCCGAGCCGCAACCCGCTGATTATAAGTGTCCCGGTGTCCTCTTTGCTTAAAATAACATCCTTCTGTACATCATGCGTGTTGACAACTGAGAATTCATAGTAGAACTCAGTCTTTATACGCTCACCAAATTTTTTTTCGAAACCTGCAGTAGCTGCATTTCTTGTTAATCTGTAGAGGGTATCTTTTGTATCAATATTGAGTTCTTTCTTTTCCTCACTGAGCAGAAAAGCCCTGAATGCCAGAGCCTTGTCCATGAACCATGGCTCATAAAACTGCAATATTAAACGCTTCTCGAGTGAGCTCAATTCAAACCGTGTTGAAGCCTGCCTGTTCATTCCCCATAGATTCCGGTAACCGACATCAATAAACCCTCTGTATTTCTCATAGTCGGAATAACCAAAACCAAATTCAAGAGCGCCTGCATTTCCTTCACGCAATTTCATCAGGACATCCTTCTTGTCTTCATATCTGTCGAGCGCCTGCATATCAACATCGGTAAACAAACCGAGTTTATACAACTTTTGCCTTTCCTTTCCAAGGATGCTGGAATCGAACGGTACCCCTTCCTCCTGCTGCAACTCTCTCTTCACCACTTTATAACTGGTATTCTGGTTGCCTGTAACGATCACCTTGCCGAATAAGGTTAATGCCCCTTCATCTATCTGAAATGTTATAGCAGCCTTCTGACCGCCAATATCACTCTTAACCGATACTCTTACATCCGGGAAGCCTTTTTTGTTATATAACTCAATAACCCTTAAGCGGGCGTCATAAATATCGACTTCATTATAAGAATTTCCCGGTTTCAGATTAATCGCCTTCATGATCTCTATATCAGATACAAGTTTCTGTCCGAAAACATTCACTTTTTCTATCTCTGTTTTCATTCCTTCATTTATGCTGATAACGATATCCATTTCCTGAGAACCTTCATTATAGCGTGTCTGAAATTCATCGACAGCAGCCGACATATATCCAAGGGCAACATAGAAATTCTGAAGGGTCTCCCTGTCTGTTTCAAGAAGGTCAGAATTATAAGGCTTTTCTTCCTTCAGGGACATCATGTCTTTGAGACTCTCCTCTTTCAGGATGTTCCCCGTAAAAGAGAGCTTTCCTGTCTTAACCTCTGGCCCTTCGAATATAAAAAAACTGACAATAATACTGTCATCCTTAGATGTAATAACAGGCGCTATCTGTGCCATAGGATATCCCTTCGAATGATATACGGTTAACATCCTCTGAACCGTCTCTTCCACAATATCGTCATTAAAGTCCTCGGCCTCAAAGAAAGGCATCTCTTTAAGTAAGGTTTTTGATGAAACATTTTCATTGCCCTCAAGAGATATCCTGAGACGCTTGCCCGGATCAACAGAAAGATAGAGTATTCCATTACTGAATGTATATGGTCCTATAACCGGCTTATAATACAGCTTACTTTTATAGTACGCCTTTATCTTCTCGATGTCTTTTTGCAGGATTGACCGGTTGAAAATATCCCCCTCTGATAACTTCATCAGGAACTTGATTTCATCACTGTCACGGAGGGGCATTATCTTCTTTATCTTTTCAGGTTCCCCTGTATCGACCTTAAGGTATATATTCACCCTGCTGGGATCTTTTAATCGTTCAACCTCTGCACTGACACGTGCCAGCGGAAACCCGAGGACAGACAATTTGGAGGGCATATCTTTGACAGCATTTTCGAGCATGTCACAGATCAGGCCCTGCCCCTCTTTTAAGAGAAACAATTCCTTTATGGTCTTTTTCGGAAGGTCATAGTCGCCTCTTATGTGAATTGCCCTGATAAAATCCCTCTCCTTCACACGGATCATAACATTTACTTTTTCTCCATCGGTTGTTTCGACTGAAATGTCTTCAAATATCCCCTTGAAAAATGCCCTCTTTATTCCCTGCCTTATACTGCCGGCATCAATAAAACCACCGGGCTGGATATCCAGCATGTACAGAAGTTCGTCTTTCCCGATCGAAGAAAGACCGCGGATTTCTATTCCTCCAATAATTGCGCCTGCTGCCCCGGAAATGACAAACAGGAGAGAGCAGACGATAACCAGCAAATAGCAAGCAGTAAAAGATAAAATCTTTTTCATATCTGCTTCGTACTCAATGTCTCCTCTTTTATTTTCCAGTTCATTTAAACTCGAACCTGAATTTTATATCGCCGCCTACACTACCTATTTCATCCCTTATCCCTATGAGAGAAATATTTCTATCGAGGAGATATTCGACTTTCAGCACCTGTTCTACTTCAGAACTCAGCACATTTGAATATGTGACAAATAACTTGTCGCCGATAAGCCTTTTTGATACAGTCACCTTCGGGCTTACTGTACCGGTGGTTGCGGAATAGGATGACTCAACCTGAAACCTGTCTACCCCTGTTATAGTCCTTAACCTTTCCTCAACCACATCCTGTACCTTGCCGGTAATAAATGAAGTTGCTTCTCCGGCGCCGATGCCCCCTGCGACCCCCTTCAGTTCTTTCCCCACCTGTCCGACAGTAAGGAGGGAAAGGATATCCATCTCTTCAAGATGCGGGTCAGAAGATAAAGCAAGGTTGAAATGATCCATCATACCTTCAAGGTTTAACCTTATGTTGTATCCCTTAACATTGGTCTCGGCTGTAAGATTCACAACAGGTTTGATCCGGTTCGGGTCTGCAAAATCTACGCTGGCGAATACTATCCTGAATTCATTGTTTCTGAAATAGACATATCCGTCCTTTGATTCAATCCTTCCGAAAAGTACAGGCTTGGATATGGTGCCTTTCACTATCATATCGCCGTTTATACTGACCGGGGCCCTCGCCACATTATTATCAATAGAAATATTCTCGCTGCCCGAGATCCTGACATTCAGCTCTGCCTTTTCAAAGGCAGATGCCTCTGCCTGAAGTTTCTCTTTTGCCGTTGGTGTTAAAAGCCAGGTTCTCCATTCCACCATCTGTTTATAGAATGCCCTGTTGATCTTTATGTCTCCGGTTATGCTCTGTGCGTCCAACGTCCCTTTATAGAGAAGGTTGCCGTTAAAATTAACCGTAAAATCTTTTGCAAGCGTGGCCGGTATATTATCGAGTTTTGCCTCTAAATAAAACCGCTTGAAAGAAAAGGCCTTAAGATACACAATACCTGTTATGTTTACATCCCCGCCTCCAATTTTTCCTGAAAGCCTGTGAAGGACGATCTTGTCATCGTCTATGTAGAGATATCCGTTTACCGAACTTAAGTATGCCGGATAATCTCTGAGACCGAAAGAGGCATCCGTCAGATTCATACCGCCATTTATTTCAGGCTTGTCCCATTTGCCTCCTACAGAAAAAACAAAATCAGTATCTCCTTTCAGATATCCTATTTTTTTTGTAAGACCTTTCAAAGGTGAAAGAGAAGAGCTTCCGTCAACGACAAGGTCGTATTCCTTCCCGATTTCCATACCTCCCTGGAGTCTGAACGAAGTTGTACCGCTCTTGATTGCAAATGCTGACAGAGTGAGTTTTCTGTTATGAACTGAAAACTGCATATTAGAATCATTCGATAATGTCTGTCCGAAGAGTAAAAGTGTCAGATGTTTTATATTCGCATTTGCTGTGATATTATTCCTGTCTCCTTTCATGTCGATGCGTCCATCGAGATTCAACTGCAGGTCTTCCGGAACATCCTTGAGAACAGAACTGATGAGGAAATCGTACCTTCCGGGAAGAATGTTCAGTTCAGCGCTCCATGGCAGTTTTGCATCGAGATGCCCCGTGCCTTTGAGTTTTATTTTTTCATTGCTCAATGAGGCATTAACTGAAATATTCCGGTTCCGGATCGCTGCAGTTATTGAACCACCTCCTATTTCTTTGCCTTTAAACTTACCGCCTGCAACCTTCGCATCCAGTGTGATATCAGGATTTTCAAATGTGCCCTGGCCTTCTGAGCGAAGACTTATAACAGAATCATCAGGCATATAAGAAAATCCGAAATCATTCATAAAAAGCTTATCGGATAATGCCTTGTAGGAAAACCTTTCATCCGGTGAAATTTTACCTTCTCCGGTCAGAACTGATTTGCCCTTTGTGATTCTAACCTGTTTCAGGGAAAACTCTTTGTTTGCATATGTAAAATCTCCTGAGGCGGAGTCAAAAGGAATATCATACGCTGATGCCTTATCTATCAGGGCTTTCCCGGAAATATGGACTTCCCGTTCCTTGCTCTCGATTTTGATATCAGCATTTATCCTTCCAGCGGCCCTGAAGTCTCTGTAAAATATCTGTACAGCCTTCCCGAATTCTGCGTTCCTGACTGATGCATTAAGATTATAGACCGGCATTCTAAGTTCAAAGAGTTCTTTCGCTTCCGGGAATGATATCCTGCCCTTAACGATATGTTCTTCTCCGGACGACCTCAAGACAGCCTCACGGAGATCAAGAAGTTTTTTCTGGTATGAAAAATCTGCAACCATACTGTCTGATCTGTAGCCTTCTATAACCGGATTTGTCAGGGTGGTCCTTCCTGATATCTTTGGATCATCAAACGTACCGCTTATCTCTCCTGTAAATTCCGAGCGTCCTTTTATCTCCCTGTAATATGGCAAAGCAAGATCAGAAACATTTTCTGAAAAAAGCCTGCTTTTGAAACCAAGTGTCTTTTTCTCTGTATCAACTGTCCCGTTTGCGGTAATATCTGAGAGGAGCGTATTTAACTTCATGTTAGATAAGGTGATGATATGCCCCCGCAGAGAATAATTGCCCTTTATCTCTTTTATCCTGTTCAGGACATTATCAGCCGGCGGCTGATATCCTTTTATCATTATCCGCTGAGCAGGACTGAGAGATCTGTAAACAAACCAGCCATCAGGATTAAACTGACTGCCTGTTGTTGAGAGTTCACCATCCACTTTACCGGCAGGGATTTCAGGCTCCCATCCTATAAGCTTCAGCACAGATTTATTGTCTGCCGAATTAAATTTCACGTTCAGCGTCAGGTAATCAACCACGGGAAGATTTATTGACGCATTAGCTGTTGCAGCGCCATTATACAGCGCTGCATGACCGTCTTCGAATCTCATTACACCATTCTTGTAAATGATCCGGCAGATGAGCGAATCGATATCAACCCCATAGAGGTTGCCGTTTCGAAGCCTTGTCTTTGCATTTCCGGAGATATCAGAGAGAGGCCCTGTTAATTCGCCTTTAAAATCAATAAGCCCTTCTATCTTTTCCTTAACGCTTAGAAGCTCCATCAATGTCTGGATATAGAACTCACCGTTAAGTTTCAAATTTAGGAAAATATCCTTCAGTCGCTGACCGGTGACTGGTGACTGCTGACTCTTCTCAAGCCTTATTTCACCCTTAACAGAGATCTTTCCGTGACCTCTCTGTCCGAGATTAAATATACGCTTGACAGAATCCACAATCAGAGATATATCGGTTGTCAGTATTCCTTTTCCTTCTGAGTAAAAGCCCCCGCCGGTAAATTTGGAACCGAAAGAACCGATCTCAAGGCGCTTTATCTCAATCCGCTCATTTTTCATTACCAGTGCGGTATTTATATCGCATTTGATCTTCGGCCATCCTTCCCTTTCCACGCCAAGTTCTTTTACAGAAGCCTTGAGCCGGTTGCTTTCTCCAATAATAATTTCACCCTCAAGGCCTTTCATGGCCATCATCCCCTTTAAATCATCATCTTTCAGGTCAAGAGAGCCTTTAATTATTTCAACAACTTTTACCTTTACCTTAATCGCTGCTTTAGTATCTTTTTCAAGATATGACTTCACATTCTTAATTATCTCTTCAAGTTGTCCTCTGTCAGCAGAGAGCACGGGTTCATGTATGACAATCCTGTTAAGGGAAAGCCTCCTGTCCAGGAGTCCTGATAACCCCAGATACCCTTTTACCCTGCTTGTGGTTAAGACGCTCCTGTCGCCCTCATGGTAAATCCTTAAATCTTTTGCCTCTATGAATAGCGGGAATATATTAAGGTAAATATTCCGGATCGTAACTTTTTTACCTGTCATATCCTCCAGTTCAGAGGTTATAACGTCTTTGAGTGCGTCTGATATCTGAGGGGTTCTTGAGATAAGGATTGTCAGTCCGATAATAGTTATCAGAATCAGGATGTATAAGAGCCTTCTCCTGCCTTTTCTCCTCAAAGAATCTCCTGAAGAACCATCCATTTCTGCAGAATTATTCATATGTGTCATATTTTACCCTTAAACAGGGGTATCTTTAAATCATTTGTTTAAAATAATTTCTCCATGAATTGTCTGACTCCCCTCTATCAAGAGGGGCAGGGGGTGTGTTTATATTTATTCTATTTGCACACACTTTTTCTGTATACTAAGTAGAGTCTGTTTATAAAGTCAGAGTTTGTCATCCTCCGGCTTGGAGGTTGTGTCGCAATTATTGCAGGGAAAGTGAATGAAAGGGACCCATTTATATGATAGAATTCTGTATGGAAAAAAAAGGAGACAATCATGGCATATAAATGTGGCAGTCGTGAGCAGATCACCTT
>JBAQLU010000182.1:0-43193 GCA_049302065.1 Thermodesulfovibrionales bacterium
CGCACGGTTTCTACAATGTTCTCGGCATATTCCCGGGCATCCTGGATTTCCGCTTCCAACTGCTTGCGTTCGGTTGCTTCTGCTTCCAAATCCTCAATACGCTGATGCAGTTCTGCTAATTCATTTATAAGTTGCTCTTTTGTTTTGTCTTTATATTTCATGTTTACTTTTTATCAAAATATTGATTGTTTGTCAATACGATTTTGTCAATTTTATAAGGACTTTCTCATCTGACCATTTTCAAAAAAACTTGATGGAAGTGACCCAAACCATAAACCGCTAAAGATTACACTTCAAGTGTAATCTTTTCATGGTCTTGACAATAGCTTGCCAGTCGTTTGACGTGTACACCCTTGTATGATAACCTTACATCAAATCTCATAAATTGCATGGAGGCTGAGATGCGCAGAAAGGACCAGACTTTTTTGTGGGCAGTCAGCATAGTATTCCTCTAATGATTGCAAAGAAGAAAAAAGTCCTTTTTATACTTGGCGGCGTTGCCGCAGCCCTTGTTCTTGCAGTAGTCGTTTTCACCCTCACCTTCGACATAAATTCCTACAGGCCCCGCATCGAGGCCGCTGCCTCCGGGGCGACCGGCCTCGATGTCAGGATCAATGGGAAGATGGGGCTCTCTTTCTTGCCCTTTGGCGTATCGGCTAAGGATATCCACGTCGCCAACAAGGGAGGCGAAATCATTTCCCTCGAAAACCTCAAGCTGGGGGCGGAGTTTATGCCCCTGCTGAAGAAGCAACTCAAAGTCACCAGTTGCGAGCTTGTCAACCCTGCCGTCACCATCGTGAAGGACGCCGATGGGAAATATAATTTTGAAAGCGCTGAAAAGAAATCGACTAAAGGGCAACCGGGAGCAGCCTTCAGTTTGAATGATCTCAAGCTGTCCAAAGGGGTACTTGTCTATCTGGACAAGAAGACTGGAGAAAAGACGGAGTTTAAAGACTTCAATCTATCTATCAAGGACCTTTCGGTAGTGGATACCTCAGGGAAAATTATAAAGGACATCGCATTCACAGGAAACATGGACTGCAAAGAGGTACGGAAAAGAGACCTCAAGATCGACAACGTTAAGAGTCCTATAAAAGCGGAGAAGGGAGTAATCTATTTCACACTCCTTACCATGGATATCTTCGGAGCGAAGGCTGAGGGAGATGCCACGGCAGACAAGTCGGAAGTCAATGCTGTGTATAAAATCAATTTGAAGGTATCGAAGCTGGACTTCGAAAAACTTCAGGAGTCCTTCGGCACAAAAAAGGTTATCGGCGGGAAGGGTGATCTTTATGCTTCCCTGACGATGAAAGAAAAAGGAAATCGCAATCTGATGAGCAGCATGGACGGTACTTTTTCTCTCCGGGGTGATAATCTTGTCATTTATACGATGGACCTCGACAAGGTCCTATCATCGTATGAAACGAGCCAGGAGTTCAACCTCGTCGACCTCGGCGCTTTCTTCATCGCCGGCCCTCTCAGTACCGTTGCGCTCAAGGGGTACCGTTATGGGGACGTTTACAACCAGACCCGGGGAGGGCAGGACACCATCACACAGTTCATCTCCCACTGGGAGATTAGGGCCGGTGTGGCAGACGCTACAGACTGCGCCCTTGCGACGCACCATAATCGGGTTGCCCTTAAAGGCAAGCTCGATCTTGTCAGCGAACGATATGATAATGTAATAGTGGCGCTTCTCGATGACAAGGGATGCGCAAAATTCAAACAAAGGATTAGCGGTTCCTTCGGCAGCCCCCAGGTCAGCGCGGTGAGCGCGGTAGAGTCCCTTGCCGGCCCAATCTTCAATCTCTACAGGAAGGCAAAACGCTTTATTCAAGGCGGCAAATGCGAGGTCTTTTATAACGGCTCTGTGAAGCAACCTCCAAAATAATTCTCTTCTTCTGGGTATTTTGGTCCATCAATAATCTCTTTCCATTTCCAAGAACATTTCTTCCATCTCCCTATCAGAATCAGGCTGTATCTAAAATTTTCAATGTCCTGAGTCTTTTGGGATGTTTGAGTTTTCTCATTGCATTAGCCTCTATTTGCCGTACCCTTTCACGCGAAATAGAGAGATGTGTTCCAACTTCTTCAAGCGTGTGGTCTCTATCGATTCCGATACCAAACCTCATGCGTACTACCTCCTCCTCCTTTGGTGTCAGCGTGTGCAGCACCTTAAGTATCTGCTCGGTAATTTTGTTTCTTTCAGCATCTGCATATGGAGAAGGACTGTTATCGCCAATAAAATCTTCAAGGGTCGACTCCTCATCTCCAACCGGGGTTTGAAGGGTTACCGGATCCTGAATCGCTCCTAAAATATCATCGACTTTCTTTACAGGGACTCCTAATCTTTCAGCAATTTCTTCTGTTCTTGGTTCCCTGCCGAGATACGACATCAGTTCTCTGGAAACCTTGATAATCTTGCCATATAGTTGTGTTATATGGACAGGGAGTCTGATCGTTTTTACCTGATCCATAAGAGCCCTTAAAATTGTCTGCCTTATCCACCATGTCGCATAGGTGCTGAATTTGAACCCTCTTTTGTAATCAAACTTATCTATAGCTTTTATAAGACCGATATTGCCTTCCTGAACGAGGTCAGGCAGAGAAAGGCCTCTTCCTATATAGTACTTAGCGATATACACAACGAGTCTCAGGTTATGGATTATTAATTCATGCTTCGTTTTCGTAACAAGCTCCATTACTTTTGTGATTCTTTCATAGTTCTTTTTTCCATCTGTTAAACCGTTCAAATCCTGTAACGTCTCATATCCCGGAATCTTTCCCTTATTATCTCCCCTGCTCATCATAAGATCATCGAGTATTTCCATGGTCTTGCTTAAGGATAGATCTTGTTTTTCTTCTTCTGTATTATCTAAATCCTCTTGCTCTCTGTAATCTAAGCCTGCTTCGATTTTCACGTATAAGGGCATTGCCATTACCATTGCTTTTAGAACCTTTTTCCCTTCTTCCAGTATTTTTGCAAGCTCTATTTCCTCATCTTTTGTAAGTATTGTAATATCTCCCATAGAGTGGAAATATGCCTGAATAAGGTCTTCTGTCTTTTCATGTTCATCTTCATGTTCATCTTGTTTCTCCTGCTCAGCCAGTTCTTCCTCTTCAGAGTTAGTGGTTTCCCGACTGTCTACAACCTTGACTCCTGTGTCATGGAGAAGATCCAGAAGGTCTTCTAATTCATCGTTGCAGAGAGAGCCTGGCAGGAATGCATCATTTATTTCACTATAGGTGAGCATTCCACGCATCTTGCCTGAATCTATAATCTCTGTAAAAATATCATCTTCTCTCATTGCATTCGATACCTCTGTCCGCATATAACTTATACCCTTTCTTGTTCTTTAGCGGTTTTTAATGATTCAATCATTTCATATATCTGTGTGATACCGGTTTTGCATAGGACACACATGCCATCTTTTTGGTATGTCTTTATGCCGCATACTTTACATTTATTTGATTTGCATGATTTTGCGGCAGGAGCCTCTGCTTTAGTCTTTACCTTTTGAGAAGTTTCAATACCTGTATTTTTTACTGTTTCTTTTGCCATTATAAAATCCCTCCTCCTGATATACCACTCACAACCTTAACAATTTTTTCAAAATCTCTCGACTTATCAAAAAAGAAATCCGCACCAGCCTCCATACATTTTTTCCGGTACTGGGAATGCGGGTGATTTGTCAGTATTATGATTACCGGCACCTCATTTTTTTTCCTGATTTTTTTCAGCACATCAATACCGCTTCCTCCTGGCATCCTGATGTCAAGAATTACCACATCCGGACCAAATTCATGGATGCTCTTTATTGCATCCTGAACGTTTTCTGCCTCTCCTATCATCTCAATTCTTCCTGCTAAATCAGAAAGCATAGCTATAATCCTTTTTCGAATTTCACTTGAGTCATCAGCAATAAAAACTTTCATCCTGCTTCACCTTTCTGAAACGAAATATTATCAATCACTATTTTCTCGATTTCTTGGCAATATAAACCCGGAGTCTGCACTGACAAAAAGAGAGACCTCCGAATTGCAGCGAGAATTTGCATGCCAAAGGATCTTTCATCAAACAGGCAACAAAGGATTCTAATCCAATATCTCTCGCCTTGCAGAGATTCTTAAAACCAGAGGTATGACACGAAAATTCTTTTGGGCATTGCAGTCCGTCGATAATTTCTTCTATATGTTCCTGTTCCTGAATAACACTTTTCATATTATCCTTCTTTTTACACTTCACAAATTCAGCTTGTTTCATCAAATGATCACCTGTTCAATATTGCCTTTTGATTTTCTTTGAGCCTCGCCTTTTTGTATGCCCATGATTTAACTTATCAAATTGGAAATGATAAAAATATCGGTGATTGGCTATTTATTTGGTCGGATTTGATGAATATTTTTTGTAGGCGCCGTCCTACATCAGGCAGACATATGAAAAAGAAATGATGGAGGCTTTGAAGGATTACTAAATAAAAGTAAGATTAAATCAGTCAAACATATTGTGTTTAACGGCATAGTGTATCAATTCCGCATTTGTTTTCATTTGCATCTTTTCCAGAATGCGGTATCGATAGGTGCTAATAGTCTTGACGCTCAAAAAAAGTTCCTCAGCCATTTGTGTTGTCGTCTTTCCTGCTACGATCATACGATATACTTCAAATTCACGATCCGAGAGCGTATTATGAAGCGGATTTTCAGCAGTGGGCTCCACATCGTCAGCCAATCTCTCGGCAATTGACGAAGTGATATATTTTCTCCCTCCTGATATTCTTCGTATTGCTGATATTAATTCTTCTGACGCACTTTCTTTAGTAAGATATCCGGAAGCGCCGGCCTTTATAACCCGGACTGCATACTGCTCTTCAGGATACATGCTCAAAACAAGAACAGGGAGTTTTGGCTTTTCATTTTTCAGTCGTTTCAAGACTTCAAGTCCCGGTATTCCAGGCATTGCAATGTCCAGCAAAACCATATCGTACTCATTATTCCAAACTTTCTCAAAGACTTCCTGTCCATTGCTTGCTTCATCGGCAACATTAATATCAGGACATCCTGCGAGGATGCGTCTCAGTCCTTCACGAAACATGGGATGATCATCTGCAATGAGAATTCTTATCATCAACTTTCCTGAATATCCTTAGCCGGGATTTTCACAGTCACGGTTGTTCCTTTACCGGGAAAACCTTTAATGTTGCTATCTCCGCCAAAAATTATAGCACGTTCTCTAATCCCGATGAGACCAAATGATTTCGGATGAGTAAGCTCCTCTTCTGTAATTCCTCTGCCGTTGTCCTGAACCTTCAGTTCTATCTGCCCGTCCTTCTGCTTTAAGCTTGCGCTGACTTCTGTCGCCCCTGCATGTCGGGCAATATTCGTCAGGGTCTCCTGAAAGATACGGAAAAGAGCAGTATTACGATCTCTATCAAATGTGACATCCTTGGGATCCATTATTATCTTACATGTGATGCCTGTTCGTTCCTGAAATTCTCCCAACTGCCACTCAATAGCTGCCGATAGACCCAGGTCATCTAAGAGCCCAGGTCTTAATTCAGTGGCAATCCTTTTAACCGTCTGGATCGTTTTATCAATCAGTCCTGACATCGCATCTGTTTTTTCAAGAATTGATGTTTGATCCTCAGGAAACATCTTTCGGAACAAGGACAGGTCCATCTTTAATATAGTCAATGCCTGTCCAAGTTCATCGTGAATTTCACGGGCTATATTAGTTCTTTCCATCTCTGTTGCCTTCTGTATATATGCTGTCAGATTTCGCAATTGTTCTTCATTTTTCTTTATTACCTCCGCAGCCCGCTTGCGCTCGGTGACATCGCGAATATTACATTGTGCCAGCCTTGCCCTGTCGACCATATATATATCCGTGTCGATATATTGCCCGGATTTGGTTTTCACCTGAACATCAGCGTAATTAAGAATGCCGCTCTTGTTCAAAGATTGCATTATCGCCGGGAAATCACTCATATCGAGCGGGACACCGATATCCTGCAGCATTTTCCCATTGTACTCCTCTTCCGAATAACCCAACATTTTCTCAGCGGCCGGATTAGCATGGACTATATGTCCTTCATTTTTTTCGAGAAGCACTATCCCGTCGCTTGCGGTCTCAAAAAGACGTCTGTAGCGCTCTTCAGACTCTGTTAGCAAGTCTTCCAGTCGCATACGCTCGGTGATGTCCTCGATGGCAAGAAGGATTATCCGTTCCTTTCCCGACACTCTTTGAATCTGCCGGGCATTCAAAAGCATTATGCGCCTGCCAATGGTAGAAAACTCGTGTTCAACCTCATAGTTATCAAAGGTTGTCTTTTGGGGAAGGACGGTTTCCAGCAGTTCCCGCAGCTTGGGGATATTCCACTGTTTATTGCCCAGGTCATAGATAAGCTGTCCCACGGTCTCTTCAGGGGTTACCTTAAAGACTTCATAGAAAGAGCGGCTGGCGGTGACTACCCTTAAATCCTGATCCAGGGCGATTAAGGGTTCACGCACAGTGTTGATGATGCTCTCGGCGTATTCGCGGGCTTCATCTTCGGATATTTTAGTTACTTCCAGTTCTTTACGGGCTTTTTCCAGCCCGGCCTCTATCTCCTTACGCTCGGTAATGTCCTCGATGGCAAGAAGGATCATCTGCGTGCCGACATTTTTCCGATAAACCTGGCGGGCATTCAAAAGCATTGTTTTGTGGCCGATGGCGGGGAAATCATGCTCAACCTCATAGCTATCAAGCCGTTTGTGTGTTGGGAGAATCTCCTCAAGCAATGTCCGAAGCGCAGGGATATCCCACTGTTTGTTCCCGACATCGAAGATGAGATGTCCGATGGTTTCTTCCTGCTCTACCTTGAAGATGTTATAGAAGCTCCGGTTGGCAGAGAGAATATTCAGGTTAGCATCCAGAACTAAAAGCGGTTCGCGGACCGTTTCGAATATGTCTTCAATTCCAGGAAAATCATTTTTCTTCATAAGCACTATGATCCTTCTTAACTCATAGTATAGCAGGGGTACAGCATAATTCAACCACGTGCACGTCTTAAAAGACAACAATGTTTCGATGATTTCTCATTTAAAAAGAGCAAGGCTGAGTCGGCAATCAAGCTCTCAATAAATCTCAAGACGGCCGGACTTCTGAGAGGGACTTTGGAGTCAAGAAAATCATTGAGTGAGAAATGTGAACATACTTTCTGCTGAAATTGTCGGAACAGGCTCACCCGGCCTGCATATCTTCAGCAAATTTCCTATACCGCGACTTGGCGCCGTGTTGCTTTCTACCATCCTCAGGGAAAGGGGATACGAAGTAAAGGCATTTATTGAGGACGTTGCCGAACCCGATTGGTCATTCATTGAGAGCTCTGACCTCGTCTGCATCTCGACCATAACGTCCACAGCGATAAAGGCGTACAAAATAGGGAAACGGCTAAAAACCCTGGGGATACCGGTAATTATGGGTGGAGCACATCCCACGTTTCTGCCCGATGAGTCCCTGGAATATGCCGAATTTGTTATACGGGGGGAAGGAGAGCATTCACTTGTGGAACTGCTTGAGTACCTGGAGAAAGGGACCCCGGCATTAACGGGTATCAAAGGGCTTTCGTACAGGGACAGGAACGGGAGGAATGTTCACAACCCGTCCGGAGAATTTATCGAAGACCTTGACAGCCTCCCCGAGCCTGACTTCTCTCTTGTTCATAAATGGAACCTGTCAAATACCTATCCTGTTTCGACATCGAGGGGCTGTCCCTTTGACTGTAAGTTCTGCTCCGTCATCAGGATGTTGCCAGGGACCCGGAACTTCTCCGCCTGATGGCTGACTCGGGCTGCCATACTTTGTACATCGGCTTTGAATCCATCAATCCCGGGACCCTTAAATTGTATAATAAAAAACAGGGACTGGAGGATATCATTTCCTGCATCAGGACAGTCAAAGATCACGGTATTCACATCCACGGAATGTTCGTCCTGGGGGCGGACACCGACGATGTGAAGACTATCCGCGGGACTGCTGATTTTGCAACAGGCCATGGGATAGACACGGTGCAGTTCCTGATTCTTACGCCACTGCCGGGAACACCGCTCTTTCACGATATGATGAAGAGCGGAAGACTTCTCCATAGGGACTGGAGCAAATATGATGTCCAGCATGTAGTTTTCAAGCCTCAGCCCATGTCAACGGCCATCCTACAGATTGAGACCTTCAGGGCAATGGCTCGTTTTTATTCATGGAGGTATATTTTCAGGCATCTGGCAAGATTGGACTTCCACTACGCAGCGATCGGACTCTTTGGGAAGACAGCCGTTCATAAATCCCTGAAGGCGTCTTCAGCCTATTTGCAAGAAGCTAACATCCAATGAAGCAATACATCGTTCCGATCATCGTCCGGGAAAAGACTACCCCGCCTTCCGGGATTACGTTTTCATCAAACGTCTATCCTCAATTTAAATAATATACGATAAATACCCCTATGACTATTGACAAATTCCTTTGTAATGCTATAATTAAATCGTTAACCCTCCTTCTTTTGCAGGGATGGCGCCGAAAGGTCTATCCCTGTGAAGAAGGATTCAGAATTTGAGCACTAACAGTGGAGAGCACGCTTATGAGGCTTTGTCACTATGCGGGCACATATCCATGATTTTATGGCTCCCAAATTAACAATGGAGGAGGTGAAACAGGTAATTCCGAAAAAGCAAATTCTTGGTACCGGGTCGAGGACAGACCGCACTGGGCATGGAAGAAGAACAAAAAAGATTTCTCTTGGTGCAAACTGGTGCGATTAAAATGAAAATCAAAAGTTAAGGAGAGTGATTATGGTGAATAACAAAGTGCCTCTGATTGCCAAAGTGTGTATCGTTGTTGTCGCATTACTTTTATTACCGGCATTCGTATTCGCTCAACAGCCGAGCTATGGTTTCCATAAAGGAGACCGTGAATTCAGTATTTTTGGACGCGGCTACAGCGATAATAATGTTGACAACACGGTGTTTACAACGTCATTAAGTCTCGGGTATTTCTTCACGGATAATCTTGAAGCAGAACTCCGGCAGAGTCTTTCTTTCATTGACACCCACGGGGACAACTTTTGGGGTGGTTCAACGGAACTCGCTGCCGACTACCATTTTGATTTAGACCGCTTCCAGCCGTTAATCGGGGCGAGCATTGCGTATAACTACGGCGATGATATTACGGACACGTGGGCAGGCGGGCCTGAAGCCGGGGTAAAATACTTTATCAATGAAACCACCTTTATTCGTGCGTTGGTCCAGTACCAGTTCCCTTTCAGGGATTCCTTTAACGACGGAAACTTTATTTACGGCCTCGGCCTTGGCGTGAGATTTTAGTAAAAAAATTCTCGCATAAAGAGCAAGAATATAGGCGGGGTTTCCTATCGCCGGGACCCCGCTTGTTAATTTTAATAACGGCTTTGATCGATAGATGGTCTGATGCCCCTCGGCGCTTAGGGGTGTCGAACAGACTTCCGTTTTTTTATGAGAGCGCCTGAAGACTCTTAACGATATTCCTAACGAGTCAGCCCAATAATACCGATCAAGATGAGATAGATAGCGACGGTAATTCTGTTTATGTAGGCGGTTTAAGGGGCGCAGTCGAGCGTGATGTTGTATGCTATTATCTTGCAATTCTGGCGTACCCGGACACACTTAAGATTCCTGCTGAGCAACGATTTGAGAAACGGGTTAGTCAATGGTATGATTTGGCCGCTCTATACAAAAAACAACTTCTCGAAATGGAAGAGGAAGAATATTTTACTTACAAGAGACAGGACCGAAGAAGTCAGCAACAACTTCAAAGTGATTTGAACAGATAAAAACTATAAAAGTTTGTAACATTCACTTTTTTTATGAACTGCGTAAGCCTTGTCTACCTTTTTCCTCAGGGTTTCAAGTAATGACTCCGGCGGTTTATTTACGAGTATCTCCTTAAATTGAGAGCGGTAGTTATTGATAAGGCTTATCCCCTCAATAACGACATCGTAGACCTTCCACACGCCATCCTTCATAATTACCCTGTAGTAAATCGGGACCTCTCCGGACTTTCTCAGGACTGTACTCTGTACCTCCACTGTCTTTTCTGTGAGTGCAACCTCTTTGCTGAAGACTATCTTTACATCTTTGTACAACATGATCTTATCTGCATAGGCATCCTCGAGGAGAGACTTATAGAGCCCGACAAACTCTTTCTGTTGATCGGGATTGAACTTACTCCAGTTCTTGCCTAATGACCTCTTTGAGAGTTCGGTAAAGTCAAACATCTTCTCCGAGATGTCCCGCATCTTATCCTTCTTGGCTTTCTTGGCAGATTCGGCTTTGAGGGATGGGTCGCGCAGTACATCCAGCACCTTGTCCAGGTTACCCTTTACTGCCTCGGTAGGCTGACCGGAAAAGGAAGAAACCGGAAAGATCAGGCACAGGATGAGTGTCATCCCAACGATGCACTTTTTCATATCTTCCTCCTGAAAGCTCATTTGCTTTCCTTTATATCGTCCTTTTTGATGTCTCCAAACGCATATTTACTGATTAGTTCCTCTAAATCCATCGGCGACGTTGTCTCGGCGATAATCCCGCCGGGCTTCAGAATTCCCCCGGTGCCTCCGGGCTCAATCTTAACAAACCTATCGCCGATTAAACCGGCTGTCCTGATCGACGCGATGGCGTCTTCATAAACATTGATGCCTTTTTCAATCCTTAATTTGACCATAGCTATCTGCTTATCCTGGTCTATGTTCAGTTGATCTACCCTTCCGACCTCGATGCCGTTGATCTCAACAGGACTGTCAACGCGAAGTCCTGATACTGAAGCAAAACGGGCATACAGTGAATAATATTCATCTCCTGTCAGGGAAACCTTGCCGAGTTTGACTGTCATGTATGCCACACACAGGAGACCGGCGACCACAAAAATGCCTACAACAGTTTCAAGTAAATTCTTTTTCATTTTGAATCACTCTCCTTACCACAAATATATTTTGCGATTCTTTTCTTGTTCATATCAGCACTTTTTATGATCTGTTCGATCTCATCAGAGGAACTGGCTTCAGTTATACCTGCATTCACAAATATCTCGAAGCATCCCTCTGCTTCTATTTTGTCCCTTATAAGCTCCTGGATTTCGGGGAGAGATTTCTTCTCGAGTCTCTGAGCAAAATCATTCACTAATTCCTCGGCTTTTTCAAGCCCTATATGGGGCAACATTGTAAGGATCTCTTCTCTGCTATGGCGTGCTGAGAATCCTCCCAAAGGACCGAAATAGTTATTAAGATTCTCCCCCATGGATTTGAGGATTTCTATGGCAGCCTGAGGCCTGAAAAGATCAGAAAGGAAGTTAAGATTAAAGCTGAATAGCACAGCAGTTACTGAGGTGTCCGCACGTCCACTACCCAGTGTTATGGCATACCTGGACTTGAACATCTCTTTTGAGAGCAGTCCGGTGAGTTCGTCCCTGAGGCCCTCGATGCTCATGATAAATTCATCGATCATTGGATGCTTGAGTCTGGCAAACTCTTCATAGGACCCGTTAAAGGCGATCTTCCCTTCCCACAGGAGCAGTATGCGGTCAGAGATAAAGAAGACATCAGGGATATCATGACTGATGAGAATAGCGGTAAAACCGAACTTTTTTCTGTAATGCGCGATCATGCTCAGGATTATATTTCTCCTCACAGGGTCCTGGCTGGTTGTCGGCTCGTCAAAGAGCACGATGGCCGGATCTGTTACAAGGGCCCTTGCCAGAGCCACACGTTTCTGCATACCGCCTGAGAGCTCTGCCGGGTACTTTCGGGAAGCATCCGTGAGTTCCATCTGTTCAAGACGTGACATCACCTTCTTTTCAATCTCTTTCTTTTTGAGATTTGTCGTCTGTCTTAGCGGTAGGGCTATGTTTTCAAAAACGGTCATGGAATCAAAGAGGGCGTTGTTCTGGAACATATAGCTGATCCGGCTCCTGTATCCTTCCCATTCCTTTTTCTTCATCTTATTAACTGGCATTCCCTTGAAGAGTATGCTCCCTTCGTCAGGAGAGAGGAGGCCGATGATATGCTTAATCAGAACGCTCTTGCCGCTGCCGCTTTTACCGATAATTGTCGTAATCTGGTTTTCATAAATAGAAAGGTCAGCCTTGTCAAGAACGGTCTTTTCAGCAAAGCGCTTGGTAATCCCTCTGAATTCTATCAATGGCGTTTCCATAGATGCCTCTACATTAAAAAAGATGTGACAACATAGTCTGAGATAAGTATTGTTACACAGGAGAATACAACTGCCGAGGTGGTCGAGAGACTAACGCTCCTTGCGCCGTAACTGTCGGTACGCAGGTGTGTGAAGTATCCCTGGTAACAACAGATTGTGGACACGAGCACAGCAAAGACGAGTGACTTTATGAACCCACCACTGATGTCCACCATATCCACATTTGCATGGATGCGATAAAAGTAGGCGCCTTTATCCACACCAAGAAGCACAACGCCGGTGAGATATCCTCCGAGGATACCGATGAGATCAAATAAGGCGGTCAGCAAAGGGAAACTGATTATTGAGGCTGCAATACACGGGCTGACGAGATACCGCTGGGGGTCTATACGCATGGTATAGAGGGCGTCTATCTGCTCGGAGATGCGGAGGTTCCCGATCTCTGCGGCCATTGCAGAGCCTGCACGTGCGGTTATCATTATTGCAGTAAGGACAGGCCCTAGTTCCCTGATGAGTGTGAGCGCAACGACTGAACCGAGGACCCCTTGAGAACCGAATTTGTTAAGGGTATAGAAAAGCTGAAGACCGAGCACCATTCCGGTAAAGAGTCCGACCAGCATAACGATATTCGATGACTTTGCGCCAATGTAAAAGACCTGCTGAATAATCTCCCGGATCTGTTTGCGACGAAAGATCTTCAGAAAGGCAAGTACAAAAAAGATAGCTATGGCGCCAAGGCTGTTAATAATATAGAGTGTCCTTTTGCCGATGGAATGAAAAAAGGATAGAAAAGGATTGTCTTTTGACGTTGAATCCATTGATTTTAAAATTTTACCACTTCCTGGCTGTTTTCACAACGCATTCACGTTCGAACCACCAGAAAGAAGTTTGTTCCGGCACATTATTAGTTGGCACTGTTGAACTGCATATTTCTCTCATTACGTTATGTCGTGACATTGCCCTGTTGCGTGGATGGGCTTATTTGAAATATAATTTGATAAAAGAATGGCTATCAAAAGAGTTTCATTTTTTGTTATAACCTCTCGAAGGGAACGATTATGACCGGAATAGAGATTATTGCTGTTGAAGGGGGTTTGGAATTAAGGGACTTCATTGACCTGCCATGGAGGATCTATGCTGATTACCCCAACTGGGTCCCCCCACTTAAGAAAGAGGTTCGCCGGTTGCTGGATCCCCGCAAACACCCTTTCTGGGAGTTTTCCGAGCGCATACTCTTTCTGGCACGCCGCGGTCCGGAGACGGTGGGAAGGATCGTCGGCATTGTAGATCGTAATTACAACCAGTGCCACAACGAAAAGATGGGTGTCTGGGGATTTTTCGAATGTGCTGATGATCAGGAGGCTGCGCGAGTTCTCTTCTCCTCCGTTGAGACGTGGGCTCTTCAGAAGGGGATGACTTTCCTGAGAGGCCCGCTTAGCCCGTCGATGAATTACGAGTCAGGTCTGCTCATAAAGGGCTTCGATTATCCGCCTGCTGTGGGTATGACTTATAATCCCCCGTATTACCTGAGGCTAATCGAATCGTGCGGCCTCACCAAAGAGAAGGACCTGCTGGCCTTCCTGATAGATGGCGAGTACCGGCTGCCCGATTGGATGGAGCGTCTTGCTGAACGGACTGCTCAAAAAAAAGGTGTCCGCATCAGGCACGTTGATCCGAAGAAAATGGATGCTGAGTTCGACCTGATCAGGGAGATCTATAATGACTCCTGGTCCGGCAACTGGGGTTTTGTTCCCCTGACTACTAATGAGATGCGGGACATTCAAAAAAGTGTGAAGTCCTTTGCAGACCCGGGTTTGGTTTTCTTCATATATTATAATAATGAACCCGCGGCGGTCTGCGTCATCTTTCCTGACGTCAACCCTTTGCTCAAATGCTTTAACGGCCGTATCAGCCCGCTCGGTCTGCTCAAGGCGCTCATCTGTTGGCGAAAGATCAAGGGACTGCGGTTGCTGATGTTCGGGATCAAGGAGAAGTACCGGCAACTGGGGCTTCCCATGCTGGCCTTCCACCACATCTATAAGATTGCACGGGAACAAATGAAGTATCAGAATCTGGAGATGGGCTGGACCCTGGAGGACAACGAGTCAATCAACTCTTTGATAGAGGAAGTAGGCGCAAAAAGATACAAGGAATATCGAATTTTCAGAAAGTCCTTATGAATAGAAAAGCAATTGAACGAGGATATCGAGCGCGTCTCCTCATGGTGATGATATTACTGGCAGGGGTTATGGCCGGATGCGCCCATCAAACGCCCAGGCTCTATGCTCCGATGCAACCCGATGGCTGGGCTGTCCAGCCCATCGCGATTGCGTGCCGTTTTGCACCCGATGCGGACCTGGACCCCGCCACCGGAACGCCCGTGGGGGACGAGGGATATTACCTCTATATCCTGAATGAAGCTGCCAATTGGGACTACAGCGATACGAAGTCACTTCTCCTTTCAATTAGACAGCGTCCGTGGGCGCATAGTTGGCTCATCCTGGAAAGTCCCCGGGATCGTCTGGAATTCGGCCACACTGGCGACCTCGGGCAAACAAAACTACGTTACCATGATGGCGTGTTTCAGGGAATTCGGGATGGGGACCCCAATCCTATCGCTTATTTGTGGCAGACGATGTCCGATGGCCAATTCCAGATCGGCAAGCCCAATCGCCCCCCCACATTCGTCTGGCGAATGCCGATTACCCGGCGACGTCATCAATTGATCTATGAATACGTGATGCAGAGGAAGTACGATCAGTTCGGCGTGAGGTCCCACAACTGCACCGATATGGTGACAGAAGCAGCGGCGCTGGCAGGCATAAACCTGATCCACCGCATTCAACTCATCTTGCCGCCGGAAACGAAGGTTTGGGGTCGGACAGTGCGTGTTTGGACAGATCCCCAATACCGCATACTGGAGTACAGCACGCCCGACGTTTTGGAAACGGATCTGCGCCAGCTTGCCCGGTTAGGAATCGGGAGTGATGTCACGGAGTGGTACCTTACTTCGAAGTGGTGACAGTTGCGCTCATACTTGGACGTATCAGGTGGGATTGATCCAACTAGCGAATTGTCATTAAATTGTAATTAAAAGGTGAACATATGGCGTTAAAGCAGAGGTCTGACATAGTGGCTGAGCATCCGGTTTCTCTCATCGGTTTCGTCTGGCGTCCTGAAGAGATCACCCCATCGGTGATTCAAATGGCTCAGCGAACAGGGAGCATAGCCGTCTTCGATTTTTCCATGATGGGGGTGGAAGGGTTACGTTCTTTCTTACGAGGGGCTGACCCTGCCAGCCTTGTTAGGGATATCAAGATTTCTGTCCCTACCTTGATTGATCCATCTTTGGAGCAGTTATTGAAGGAAACAGGGGTCCGCGACATCTGGGTAGACTGCCACCCCCAGTTTTTTCAGGGAGATTCTTCCATCTTTCTCAAGAGATTGAGGGAATTGTCAGAAGACCATTGTTGCTTTCCAATCATCGGTGACATGGATCTCCTGGCAGCGATTTTGAAGGATAGCCCTGGCATCGGGCGCATAGTCCTGAAAGGATGCGAGGCCTCTGGATTCGTGAGCGGTGAGACAACCATGGCTCTCTATTCGATGGTCAAGGAAATGCTGCGCACACCCTCAAAGCCTCCCAACATCCTCATCTGGGGAGGCGTCTCCACCCCTGAGGCGGCAGCGGCATTCCTGTCCACAGGGGCCACCGGGATTGTTTTCGAGAGCGTCCATTGGCTGACAGATTTGATTGCCATTGATGATGTTCAACGCCAGCGGCTCTCCAATCTCCGCCTGGATTCTACCGAACTGGTTGGCCTGGACCTGCAGGTTCCCTATCGCCTTTTCAACAAGGGAAACTCTCTTGCGTTCAAGGAGATCAAGACGTTCGAGGACTCGCTGTGCGGAGCAGAGATCACGGAAAAAAGCCGCCGTTCCTTCGCAAGCCAGGTGCATGTAAAGGCCCTCCACCCTCTGGAGAGCCATTTCGGTCAGGACGAGGTTATCCCTCTGGGCGTGGAAGCTGCCTTTGCCCGGTCGTTCGTTGAGCGTTTCGGGGCCGGAACCGGGGAGGCTGTTAAAACCTTCATGGACGAAATTCGTAACGTATGCCACTTGGCTGAGGCAAAAAAGAATTGTTTTTTGGATAGTCCTGTAGCCAGAGAGATGGGAACCGAATATCCATTTATCCAGGGCGCCATGTCCTGGATCACTGATGTCCCGGAGTTTGCCTCCAGGGTTGCCGATGCCGGTGGATTACCCACCATCGCCCTTGGCCTGATGGACGCAGAGGCCCTTGACCGTAGGCTGGGACGCCTGCCGGAGATCATGGGCGGACGCCCTTATGCAGTGAATGTCGTCTCTTTGGCAGAGAACCTTTTCAGGAACATGCATCTGGCGTGGCTAAAGAAACAGAGACCCCGTTTTGTAGTGATCGCCGGAGGCGATCTCTCCTTCTTAAGAGAATTGATAGAATGCGGCATAGAGGTCATTTATATTGCTCCTGACGAGGCGCTATTGAGGCTCGCCATTGAAGCGGGCGTGAGATACGTGGTCTGCGAGGGGTATGAGGCCGGCGGCCACGTGGGGCAGCATAGTACACTCACCCTTGCTCAAATGGTGCTTGATATGAAACGGCGCACGCCATCCCTTTTCCAAAACTGCCGCGTGATTCTTGCAGGGGGAATCTTTAACCGGGAGACCGCATTCTTAGCCGCCATGCTCGGCGCAGACGCCATCCAGATGGGCACTGCCTATCTGGCCACCCTGGAGATCGTTGAAACGGGGGCTTTGACAGCGCTCTATCAGCGGATGGTCCTGGAATCACCCCCCGGGGGAACAGCCGTTTCAGGCCAGCACACCGGGCTTCGGGTGCGATCTTTGAGGACCCCGAAAGTGGAAGCTATTTTATCACTGGAGAGGGAGTTTGCATCAGGCCAGCAAGACGAGCCCTCCTTCCGGAGGAGAGTTGAGGAGATGGCAGCAGGGAGCCTCTGCGCTGCGGCCCGAGGCATGGACAGGCAAAGCGAGGTGCCACTGGATGAGCGGGCCTGTCTGGAGCGCGGGCAATTCATGAGTGGGTCCTGCGCCGGCCTCATCCGTGAGGTCCAGAAGTTGCAGTCCTTTCACCGGGAGCTGGCCGAAGGTCCTCTCTTGCTGCATCAGCCCGTTGTGGGGAATATCGAGAAAACCCCGGAAACTCCATACCCCGGGGTCGGCCGTGGACTGAAGCGGGTCGTGGACGACAGAGACGATCGTGATAGGGTTGCCATCACCGGGATGAGCATACTTAATGCCCTGGGGAATAGTCCGGAGGAAGTCTGGGCTGCAAGCCTGGCCATGAAGAGCGGGATTACATTAGTTCCGCCTTCGCGGTGGGATCACGCGCTTTTTTATGATCCCCGGCCGCAGGTTCCGGACAAGACCTACTGCAAGGTAGGCGCCTTCTTAGACTTTCATATCTCCCGCAATGAACTCGGGATTCCTCCCCATGATTTCCGGACCATGACCGGGGCGACAAGGCTTACCATGTGGCTGGCAGACAGAGCCATCCGGGCATCAGGTATCCTGGATTCGGACATCCCGCGCGAGCGAATCGGAGTCCTCATCTCCCAAAACTCGGGTGAGGCAGCGGAGACCCTCATCGATATGCACATCAGGGAATACGTTCATAATATCCTTGGCGCTATCCAAAGGGCCGTTCTTCTTACGCCGGATCAGAAGAGCGCCATCGAACGAGAGATAAAGTCCGGACGTATGGCCCCTGATGACACCACGCTCATGGGCAGACTCAACTGCGCAGCGGCAGGCTTCATCTGCAACCGGTATGGGTTCATGGGGCCCAGCTATGCTGTCTCCGCAGCCTGCGCGACCTCACTGGTCGCACTTTACAGCGCCATCCAGATGATCAGGAATGGTATCATCGATGCCGCCATCGTCGGAGGAGGTGAAGAAAATCTCACCCACTTGCATTTTCTGGAATTTTCCGCGCTGGGCGCACTTTACGGGCTATCCGGAAAGGAAAGACCCGCTCACGAGGCCTCCCGCCCCTTCGATGCGGAAAGAGACGGGATGGTCCTCGGCGAAGGCGGGGGAATGATCGTCATCGAGCGGGAAAACCTGGCCCGCGCAAGAGGGGCCCGTGTTCACGCCTTCGTGACCGGCATGGGAGCGAGCAACAATCATCTGGGCATGGTGGAGTCCTCCAATATCACCCAACAGATGGCCATCCGTGCCTCTTTCCGGGGGTTACCCTATGGGCCCAATGCAGTGGACTTAGTGGAATGCCATGCCACGAGCACCCGGCAAGGAGACGTGGAGGAGGCCCGTGCCCTGAAGGCAATCTTCTATTCCTCCGGGCGCACCGTGATCACCTCATTTAAATCGCAGATCGGACACACACTGGGCGCCTCGGGCATGAACAGCCTCATTCGGGGAGTCACCGCCATGAAGGCGGGGGTTTTTCCTCCCACTCTCAATTATATGCATCCAGACCCGGAAATCGCCCTGGAAGGATCGGGGCTCCTCATCACCCCGGAGCCGCTTGATTGGAAGGACAGGACCGGCCAGCCAAGAAGGCTTCAGGTCAACGCCTTCGGGTTTGGAGGTTCCAACTTCGTTGTACAGGTGGAGCAGGCCATGGATGAGGCGGATACGATCCTGGTCTCAACAGGCAGAGAACCCTATTTCAACAGTGATAAGGTTGGTTGCTCTCCCACGCTGCAGGGCATATCTTTCTTCCGGACTGAGATTGACGGACGTAAGTGCCGGATGGCCATTGTGGCGCAATCCGAAGAGGAGGCGCTCACGGTCATCGAGAGATCGGACTCCCTTGCCAAAGCCGGAATCGCCTCACCCAAGCTATTAATGTCTCTGGCGCAGCAGGGAATTTTCATGAGCCGCGAGGATCTGCCGGCCCCACCGCTCGCCTTTGTATTTCCCGGACAGGGGTCACAGTATGGAGGAATGGGACGGGAACTCTACGAGTCCTTTCCCGTCATCAGGGAATGGATGGATCGGGCTGCAGCTGCAGCGGACTTCGACCTCCTTCACTTATTGTTCCACGATCAAGAGGAGAACCTTCAGAAGACCCGGTGGCAGCAGCCTGCCATGTTCGCCATGGAACATGCCATGGCCCGATACCTCACGACCCTTGGCATCTACCCTGTAGCCATGGCCGGCCATAGTTTGGGCGAACTGACCGCCTTGTGCCTGGCCGGTGTCTATTCCCCGGAGGACGGGTTTCGAATCGTGAACAAGCGTGCCCTCTGCATGGACAAGGCCGCCGGCATGCACGTGGACCCCGGCGTTATGGCAGCTGTAGATGTCCCCCTGGATCTGCTGAAAGAGATGATCCATGGACGGCAGGATATCCACATTGGCAATATCAATTCACCGAATCAGGTTGTCCTGAGTGGCGACACAGAGGCGATCAGGAATCTTGGCAAAAAATTGAAAGAGATGGGATACCGATGGACCCTCTTGCGGGTGAGCATGGCTTTCCATTCTCCTATCATGCGTGTCATCCATGACGAACTCGGGGCGTACATTGCCTCCATTCCATTTCATTCTCCAAAGATACCCGTCATCTCCAACACGACCATGGAACCGTATCCATCAGATCCCGATGAGGTCAGGCGAATCTTAATGGCCCATCTGGAATCTACTGTCCATTGGATGAATAACGTTCAGACCCTTTGGAACGACTACGGAGCCCGGTTTTTCGTGGAGGTAGGCCCTGGCGATATATTAAGCAATCTCATCGCAGACACGCTCCCTGACTCAACTTGCATCCAGACCTGCATACCTCCTACAGAGTGCATCACTTACAGGACCGCTCTTGCTCAGCTCTTCGTTCAAGGTCATCTGAAGGTTGAAGGAGAAACAAGGTTTGTTTCCCCCTCTGCATTCAGAAAGGCTCCCGCATCTGACCACAACGCCTTGGGCGGACAGGCATCCCCTGCCCTCGCCGGGACGTCTGCGCATCAGGACCATATAGAGGCGCTTATTCAAATCATCATGGACACTACAGGATTCAACAGGGAGGAGATTCAACCCAATATGGACCTGAGAAGGGACCTCTCCATCCGCTCGAGCCGTCTACCCATTATCATGGATGCTGCGGAACGCCAATTCGGGATCACTATCGAATTGGAGGATTTTATAAATGTTCGTACCGTAAAGGACATCGCCCAGAAGATTTCCGAGATAGTCGCCACGAAAGAAGGTGCCAGCCTACCTCCAGCCACCAAGGCGGCTGAACCCGGCTTAGTGCAAGATGAAACCCTTAAGCCCTTACAGGATGAGGCGAGTTTAAAGCGGCTCGTATTCAAGAGCGTTCCTATGGAGTTGTCGGCCTCGGCTCCAGTAAAATTGAGCCAGGGCGAGTCGGTGCTTTTTCTCTCACCTGACAGGAATGACGGGATTGCCAAAAATGTCGGAGATATATTCCGGCAGGATTACGGGGTTGACACGATTCCAATGCTATTTATGCAGGCGAAAGGCACCGGACAAGAAGTATATGATATTTTGACGGATGAAGGGTCTTGTAAGGTATCAGAGAGAATATCGGGTTTATCGTCCCTGGCTGGGATGGTTATCAACTTGCCTAAAGGCTGGTCGGGAAAATTAAAAGGCATAGCAGATGTTTCGCAGCTTTTGAGGGGACTATTTTTACCACTGAAGGCCTTTCTCCAATCACCGGCTAAGAAGTTCGTCGTGCTTATTCATTGCAGAGATGATGCCGAAACTCTTAGTCGGCTGCTGGCGGAAGGAATGCTCGGACTTTTTCTGAGCGCAGCGCAGGAATACTCATCGGTTCAGTTTCGCACTCTGGAAATCGACAGAGCTGCCGATCTTCACGCTGCCTTATGCAGCGCTCTGGACAGAGGATACACCGAGGTGGAGATGATTCATTGTGATGGAAAGGTTTTCACCCCGGAGGGATATGTGGCTCCGTCGATCTTCAGAAATCTTTCAAGTCTGAATCTTAATCCCGGAGACATTGTAGTTATGTCCGGGGGTGCATCCGGCATCAGCGCTCACCTGGCTCGCAGCCTTGTGCCCTTTAGGCCACGCATAGTTTTCCTGGGAAGGACTCCTATAGATACAGCGATCAATTCTGCAAAAACGGCATCGGGGCCATTGCTTTCTGAGTCGAATACTTCCGGCCACAGGGCGTCGGAGATTGCTCAGACACTGGCGGATTTGCACTCCTCAGGGATCGAGGCAACGTATCATACCTGCGATGTGACCGACCCCGAAGCGGTCCGCGCGATCATGGGTGAGGTAGCAAGCCGTTATGGCAAGATCGACGGGATCGTTCACGGCGCCGGAGTCCTCAAAGACGGTCTCTTAAGCCAAATGACCCCAGATGATTTCTCCATGGTCGCGGACGTCAAGTTCCTCGGTGCATGGAATTTATTTTCGGCAGCAGAGAAGGCGGGCTTGAAGTTTTTTGTGGGCCTGTCCTCGGTAGCCGCAATACAGGGCAATCCCGGCCAGAGCAACTACGTTGCTGCCAATCGCATGATGTCTGCGTTAATCAGATACATGCGCCCCAAAAATGGGAGTGTGCGTTTCAAGGCTTTGATGCTTCCTCCTATTGAGGGAGCTGGCATGGCCGAGGATCCAGAGGTCCATGAAATGTTGAAACGAAAGGGTGTGGGGTACATCCACGTAAATGAACTTGCGGAACTCTTCTGCAGAGAGCTTTTTGTGGCGTCGTCCGACGACGATTGGGTGATGTTTATGAGGAGACTGCCGGCCGTGAAGACGGCACGGATCAATGATACCATCAATCCTTTACCCGGTGGTAAACTGGGTGGAGGTACCGTGAACTTTAGCTGTGAGAATTTACCCATGATAGAGGCTATCATAAGCATAGACATGCGTCAGGGGCAACTGGAAGCAGTGAGGTCGTTTTCTCTGGAGAAGGATCTTTGGATAGCGGACCACAGGCCTTTCAAGTTCGTCAAGCATCCTCTGGTCTCAGCAGCGATGGTTCTGGAGACATTCATGGAAGCCGCAAGGGTTGTGTGTCCTCATCTGCAGGTGCGAGGAGTTCGCCGGGTGCGTTTTATGGATATGATACAATGTCCTCCGGGGATTTTGCGGCCTTGCAGGATATCCTGTCGACGGGTCGATGCTTTGCCTGGAGAGGAGATGTGCGAAGTCTCTCTTTCAGCACAGGAGCTGTCCCCAACAGGAAGATTGACAGACCGCTTTACACCGCACTACACAGGCCAGGTAATCCTCGATGGCGGCCAGGGCAATTTAGGGGAGGGGTTCTCTGATTTCCCGGTACGGCTTGACGAATTGCAGACGCAACCCATGGATCATAATAAGGTACTTCAATGGTACGCAGACTGCAGTGGATTCAAAGGCAGGTACCGTGTGATAGACTTTCTTGAAGGCGCAGGTACAGGGGTGGTACGGGGCCAAACCACCTACCGGCAGATGAGTGATTTCGCACATCTGCAAAACGCTGAGTACCAATACTCACCTTATCTTTTCGAGGCGCTTATGCAGTTGGTTGGCTTCTATATAACTGCAATAGCCCCAACGCAGCGACAGGCAATGATTCCCGTAGAGGTTGGCGAGATGAGGTTTTTGCGAAAATGCCGGGAGGGAGAACAGATAACCCTTGAGGCCCGAATGCGGATGGAGGATAAGAAAGGCTTCGTCTGGGACGCCAGAGGAATTGACAATCAAGGCTTCACCATCATGCAGGTGTATGGTATGCGCATGCAAAAAGTTTCGGAGTAAAGCATAACTTGAAAAAATGAGAGCGGATATGATAAAGGATTGCCAGGAAATAACCGTCAAAGCCGTAAGTTTCCCTCATCAAAGAGGAGTCGTCTTCTATGCGTGCTCGCCCTGTGACATTGAAACTATCCCAGGTCACAGGGCAAGCCGGACGGCAGATAAGATTCATTTGGTATCTATCCTGCGGGAGCATCTTGTGGGGATGAAAGGTTTTCACTTGACAGACTATCGTTTCTCGAATAGAGCGGATTTACCAATTCAGGTGGTCCACGACCCGCTTGGCAGGCCGCGACTACTACTGGGAGAATATGAGGGGCCGGCCATTTCTTTTAGCGAGGGTGGAGGAAAAGTCTGGGCCGCTCTCTGCAGAGATACGTCAGATATCGGTATCGATGCGGCAGGGACTGATGAATTCCACAGAGAATACCCCTTTCATCGGGTCTTCCATCCACAGGAATTTCACCATGCCTTGGGGTTGGCCGACGGAGATTTGGAAAAGGCATCGGCCCTGCTCTGGTCTATCAAGGAAGCCGTTGTCAAGGCCCTGGGATGTGCATTCCATCTCGTGGATCCGCGTCAAATCACTGTCTATCCATCAGCAGGGGGAGACGGCGGGTATACCTTTCCGGTGGGCTTATCAGGGAAGGCCCTGGTGCGGTTTCCCATAGCTGCAGGCCGGTCTCTATGGGTACGTTCGCTTCCTGAGAGTAAGACCTGGATTTCAATCGCCCTTTTGAACCGTAGGCCGACAGGTCATGAATAACCTTACCTGTAATTGCATGCCGCGGTTAGACGGAGTGTCGGCGGCAGAACTCGGACGGCTTTTCCCGGAGCCTTCTATAACCGCCCCCTTTCTTTCTCTGTTGCAAGAATCGGGTATAGACGGTTTTAACCTGCGGAGCATCGTGGTGTTAAAAGATGATGCTCCTATTCTCTTATTGCCGTTGTTTGAAACCCGTTTTGATTTGTCCACCTTTGTGGAGGGGTGGATCAAGAAATCGCTGAAATTAGCAGGCCGTCTCATCCCCTCACTTTTTCAACCCCGTGTTTTAAGCGTGGGGCTGCTATCAGGGGAATGGAGTGAAATCGGGATTGATCCTCAAATCGATGAGGGCACCCTCGATGAGGCATGCAAAATGGCCTTTAGCGCTTTGCAAAAGCTTGCGGCCGAACTTAAAAGCGACATCGTGGCGCTTTACAACTTTAATCATTACGGCAAACTTCCCGGGGAAGTATTCAAAAAATTCAACCGGGTGCAATGTCAGTCTTACGCCCGACTGCCGATCAATTTCAACAGCATGGAGGAATTCTTAGCCCGCTTTTCAAAGGCAGCCAGAAAAGACCTGCGCCGCAAAATGCGTGCCTCCCACGAAGTTAGAGTGATTCGAAGCCGCACTATTTCTCCTTTTCTGGATAGGATCTACAAGCTTTATCTGGAAACAGTGGCGCGGAGCCCCGTATCGTTTGGCGTACACAAGCGTTTATTTTTTGAAAAAATCTGTGAGAGAGTCCCGGGCGCCGAATACACGCTCTATTTTATGCAGGAAGAACTCGCCGCTTTTAACCTTCTCGTCGTAAAACAACAAGCGATGGTGGATGAATATTTCTGCATGGATCACGAACTCGGCCGCAAGTACAACATTTATGTTTTGTCCTGGCTCGAAAATGTCCGCACCTGCGTGGAGCGAAAAATCCCTCTCTATTACGCGGGCCAGGGTGCGGAGAAAACCAAAGCGCATCTGGGTGCAACGTTAATCCCAAGCTTTATTTTATTTAAACACCGCCTACCGGTGATTGACCGTTTTCTTATAGCATGGCCTGCGGTTAACAATAAGGTACTTAGCCACCTCAGGTTTTGGCCAGCCGTCTCCCCTCGCGCCGCATTGGATGTCCAGGTTTCAATACCGTTGCCCCATGGAGGCAAAATGGAGATTAATGACCAAAGAAACTGAATACGCAATCGAAGTCGAGAAACTGACGAAGAGTTACGGGGATTTACTGGCGGTCAACGACATATCGTTCACCGTCAGTAAAGGCGAAGTGTTCGCCTTCCTGGGACCGAACGGCGCCGGCAAGACCACAACCGTCGAGATCATCGAGACGATCCGCACGCCTACATCTGGAAAAGTGACCCTTCTTGGAATGGACGTTACGAAGAAGAAGCACGACATCGTCCCACGCATCGGCGTCCTCCCGCAGGGGTTCAGTTCGTTCGACAGGATAACGGTCATGGAGACCATCCAGTACTACTCGCGGCTTTTCTGCATGGACACTAATATCGATGGGTTGATAGAACTCGTGAACCTCAGAGACAAGGCTAAAGAGCAGTACAAGAACCTCTCCGGAGGCTTAAAACAGCGCCTCGGAATAGCTATTGCTCTCGTGAACGACCCCGATGTCGTGTTCCTCGACGAGCCGACGACAGGTCTCGACCCCCGCGCAAGGCGCGAGGTATGGGAGATCCTTCTGGACCTGAAGAAGAAGGGGAAGACGGTGTTTCTCACCACACACTACATGGAGGAAGCGGAGCTTCTTGCGGACAGGGTCGCCATAATCTCGAAGGGGAAGGTAATCGCCATAGGCTCGCCTGGGGAACTCATCGAAAGCACCGCGAATTACCTGGTCCTCACGCTAAAGCTTGTCGATGAAAAAGTCTTAGAAATCGTCCGGACGATGGGCTTCGAGCCGGTCCTTGACAACCACAAAGACATCAAGATCAGGGTGGAGCACACAGACGATGTGCAGAAGATACTGAATGGCATCAGGGATACCGGGGCGTTGTACCTTGGTCTGGACGTTCGGAAACCCAACCTTGAAGAGGTCTTCCTTAAGCTCACCGGCGAGTTGCTCCAAGGGGATCCGCCCGAAATGGTGGCAAAATGAAACTACGCATCATCAGTGCAAATCTCGTCGTGAAGCTCACGAGCTTCTACCGTGAGAAGACCACCATGTTCTTCACGTTTGCGTTCCCGATAATTCTGATTCTCGTGTTCGGCACGATATTCATGAGCCAGGACAACGTGGAGTACCACCTTTGCGTGCAGGACCTCGACCAGACGAATTCGTCCGCACAGGCCGTCAAAGCCCTCGAGCTCAACGGGAAGTTTAAGATAACCAGGGTCGACCCGGCCATCAACGCCGCCCAGTACGTCAGGGACAACAAGGTAAATCTTGTCCTCGTTATTCCCAAAGGCTATGAAAGTTCCCTCGTGCAGAGGATAGCACTTCAAGACTTCAACGCATCCGTCACCATCACCTATATTTACGACCCCAGCTCTTCTTCGGTGGACACTAAGAAGGATATCCTGAACGCAGTGTTAGCCGGAATAAACCAGAAGATGTCCGGAAAACCGCCGTTCATCCTATCGGCTGAGAGATCGATACTCACCAGGAAATACCGGTTCATCGAGTTCTTCGTCCCCGGTATCATCGCGATGTCGGTGATGACGTTGAGCCTGTTCGGCACGGTGGACTCAGACACGGAACTTCGGCAGAAGGGCATCATCAGGAAGCTATCCACCACGCCCATAACCCGTACCGAATGGATCCTGTCGAACATCCTGTACCAATTCATACTCGCGGTCATATCCACGACTGCGATGCTGCTGGTGAGCTACGCCGTGTTTGACGTCAGCCTGCATATCGACGCCTGGCTCCTTGCGTTCATTTTGCTTGACGTCTTTGCGTTTGTCGGAATCGGGATGATACTCACCCGCTTCGTGAAGGAGGCGCAGAGCGCCGCCGCCGCGACAAACGCCATCAGTTTCCCGATGATGTTCCTCTCCGGGAGCTTCTTCCCTATCGAGTTGATGCCGGGGTTCCTGCAGAAGTTCGCCAGGACACTACCGCTGTTTTACGTGAACGAGGGTCTTCGGGCATCCATGGTATTTCAAGACAACATGGCCGCGCTGAGGTCCTCCGCTATCATAGGTGTTTTTGCAGCCGTGGTCTTCATCCTGGGGATTGTAGCCACCAAATGGGAAGAGGGCAAATGATAGCAAAGTACTTCCTTGGCGCCATTACTCAAGGGAGAAGGTTTGGCAAAAAAGACACTGGTTGGTTTTATGGAAAATAATATTGGAGAGATGAAGACATGAAAATAAAACTTATCGCACCCCATGAAGAACGTAAAGACACGATATCCAGCCCCTTCAAACTGCAGAGGGTAAATCTTCCTCTTTTGGCGGCGCTCACCCCGCCCGGCCACACGATTACCATTGTCGAGGAAGCTTTTGCTCCTGATGACATCAGTCAGGATGTGGACTTGGTGGGCATCACCGTCTTGACCGAACTTGCGCAAAGAGCCTATCAAATCGGTGACACCTATCGCCAGAAGGCTGTGAAAGTGGTGATGGGAGGAATACACCCCACTATATTGCCTGACGAAGCTTTAGAGCATGCAGATGCTGTAGTTGTGGGAGAAGCGGAGGATATCTGGCCACAACTTGTATCTGATGCAGCCTCGGGGCAGATGCAAAGAATATATCGGGCCGTTAAAGCGACCACTCTCCAACACTTGCCAAAACCACGGCGGGATCTCTTCACCGGAACCAAAGGTAAAGGTTATATTCCGATCCCGATCGGCGTCGAGACATCGCGCGGGTGCCCGCACGATTGCGAATTCTGTTCCATCGGCCGGACATTGGGGCGTCAATATCGAGTCAGGCCGGTTCAAGAGGTGATTGCCGAGATAGAGGCTATTGATTCTCGTCACATCTTCTTCGTCGATGACGCCCTTGGACTGAACCGGAATACAGCCAAAAAGCTTTTTACTGAAATGATACCTCTTCGGCGGCTATGGCTGGGACAAGGGACAGTGTCGTTGGCTGAGGATTTGGAATTGCTATCATTGATGAAACGTGCGGGATGCCTGGGGCTTTTGATTGGATTCGAATCGGTACAGAAAGGCACACAAGATCAGGTGAGTAAAATAAAGAACCTGAAGATCGATTTTTATGAGGCCATGCATCGATTCCATGCCGAAGGTTTCGGTATACTGGGCTGCTTTGTTTTTGGCTTTGATCACGAAAATAAGGACGTATTCGAGCAGACCCTTGAGTTTATAATGAGGAGTCGTATGGATTCTGTCCAGCTAAGGATTCTCACTCCTTATCCGGGAACACGTTTATACGATCGTCTCATAAGCGAAGGCAGGTTATTCGCGCGTGACTGGTGGCTCCGTGGATATCCTCCTGATACACTCTTTTTTCAACCGAAGAGTATGACTGCCGACGAGCTCATACACGGTTTCGCACGCTTGAACAGACAAGCCTATTCTTTCGGCGCAATAACAAAACGATTCTTTGGCATGAGCCCATGGAAACGGACTCTGTTCGGTTGCCATCTATACGCCGGGATCAATCTGTCTACCCGTAAACGTTATTTAAAAGGTCTGAGGAATCCACAACCATTTGCAGGGGCTTCCAACTCAACAGGAAAGCAGTAGAGATCGCCTATGAAAAAATCGTCGAATCGACGCCGCGCATACCTCAAAAGTTCCTTATGGAATAAAATGACTGATCCTCCCTCCTCGTCTCCGATTCAGACCCGGGTACTATATTTTTATCTGCTACAATCTGCCATCTATTTTGATTTCCCCTGTCTTTGAAAAAACTCGAATAGCGTATTCATTCGTGGTAAAAACATCCCTGTTCGTGAGAGATAAGTACGGTATTCGTTGCCGTGAATTTTATTTAGATAGGCCTCCTCATCCAGTGCCTTCATGACAACGCAGGCTATATGGATAAGGAGTATCATGAACGAGAAAGGAGTGGGAAGAAGAAATACCATCCCGATAAGGATTATAATTTGGAAAAGATAAATCGGATGCCTCAGAAACTTGTAAGGGCCACTCATTATTAATGGAGTCCTCTCTTTCCTGTTGATTCCTATTCTCCAGGAATCTCCAAGCACGGCGTAACACCATAGAGTTCCTGCATGACCGAGCAATGCTATCAGCGCTCCAAAAATGATTCCATGATGATGAAGAACATTTATACATGAGAAGAAAAATGCATTGCTATGATTCTTTATAATGAAAGGCTGTCCAGTCCAGCCGGCGATGACAACAAACCATCCCAGCCAGAGGATATTCTCCCTGAGGCCGCTGGGTTTTACATTCGGTGGTTTTCCGATATTCCTCCGGATACGGCAGGCATGAATCAGAACACCTGACCAATAAATCAATGCTGAACAAACAACGATAATCTCTCTCAAAAGAAGATCGTTACCTGACATTCTTCATGTCCCTTTTAGCATGGATCAGGCGCTGCAGTTCAAGAACCCAGTGCTTCTTGATACTGTGCCATACATCGGCAGCCCAGAGGATGTTGGTGCTCGATGATTCAAAACTGACATCCAGTACAGGTTTTTCTGACGGAAGGTAATTATTAATCCAGTCTCTCATCTCTTTTTCCTTTGCAAGGTGTTTTGTGAACGGGACAAAAACATGGCTGTAACTGGCAGGCAGCATAACATTTCTGACCCGAGCTGTTCCATTGGGTTCATACTCATTCGATGAACCGAATCCCATGAAGTCACCGCCAAATATATCCAGGCCCATATGGAATCCGGTGAATTCCTTTGCCGAGTTAGGTATCTTCCTCAGTCTCGTGAACATGTTCCACTGGTTCGGCAGTAATCTTGTTAATCCACCTCCTCCAACAGCAGTTGCATACGATACCTGTATCCCCACGACAGGGCGTTCATCACCGGTAAGGGGGTCGATGATCGTATCTCTGTCCTCTGTTTTTTCTGTCAGAGGATTCCAGACAGACATGCTTTCATGAAAAGATCCTGATAATTCATGGAGCACTTTTACTGTCTGCATGCCTCCCTGACTGTGACCTACAATTATGGGACGCATACCCTCTCTCTCATAATACCAGGCGATGAGTCCGGCAAGTTTCTCACTGCTTTCGTAACAACTGTAAGAGTAAGAACCATCATAAGGATTTCTGATCTTTTCCTCAGGATATCCCATGCCGATAAGGAACTTTGAGAATGATTTCATTGCAAGGTAGACTGGGTAAATACCTCCGTGGATATTTATGATCCGCGGTGCAGGTACATCAGAAAGGCTCTCTTTTATATCTTTCTCACTAATGTGTTCAGGGTCTATGGACAGTATCTTGTCCTCCAGTTGAGGATCCAGTGCGAATTGCCGGAGGACTGAACCTTTTTCAATATCCTGGTAGTAGAGGGGATATGTGTAGCGGTAGTGCGTACTCGCACAACCTGTGAGAACCAACATAGAGACAACGAATAATAATATGGGAGTATTTTTTTTCATGACTCTATCGACATCTGATGTATTGAGTTTACAAACTCTACAATGAACAACTCAACGTCCTGTTGAGAAAAAACTGCTGTCTTATACGTTAACCCTATGTTCAGTACATCCCTTACTGTTGTGATCGAAAGGACAAGAGGTGTAACAGGGCCTGTAGAAACCGCCCTGTAATAGTCTATCGGTTTTTCATCTTCTTTCTGTTCCCAGTACGTATTTAAATTCACATTGGTTATCCCACCCCACAGAGGATAGTACTTCAGATAGAATTTCTTTCGGCCATCTGGCGGGAACAGTGAGATGAGGAACTGCGCAGAAAACAGTTCAAACGTGGTTCCAAGATAGAGTTTGTATTTTTTAATCATGGAGGTTTGTCTGTGGATATCTACTGCAAGATTTTTGAGTGAAATCCCTTCGGGCACATGATGATAAACGACAAATGAACCAAGAAAAAGACCGAATGTCTTCAGCCCGTTTATCCCTAAATCTTTCCGGATATTGACGATAGATCCCACGGCAATCTGCCTGCGGCGTGATGTTTTCATACGGCCTGAAGCAAGCGGTGCGAGTGATTTCAGGATGAGAGCGAGAAAGATGTCATTCAGTGTTATCCCCCATATTTTTCCTGTTTTTACCAGAGCATGTAACTCATGTGACCTGAGAGTAAAAAGGGAGAATCTATTATGCTGATCATTCAAAGTGCGATATCGGGGTCTGCAAGCTCTTCTCATATCCCTGATAAAAAAGGGAATGGCAGCAAGTCCCGGCAATAAGAATTTCGGAGTATGCAAGGGGTTACCATAACATTCAGGGTAGAGATCGATGGGATGAGAAAAGCTGTTTGCTTCTCTCTGTAAATATGTGTTCGTAATACCTTTGAGGAGAAAGACGATAGACTCTGCTCCTGCAATACAATGAAAATATACGATACCGAGGGAAAATGATTCTCTTTCATGAACGGCAAAAAACCTGAAAGGAATAATTTCTCCATCATCAGGGAATGGTATATTCAACTGTTCTTCAATTTCATCATGGAGAGCACTGTCTGTGTCACTTTTCTTTTCAATTATCTTCAATTCCACCTGTGCTGGTCCCCCGAGATACTGATAAGAACCTTTTCCCCTGTTCAGGATGAGACCGGTCAGGCCATGATTTTCTAATTGGCTGCCAATAACAGCTATCAAGTAATCTCTGTCGAGGGGTCGGGGAACCTTTACTACATGAACAGCATTGTAAGGATGGATATCATTCCACCGCAGCATCGTTCTCTGGATTATATTGAACTTGCCCTTCATAGAAAAAGGAACAGAGGCATAATTTTTTTCACGTCATTAATGCTTTTTTGTTTTTATAGGTCTTCCAGCGGTTGTGCATCCAGAGGTATTGACCGGGGTACTTACGGATGATTGATTCCATATTTTTGTTCATTTCTTCTGTCAGACGGAAGATTTCTTCTTTTTCACTCCGGTATTCTCCGGGCCAAATCGGATCAGAGACGATGCCTTTAAAACTGTATCCATCTTCACTCCTGCAGCACGCAGGGTAAAAATCAGGAAACAGTCTGCGTTTGATCATCGCTCAGCGGGCAATTCTTTGCAGTATAACGCGGTGACTCTTAGCGTTCGAATCCATCATAAGAGAACAACTGTATTATGTATTAATAACAAGATTTCTTCACGAACATTATTATTTACAATATTCACGATTATTTTCAAAATTTCACCTTTTTGTAAAATACCTTTTTTACCAATTCGGCTGAGATAATGTACAGAGCCACAATTCCCCCCATTAAAACAAGAAAGGAAATTGGCAGGGCTGTAAATCCGAAGAGCTTTCTTCCAACTGAAATGAAAGGCAAAACAAGTGTAATGCTGATGACCAATAATGTTGCAGTTAACAGATATTTCCCGGGAATGCTCTTAAAAAAGGGCATCCTTGTGCGCACAACAAGTACAACCAATGATGCTGAGATGACAGACTCCAAAAACCAACCGGCCCTGAATTCCTCTGGTGAGGCATGCAGCATGAAAAACAGTACTCCAAAGGTAAGATAGTCAAATACAGAACTCAAAAGCCCGAAAGTCATCATAAAGTTGCGTATGAAAGATATGTTCCATCGGCGGGGTTTTTCAACTAATTCCTTGTCCACGTTATCAGTGGCAATTGTCATCTCCGGGAAATCCGTAAGTAAATTGGTAAGCAGAATCTGCTTTGGAAGGAGAGGGAGAAAGGGGAGAAAAAGAGATGCTCCTGCCATGCTGAACATATTGCCAAAATTAGCGCTTGTCGCCATAAACACATACTTGAGAGTATTCGCAAAAGTTGTTCTTCCTTCCCGTACCCCCTGTACGAGAACAGCAAGATTCTTTTCCAGGAGTACGATATCCGCTGCGTCTTTTGCCACATCAACGGCGCTCTCCACAGATATGCCCACGTCGGCTGCATGAAGCGCTGAAGCATCGTTTATGCCATCTCCCACGTACCCCACGACATTTTTTGCCTTTTTCAGCGCAATGATTATGCGCTCCTTCTGATTAGGTTCGACTTCAGCGAAAACATCTGCTTCATTCACCTGCTTGAGTAGTGCTTCATCGCTCATCCGGTGAAGCTCCGGTCCTGTAAGGATTCTTGTATTCGATAAGCCAACCTGCTGACTGAGGTGGGCAGCGACCAGACGGTTGTCTCCGGTGATAACCTTGAGTGAAATTCCGAGGCTGCGGAGTTCTGTGATGGTTTCAACGATCCCAGGTTTGACCGGATCGAAAAGAACAAGGAATCCTAAAAACGTCATGTCGGCTTCGTGGTCCTTTGTAATTTGCGAAGCAGATCCTATGTCCCGGCAGGCAACCCCTATCGTGCGTAAGCCCTGACTGCTGAGTTCCTCAAAGCGGTGTTGTATCTCTTCGCGAACTCCTTCGATATCCACAATTGCTCCGGTTGTATTTTCTGCCGTTGAACAGACAGCAAGCACATTTCGTAACGCCCCTTTCGTAATCATAAGATGTGCGTCACCTTTAGAAACCAGGATGCTCAATCGCTTACGAACAAAGTCATACGGCTCTTCATCAAGCTTCTTATAGTCTGATACGTCAAACTTGCGATAGGAGCGTATCGCTTCATCAATCGGATTTGTGAATCCCTTCTCGTAAAAAGAATTGAGATAAGCGAAAAGCAGGACTTTTTCGCTCTCATTCCCATTTACATCAAGAGCAGATTTCAAATGTACCACCCCTTCGGTCAGAGTGCCCGTCTTATCAGAGCAGAGGACATTCATGCTGCCGAAGTTTTCGATAGAGGCAAGTCGTTTCACAATTACCTTTTTTTGTGCCATCTGCTTTGCACCATGGGCAAGGTTGACACTGATAATAGCAGGCAGCAGTTGCGGGGTTAATCCGACAGCAAGCGCCAGGGAAAAGAGAAATGAATCCAGAACAGGGCGCGCCAGGTATACATTGACCGCAAAAATAATAATTACCAGCAGCAATGTAACTTCCATGAGAAAGTAGCCGAATTTCCTGACGCCGTGCTCAAATTCCGTCTCAAACGGCCTGAGCGCCAACCTTTCGGAAACCTTGCCGAATTCAGTTCCCTTGCCTGTATGGACAACCAGTGCTTTAGCACTGCCGCTGACTACATGCGTTCCCATAAAAAGAGTGTTTGTCCGCTGAGCCAATGGAGTTTCTTCCGGCAATATTCCCGGTATTTTATCTTCAGGGTACGTTTCACCGGTCAGCGAGGCTTCATCCACAAAGAGCTCTTTGGATTCGACGACGAGGCAGTCTCCCGGAATAACGTCTCCGGCGTTGAGTATGACGATATCTCCGGGCACTATCTCCTCAACGGGGATTTCCCTCATAGCACCATCTCGCAGCACCTCAGCTTTTATTTGTACGATGGACAGCAATTTTTCGATTGCATTTGCCGCTCCCCGTTCCTGCCAGAAACCGAGAAGACCGCTTACTAAGACAATTGCCAAGATGATACCGGCATCGACAGGATCATGCAGGAAGAATGACAATCCGGATGCAAAGATGAGAATAAGGATGATCGGGCTTTTGAATTGAGAAAGGAGAAGCGTGAGTGTGTTCGATCTCTTTTTGGGCTTCAGAAGATTAGCGCCATAGCGGATAAAACGCTGACGTGCTTCATCATTTGTCAGTCCCTGTGAAGTTGTTTGCAGTTGCTGAAAAAGTTCAGCAGCGGGGATGCTCCAAAATACCGGTTGAGGGTCCAATACTTTAATTACTTACCTTGTTTAGAAGGTTATGCTTAATAAGTATGCACGCCATCGAGTACCAGTTACAATAAACATCATTATAACAGATTTCAAAAATACGACTCCGGTAAACGCTTATGGCTTCAATAAACAATCCGTTCCAGGAAAAGGCCGGTTGGTGGCGCGGTCTGGCCTGCACGTTTTCTGTCACATGAATTGAGAATCTCTTTCATCGCATCCGTGTGTGTCCTTCCCCTTCCGATCTCAGCAAGTGTTCCGACAATATTCCTGACCATATGCCTGAGAAAACCATTTGCCGCTATCCTTATCTTTATGAAATTACCGTTCAAGGCAACGGTCATGAAATCAATGCTCTCAAGTCTTTCTATGCTCAATGATAAGATTTCCCTTACAGGACTCTGTATGTCGCTGCCTGCTCCCATAAAAGAAGAAAAGTCATGGTTGCCGATCAACACTTCTGCAGCTTCTTTCATAGGCCTCGTATCGAGCTGCTGTACTACAAGCCATGAATACCTGTAGAGAAATACCGAAGATTTTCTCTGGTTTGCGATGATATAAAAATAACTCTTTTCAACTGCATCCTTTCTCGGATGAAATGAATTTTCGACCTCTGATGCATCAAGAACTCTGATATCCCTTGGGAGCACAGCATTCAGTGCCTTTCTTATCGTTGTGGCGTCGAGGTCTGATCCTGTTCTGAAAGTTGCTGTCTGTCCGAGGGCATGCACTCCCGCATCAGTCCTGCTTGCGCCAACAATCCTCGAATGTTCTCCGGTTATTTTTACAATCCTGTCCTCAATAACACCCTGAAGTGTATCGCCCCTTGCCTGTAATTGCCAGCCGTGATATGCTGTACCGTCATATTCAAGCAGCAACCTGATTTTCCTCATGGTGTAACATATTATCATCATGCTCAATTTCTCGCAAATGAACTACCCCGCAGTCCCGAAGGTTTTCGGGACGAGGTATCTTAAATATCCCCTCCCTTGAGGGGAGGGGATTAAGGGGAGGGTGTTGAAAACATTTTCATCAAACACCCCCACCCTAACCCTCCCCCCTCAAGGGGGAGGGAATAATTGAAAACCCCGAAGCTGAGCTTCGAGGAATTCTTTTGATTAATAATAAAAATGGATTTATAATTTTATTTAACTTGACAATTGCATATATATGTATATCATTAAGACAGATAAAAGCAGATCGCCTTCCCGACAAAACACAATTAAACGGAGGCGAAATTGGGGGAGTCTTATGAGCAGCATTTGTCTGCACTTCAGGTCTGTTCAGCGAGCAGCTCATTATCATCATTCCTTCCCCGATGTAACAGGAAATGCCCGTTGCTCAAAACATATCATCCGATACTCATGAGTATCTTTCCCCTCTGGCAGAAAATACAAGCAACTTTTTCCAGGAAAAGGAGGTGATGATAATAAGTGTTTCAGGTTATACAGGCAGACAAAATTCTCAATAAGGGATTAATGTGGGAAATAAATGTGAATTTTTGAAAGGGAGGAAAAGATGTTTAAACATGTTGGATGCAGGGTTTTGGTTTTAAGCGTTTTATTTATTCTGACTGCAGCATTTAGTGCCTATGCAGCAGATCCATCAACGTCTCTTATTTCAGGCAGATTAGCCGCAACATATGACAATAAAGCAGGAACTGTTACCGCCATGGTTGCAGGATACTGTGAAAGCCAGCCTGTTACCATTGGGCCGGTCACATGGGCTATGACCGAACAGGAATTTTCTAATGCAGACGCAGAAAATATAGCGCAGACCATCTGCGGAAAAGATCATAGTCTAAGGAAGGTTGTGAAAACCTCCAGAAATGGCAGGGACATGATTGCCGAGGTTATTATAGACAGAACAAAACCATAATTTCACAGAGGCAGATAGCAAAGAATACACGTCACCTGTCAATGAGTTGCATCTAAAAACCTCTGGTCTATTCCTGGTCTGGGGTTTTTCTTTACCCCTTCTGATAAAATATCCTCAGAGGATATATGATGACAGACATTCAGTCGCTTGCTTACCAGATAAAACACAACTGCAATATTTCTGATGCCCGATACTGGGGGATGTATTCACTCTGCGGCCTGCTGCTCAGGCTCAGGGAACTCTACAAGGTCGAAAAAGGCATAAGACCATGGGAAAATATCCTTCAACAAGATATAGGGGAATGGATAACAGGCAGAGAGAATCTCTGGCAGGAGCTTGAAGATAAAGACTTTGGAAACATTTACATCAACGGAGATGTGTATGGTCCGTTTGAGGTCGAAAAGATCAACGCAGAATTAGAAAAAACAGGTCTTGTCTACGGCGCCGGCTACGGACTCCATATGAAACCTTCGTTTTTTCTTGCAGACATCATATCTAAAGAGCATACAAACGGTTTCACTGTTTATATAACCGGCTCTGAATATGCCCGTGACCTCTCAGATTACCCTGCAATGTTGCAGGACCGGACGATACTCTCACGGGTTAGTCCGACCAGCCTTATACTCTGGGGCAAATTTGAGGAAATGAGAAGCAGGAAGTTTAAAGGAGTGCTTGCATATGCATTTTCACACTATGGCATAACACCTGACGATGAGCCGTCAGCAGAGATTGACAGAAAGATATACCAGATCGCTCTGTCCGAGGCCGAAACATATGTTCATCACGAACTGGGGGAGGCTGCTGAGGGGGAAAAGATCGGAGGAGACTGGAAAATTCTTCTCTCATCACTGTCTGATGGAAGGGCAGAACTCTTTGCCCGTGCAGTAAAAGACATACTCTCTGATACGTCTGAACGCGGCATGCTGAAACACATTATTCAAAACAGAAAAGAGGGCTCTCTTGGCTTTTATATTGTATTCCTCGGGGGACTAAGAAAAATCATTTTTCCTGAGATACTCAATGCATTTCAGCAGTTCATTGAGACAGGAGACTGGGAGGTTCTTGATAATGCCCGGTATGCCGGGTACAAAAAGGCTGAAGCATACGCAGAAAGACTGCTCTCAATTTTCAGAAGGCAGACAGATAATACATCCCTCCCGGAATCTATAGAGAATGAAATACTGAGCGGCTTATTGTAGATGTTCAGTAGTTATATTATTTACAAATACCTCAACAAGCCAGAAATCAAACTGACTGCCAGCATTGCGCTGCAACTCCAGGACAGCTGAATCAAAATCAAGAGGCACCTTGTACGAAGTCTCGCTCACCATCACATCAAACACCTCTGCAATCGCTATGATTCTTGACTCAAGAGGGATCTCATCTGCTTTGAGACCCTCAGGATATCCGAGGCCGTCATACCTTTCATGATGATGAAGGATAAACAGCGCAATATCCGCATAAAAATTTATCGGGCTTATCATCTCATAGCCGATTGCAGGATGTTTCCTGAAATTCTCGCTCTGATAATTCTCATCCGCCTTTATCCTCAGGAATCCGACATCATGGAGGAGGCATGCAAAATAGAGCCTTTTCATCTTTTCCTCAGGCATATTGATCGCCTTTGCTATGATGTTACTATATTTTGCTACTCTCTTTGAATGCCCCAGCTTCTCAGGGATTTGAACGTCAATAGTCTCAAGGAGGATGTCTGTAATGTGAATCTGGTAGTTCTTCTGATCTTCATAAAACCGTGCCCGTGTTAATGAAATGGCTGCCTGATCTGACAGGTATGTTATCAGCTCCTTATCCTTTTCACTATAGAAACCTTCCTTCTTATTCAGCAATTCAATAACACCAATCACCTCTTTTTTCATCAGGAGAGGCACGCAGAGCACTGACCTTGTCTCATAGCCTGTTACTGCATCCACATCAGCATTGAATCTCTCATCAGACTTTGTGTCTGCAACACGAAGAGGTTGAGCGTTTTCCGCAACCCAGCCGGCAATGCCTTTGCCTTTCTGTATTGCTGTGCCGGAGAGTTCAGCAGCCTTATCTCCTTTTACTACTTTAAAAACAAGATTATCGCCTTCGATTAGAAAGATAGAGCCGGCGTCAGATTGTGTGATTGAGAGTGAGGAATCCATTATCTTGTCGAGTATAACATCAGCGTATATCTCTTCTCTCAACTCCTTTGTTACAGTGAGCATATGATCGAGTCTGTTCCTGTATTTCTCGATGCTCCGTATGATCTTTCTTGATACTACACCCCACATATAAAAACCTGTGATTGCAAGAACGATGACTATCGCTATAATCAGCGTTATGGAGATATCCGGCAGGAAATCCACAGCTTCACTTACAGGTTTATAGAGGTAACGCAAGATGACGGCAAGAAGTGTTATAACAATAAAAGCAGCAATCATATTTAGGAGTCGTATCTTCTGCTTTATTTCAGTGATAATGGTTTTTCTGTCTGAACCCGTCTTTTCTACCATAGATAAAACTTTAATGAATATGCCTCAGAAAGTCAAATTATATCCTCATGCCAAAGATTGCTTGAATAATAAGCCCCTAAACGTTAGAATTATCTTAAATGAGGATTTTAAAAAAACATTCAGAGATCACAGCCTTTTTAAAGATACTAACAAAACGGGCTTCAGGCAGCAGCCAGGAAATCGAGCAGAGGGTCAGGGATATCCTTGCCGATGTGAGGGATAACGGGGACAAGGCTGTCTTCAAATACACCAGGGCATTTGATTTCCTCGAAACCAGCCAATTTAGAGTATCACTGGACGAGATCTCAGAATATGCGGGTAAGGCGAATAGCAAAGTAGTGAAGGCCCTCGCATTCTCTGCAAAAAGGATAAGGGCTTTCCATGAGAGACAGAGAGAGAAATCCTGGTCTTTCACTGAAGAAGGCGCTCTGTTAGGACAGATAATCAGGCCGCTTGAGAGGGTTGGGGCATATATACCGGGGGGAAAAGCTTCTTATCCGTCTACTGTTATGATGAATGTCATCCCTGCACAGGTTGCGGGCGTAAAAGAAATAGCCATATGCGTTCCTACCCCAAAGGGGGAGATGAATCCGCAGGTCATGGCAGCAATAAAGCTCCTTGGGATAAGGGAAGTCTACAGGATTGGCGGAGCACAGGCAATAGGGGCAATGGCATACGGGACTAAAACGATAAAGAAGGTTGATAAGATTGTCGGACCCGGCAATATCTATGTAGCAACGGCAAAAAAGATGGTGTTCGGAGTTGTTGACATAGACATGATCGCAGGACCAAGCGAAATACTGATTATCGCTGACGATTCAGCCAATCCCTTGCTCATTGCTGCTGATCTTCTGAGTCAGGCAGAACATGACGAACTTGCGTCGTCAATACTCATAACTGATTCCGGGAGACTTGCTTATGCCGTTAAAAAGGAACTCACAGAACAACTTTCGAAGCTGAAGAGAAAAGATATTGCAATTAAGTCCATCCTGGATTATGGGTCAATAATAATCACCGGAGACCTGAAAGATGCTACTGAATTATCCAACATAATTGCTCCGGAACACCTTGAGATCATGACGAAGAATCCAAAGAAAATCCTGCCGATGATCAGAAACGCAGGTGCGATCTTTCTTGGAGAGTGGACACCCGAGGCATTAGGTGATTATTCTGCAGGCCCGAACCACACCCTTCCAACAGGGGGCACTGCACGTTTTTCATCCCCGCTTGGAGTCTACGACTTTATCAAACGATCAAGTCTGTTAAGCTTCACGCAGAATGGCTTTAAAAAACTTGCCATGACTGTCAAGACAATCGCTGAGGCAGAGGGTTTAGAGGCTCATGCGAACACGGTAAGGGTAAGGGAAACATTATGAAAAAGGTATGCTGTATCAATATGAGAGCTTTGTTTTTTTATCTCTTACTTATCATGATTTTTTCTGTTGCCGCATGTTCTGAATCCTCTCAGGAGGTGGTAGAACTAAAAAGATTTCCTCTTGATTCCCTTGACGGAATAATCACGCAGACAGGAATCGAGTTTGATAAGGAAATTTCGAGTGACAGGAAAGGTTCCCTTCGCATAACTGCAGCAGAACCAACCGTTATACGGCTTTTTGAGATCTCTGATATAAATGTCGAAAATGCACGGTTGCTGTACCAGGCAAAAGTCCGTACTAAAAATATTCAGGGTCAGGTGTTCCTTGAGATGTGGTGTCACTTTCCAGGCAAAGGAGAGTTCTTTTCGCGAAGTCTCCAGTCTCCGCTTTCAGGTACAACTGAGTGGACAAGCATAGAAACACCTTTCTTCTTTAAGAAAGGACAAAAGCCTGATTTAGTAAAACTCAATCTGGTAATCAATGGTAATGGAACAGCATGGATTGACGACATCCATCTTATAAAAGGCCCGCTTCAGTAGTTAGACTTCATAAACTCTTAACTTTTATCGATCAATTCATCAAGTCTGCACAGAGATGACTCACGCGGATGCACATAACACCTGCAACTCAACGGGTTCAATAGATTGCAATTATTGAGGATTATTGGTACAACTATACAGTTACTCAATAAGAATTATAAGCAAAGGATTTTAGTCGAGATTATGGAGAAGAAGAGGTATTAGGAAGATAAAAAATGCCGGCAACTTTTGCACATTGTCTCATAGTAACTAGAGCGATAGATGCCTTGCTCAAAAAGTTGAGGGTGATATCCCCTGCGGTTTTGAGACTGACTGGCAGAGTGTAAAACAGCAATACTGTAATCAATAGTGAGATCAAAAAATTAATGGTGCGAAAAACTACGAAAGAGGATAAGAAGAAATCTAACGGCGGAAACCTCGGTTTTGAAGAAAAGCTCTGGCAGGCTGCTGACAAAATGCGCGGCCATATGGATCCCGCTGAATATAAGCATGTAGTCCTTGGATTAATTTTCCTCAAATATATTTCTGATGCCTTTGAAGAACGACGCAGAGAATTAGAAATTCGGACTGCAGAACCCTCGAGTGAATATTATATAAGAGAAGAAATAGCACGTTATGGTGTTATAGAGGATCGAGACGAATATCTTGCTGAAAATATCTTCTGGGTACCTAAAGAGGCTCGATGGTCTTATCTCCAGGCAAATGCAAAACAACCACCCATTGGTAAACTCATTGATGATGCGATGGTTGCCATCGAGAAGGAAAATCCAAAGCTGAAGGGTGTTCTTCCGAAAGATTATGCACGACCAACCCTTGATAAACATACTCTGGGCGAGCTTATTGATCTTATTGGCACTATCGGACTTGGAGATGCAGAAAGCCGTTCAAAAGATATCCTTGGTCGTGTCTATGAGTATTTCCTCGGCCGCTTTGCATCAGCAGAAGGTAAAGGCGGTGGCGAATTCTATACCCCTCAGTCAGTCGTCAAAATCCTCGCAGAAATGATAGAACCGTATAAGGGCAGGGTATATGACCCCTGCTGCGGCTCTGGTGGCATGTTTGTTCAATCGGAGAAATTCGTCGAAGCCCACGGCGGAAGAAGGGGTGACATCTCCATTTATGGCCAGGAGTCGAACCCTACTACCTGGCGTCTCTGTAATATGAATCTTGCTATAAGGGGCATTGAGGGTAACATCGGTCCGCATCATGCGGACAGTTTCAGGCAGGATCTTCACAAAGATCTCAAGGCAGACTTTATTCTCGCAAATCCGCCTTTCAATGTAAGTGATTGGAAGGGCGAACTTCTCAGGGAAGATGTGAGATGGAAGTATGGAATTCCTTCCAGTAGCAACGCTAATTTTGCCTGGGTCCAACATTTTATTCACCATCTCGCGCCCGAAGGAATTACCGGTTTTGTTCTTGCCAACGGTTCAATGTCTTCAAACCAGTCCGGTGAAGGAGAGATACGAAAAAACATTATTGAGGCTGATCTGGTTGATTGTATGATAGCCTTGCCAGGGCAGCTCTTTTATACAACTCCGATTCCTGCCTGTCTCTGGTTTATCACAAGGGATAAAAAGAACGGTAAGTTCAGGGATCGCAGAGGACAGACGCTATTTATAGATACTCGTAAGATGGGACATCTAATTGACAGAACCCACAGGGAATTCTCCGACGAGGAGATAAATAAGATAGCACAGACATATCATGCATGGCGCGGTGAAAAAGGCGCTGATGAATATAAGGACGTTCCCGGCTTCTGCAAAAGCGAGAACATTGATGAAATCCGCGCACACGGCTATGTTCTCACGCCAGGTAGATATGTTGGCGCTGAGGATATCGAGGATGATGGTGAGCTTTTTGACGAAAAGATGAAACGGCTTACAACAAAGCTCGAAGAACAGTTCGCGGAGAGCGTAAAGCTTGAGGCATTGATAAAAAGAAATTTAAAAGGTTTTGGATATTGAAAAGAGGTATCGCAAATGCGATTTAAGATAGTATTTAAGGTGTCGTTTTGGCATCTTATAAGGTGGAGGCAATATGAATCCGATTGTTCCGATAGAAGTGATTGAGAAGAAAATATACTTGATTCGCAGCCGCAAGGTCATGTTGGACAGTGATCTTGCGGAGCTTTACAAGGTGGAGACAAGAACGCTCATTCAAGCTGTCAAGAGAAACATTAATCGCTTCCCATCGGATTTTATGTTTCAGCTTGATTATCAAGAGGTTGCAAGTTTGAGATCACAAATTGTGATCTCAAAAACCGGCAGAGGAGGCCGCCGATATCAACCCTATGTTTTTACGCATTTTCTTTTTCAAACCCATATAGAAACCCATGCCCAGTAATGATTTGAAGGCAGTTTTGCATTTCCGGAATATGGCTACAGCGTTACCTTCAGC
>JBAQLU010000183.1:0-2103 GCA_049302065.1 Thermodesulfovibrionales bacterium
ACCAATTAACCTACCGCTGCTCCAAAGGGCGCGCGGTTTATTCCTTTTGCATGTGCCCGGGTGGGGCCGTAATCGCAGCCAGTTCTGAATTGCAAGGGTTGGTAACCAATGGAATGAGCCTGTTTCGCCGCAATTCTCCCTGGGCCAACAGCGCCCTGGTCATTCAGGTGGGATTGGAAGACTTCGGTACTCAAGGGCCATTCGCAGGAATGGAGTTCCAGCGTCGATGGGAGGAGAAAGGTTTTCAATTGGGGGGAGGAAACTACCACGCACCTGCCCAGGGGCTCCCCGATTTTTTAGAAGGCCGAGAGCCTTCTTCATTGAGGAAGACGAGCTTTAAGCCGGGTATTACTCCCGCTCGATTGGAGGAATGCCTGCCGCTTTTTGTGGCGGAGAGCCTGCGGGAAGCACTTCCTTATTTCAACCGGAAGATGCCAGGGTTTTCCTCCACCGAAGCGATGTTGCTGGGCATCGAAACTCGCACGTCAGCTCCCCTGCGTATCCTGCGCGGGGAGGATTATCAATCCCAGAATGTTCGAGGCCTTTATCCCATTGGTGAGGGATCAGGTTATGCCGGAGGGATCGTCAGTTCAGCGCTCGACGGCATGAAGGCCGCGGAAGCAATTCTAAAGAAATTGGAATAAGGCGATGAGGAATAGGCGATAGGCGACAGGCAATGGGCTATATGAAATAAGAAAGGGTGTAGGGGGTAGGGAGGAAGATATGGAAAAAGTTTTCGTTAATCAATTGAAAAAAGGCCACGCTGTAGAAAGCATTTTTCTCGTCAGAGAAAAGAGCCTGACCAGAACAAAGACCGGAAACCTCTACCTTTCTCTCCGTCTGGCCGACCGCACGGGAGAGGTCGAAGGACGCATCTGGGAGAACGCTTTGGACTTCGGTGCTCTATTTGCCAAAGACGATTTTATTAAGGTGAGAGCAGAAGTTGATGAATTTCAAGGAACGCTTCAACTGCGCATCCTCAAGTTGAGGAAATGTGAGGAAACCGAGGTTTTACTGGACGATTTTCTTCCGAGGACACCCCTAAATGTCGAAAAAATGTTCTCCGAAATCAAAAACATTGCTTCCGGCGTGCAGCAACCCTATCTGCAAAAGCTTTTAGATGCCTTCTTCGCCGACGAAGATTTCGTAAAAAAATTCAAACTGGCACCGGCGGCGAAGGCGGTTCATCATGTTTACCTTGGAGGTCTATTGGAGCATACCCTTTCCGTCGTTCAACTTATCCTTCTGGTAGGTCCGCGATACAAGGGGATTAATGTGGATCTTCTGATCACCAGTGGAATTCTTCATGACATTGGGAAAGTAGCCGAGCTTACCTTTGGCCGGGCTTTCGATTACACGGACTCGGGGCGACTCCTGGGACATATCATCCTCACCGTAGAAATGATTGACCAGAAAATAAAGGCCATTCCGGAATTCCCTGAAACCCTCTCGCTTTTCCTGAAGCATAACCTCCTCAGCCATCATGGAGAGTATGCCTTTGGCTCCCCCAAGCTACCCATGACCTTGGAGGCGCTTCTTCTTCACCAGATAGATGACCTGGACGCTAAGGTCAATGGATTTTTAGGTTGGATCGAAAAGGAAAAGGAGGATCCTTCCCGATGGACCTCTTACCATAAGCTTTTTGAACGCTTCATCTTCAAACCTGAGCCACAAGAAGGATAATTACGCCGTAGATAAGAAAATAAGTTCCGGGGACTCATAACGATGCAGAAGAGAATCTTAGGCAGGACAGGATGGGCTATTTCCGTGATCGGGTTTGGAGCCCTCAAACTGCCGCGGGTCGGGATGAAGGAATGTGGGGACCTTTTAAATCGAGCGCTCGATGCTGGCATCAACTTTATAGATACAGCGGACTGTTACGGCGACAGCGAGGAAAAAATCGGCCAGGCCCTTAAGCAGAGACGCCAGGAGTTTTATCTCGCTACCAAAGTGGATGAAAGAGACGGCCCGGGGGTCCGGAGAAAGCTGGAGCGATGCCTGCGCAGGTTGCGGACCGAATGGATCGACCTCCTCCTTTTCCACGACGTTCGCGGGCCGGAATACGAAAAAATATTCAATGCCGGTGGCCTGGAAGAGATGGAC
>JBAQLU010000184.1:0-1969 GCA_049302065.1 Thermodesulfovibrionales bacterium
AAATATTTCCTCGCTATCTCAACAGGTATAAGCTTCAGTACAGACGGTTCAATCTTGTAATCAGAAAGGTTTATTGCAGGGACCCCCCACTGCTTGCTCAAAAAAGCAACCAGCTTTTCCTCCGTTAGATACCCCATATTAACAAGGTTCGTCCCCAGTCTGCCACCTTGCTTCCTCTGAAGACCGATCGCCTCCCTGAGTTGCTCTTCTGTTATCACATTCGATGTTACCAGTAACTGTCCTAATTTTGTCGCCATACTATATTCAGTAGTTAGTTATCAGTCTCCGAATGTTACCCTGACAATCTCGTCTATGGAAGTAACACCAGTTTTTATTTTGGCAAGACCACTCATCCTTAATGTTTTCATTCCGAGTCTGATTGCAGTTTTTTTCAGTTCATCTGCTGACGCACCTTCGAGAATCATCTCCTTGAGTTGATCCTTAAGGGGCATAACCTCGTAAAGTGCTATTCTTCCCTTATACCCGGAATTATAGCATGAAGGACAGCCTCTGCCTTTGTAACATTTTACAGTCTGAGCCTCTTCTTCTGAAAAACCCAACTGTATAAGGGCAGGGACCGGAACCTTTTCCTCCTCTTTGCATGATGTACACACCACCCTTGCAAGCCTCTGAGAAACAATAAGAATGATTGAGGCAGCAACAAGAAATGGCTCAACACCCATATTTAGCAGTCTGCTTACTGTGCTCGGGGCATCATTTGTGTGGAGGGTGCTGAGGACAAGGTGACCGGTTAAAGCTGCCTTGACTGAAATCTCGCCTGTCTCAAAGTCACGGATCTCTCCAACCATGATTATATCAGGGTCCTGACGTAAAAAAGAACGTAAAGCTGCTGCAAAGGTAAGGCCTATATCTTCCCTTACCTGCACCTGGTTTATCCCAAGGAAGTTGTACTCAACCGGATCCTCTGCGGTTGAGATGTTAACTCCTATTTTATTCAGATAATGTAATGCAGAATAGAGTGTAGTTGTTTTGCCGCTTCCGGTTGGTCCTGTGACGAGAATCATGCCATAGGGCTTATCAAGGGCCTCCATGAAGTCTTTCAAAGGCTCTTCTTCAAATCCGAGTTTTGTAAGGTCCACCTGAAGGTTTGATTTGTCTAACAGCCTTAATACAGTCCTCTCACCAAACAGGCATGGCACTGTTGATACACGAAAATCTATCTCCCGCTTATTCCCAAGTTTCAGCTTAATCCTTCCATCCTGCGGGAGTCTCCTTTCGGAGATGTCGAGGTTGGCCATTATCTTAATCCTTGAGGTTACAGCATTTTTTATTTTCACAGGCAGGTTCATAACTGTATACATCACACCGTCAACCCTTTGCCTCACCCTGAGAGAACTCTCATATGGTTCTATATGGACATCGCTCGATCTCTCTTTTATTGCATTGATAAGGATCCCGTTAACAAGCTTTACTATAGGCCTTTCGACTTCGTTCAGTGTTTCATCTGCACTCTCCTCGACAACTTCAACTTCATCTAAGGCTTCACCCACTGCTCTGTCAAATTCATCGACATCGACAGAAAGACCTTCATCAGCAGTTGAAGAAAATGGATCCTCATCTTTAAATTCGTCATCTGAGAAGGTATAATCTTTTGCCTGGAGTGCCTTCGTGGAGGTCGTGGCCGCTTTCTTCGTCGTAGTCAGTGCATCTCCTCCTCCACGATAGTAGCTCGTTATGGCATCGATTATCGAAGATTCACTCGATACCACTACCTCAACATTATAACCCGTCATGAACTTTACATCGTCTATCATAAATACATTCGACGGATCAGCCATTGTTATCGTTAACGTCGCCCCCACCCTCGCAACCGGTATGATTAAATATTTCCTCGCTATCTCAACAGGTATAAGCTTCAGTACAGACGGTTCAATCTTGTAATCAGAAAGGTTTATTGCAGGGACCCCCCACTGCTTGCTCAAAAAAGCAACCAGCTTTTCCTCCGTTA
>JBAQLU010000185.1:0-1508 GCA_049302065.1 Thermodesulfovibrionales bacterium
ACGGAGGCCCGCCCCACCACTCTTTTCATGTTTTACGGGTGGGCCAAGGGCCCATGAGCAACTGCTTGGAAAGGTCCTGGGGATATGTAGGACAGCCGCCCCCGGCTGTCCCAGCACAGGCTGGAAAGCCTGTGCCACCTTTCTTTTCATGCTTTATGGGTGGGCCAAAGGCCCATGAGTAACTGTCCTGAAAAGTTCTTGGTGGCACCGGCATTTTGCCGGTGCGCCGCACCGGCTGGAAGCCTGTGCCACCGATACAACACGGCAATCGCAGCCGGAGGTCCCTTTTCATGGTTTTGGAGTGTGCCAAAGGCGCATGTGCGACTGACCTGAAAAGTTCCTGCGTTTTTCGTAGGGTGCGTTTTACGCACCAATTAATCTGAGGTATCGGCGGGCAGTGCCCGCCCTACACATCTCAGCCAGGGATTTGTCCTCCCCTTAATTGTGGGGGAATATTGACAATCTTGTCGGCATTTTTTTGCTAAATCTACAATATTGTAAACTACGGTTTGGTTAAGTTTTTGATTTTCCTTAATAATCAGTCTGGTATAATAATTGCTGTGAGGATTATAAATTATCTGTATCAGGAGGAATACCGTGCACTGCCAAACCGCAGAGGATGTTTCCCGCATTGTCCGGGATAAAGAGGTAAGCTTTATCCAGATTTGGTTCACCGACATCCTGGGAGTGTTGAAAAGCTTTTCGATTCGCCCTTCCGAACTGGAAGAGGCCATGACCGAGGGTATGGGGTTTGACGGGTCCTCCATTGAGGGTTTTTCCCGCATTGAAGAAAGCGACATGATCGCCAAGCCCGACCCCTCCACCTTCCAGGTCCTGCCCTGGCGCCCCGACGAGAAACCCGTGGCCCGGATGTTCTGCGACATCCTGACGCCCGATGGCTCCCCCTATCCGGGCGACCCGCGTTATGCCCTGAAACGCATGCTGGCCAAGGCCGCGGAGAAAGGCTACACCAATTATCTGGGACCGGAACTGGAGTTTTTCTATTTCGCCAACAACCGCGGCACCGAAGTCCTGGACCGGGGCGGTTATTTCGACGCCCCGCCCCAGGATGGCGGCAATGACTTGCGGCGCCACACCATCTTCGCCCTGGAGAGCATGGGCGTGCGCATTGAGTACAGTCACCACGAAGTGGCCGCCTCCCAGCACGAAATCGACATGCGCTACGACGAGGCCATGCTCATGGCCGACAAGACCATGACCATGAAGGCCACGGTGAAAGCCGTGGCCATGATCAACGGGGTCTATGCCACGTTTATGCCCAAGCCCATCTTCGGCATCAACGGCAGCGGCATGCACACCCACCAGTCCCTGTTCCTGGGCAACAAGAACGCCTTCTACGACGCCAGCGACGAGTATCACCTGTCGGCCATCGGCAAGAGCTACATCGCCGGCCTGCTGAAACATGCCCGGGAGATCACCGGCATCTGCAGCCAGTGGGTGAACTCCTACAAGCGCCTGGTGCCCGGCTACGAAGCTCCGGTTTACGT
>JBAQLU010000186.1:0-21361 GCA_049302065.1 Thermodesulfovibrionales bacterium
TGATACCATCGCCATATCTCCTGCTCAAGATCTACCATCCCATAGTTATTCTACAGGCTTTTCACTCCAATAACGTTAAGTACATCGGATCCTGCGGCAGAGACCGCAGGGTGTATCAATTATGAAACTCTCAAGGAGTATAACCCCGATGCAGGATACAGGGGCAAGTTTATGAGGATGCCTGGAAAATCTGACAACATGCTTCTGTTTGTCACATTCTCCGGTGGAGGAACGCGTGCTGCAGCCTTATCATATGGAGTGCTTGAAGAACTGTCAAAGACAGAGGTTGTCATAGACGGAAAAAAGCGCAGGCTTTTGGATGAAATAGATGCTATATCGAGCGTGTCAGGGGGGAGTTTTACCGCTGCTTACTATGGACTCTTCGGCGACAGGATTTTCGAGGATTTTGAAAGCAGGGTTCTTAAAAAAAAATATTCAGGGAGCTTTGACAGCGAGAATACTATTCAATCCCTTCAACTGGCTACGTCTCCTTTCGCCATATTTTGACCGGAGCGACCTTGCAGCCGAATACTATGACAAATATGTCTTCGATGGAGGTACTTTTGGCGATATCGCAGAGCGGAAAGGGCCTATGATTATCATAAATGCCACTGACATGACATACGGCATTAGGGTCGGATTTACCCAGGATGTCTTCGATGTTATATGTTCGGACCTTTTGAGGTTTCCTGTGTCAAGGGCTGCAGCTGCCTCATCAGCGGTTCCAATGGTTCTGACACCTATTACGGTGAGGAATTATGCCGGCAGTTGCAATTACAGAATGCCTGAGGTTTTAAAAACCGCCTTAAAAGAAGGCGAAATCACCGAGAGACAGTTTTATCTGGCAAATAACATGGCCCCGTATCTGGACTCCAGACAGAAACGATATCTCCATCTTCTCGATGGCGGAATATCTGATAATCTCGGTCTGAGGGCTATCCTTGACAGGATAGTCTTCAGGGGTAATTTCTGGAAATCGATCAATAATACGAAACATAAAAATGTGCATAAGGTTATATTCATTGTGGTTAATGCAGAGACCCAGCCGGATTCCATTTGGGACAGGGTGGAAAGTCCTCCCATATTCACTGCGATGCTTGACTCATATTCAACAATCGCAATCGAACGGTATAATGTTGAAACTATTGCCCTCCTGAAAGAGAGTTTAAAAGGGTGGGCTGAACAGGTGCGCACGCAGAGGTGCCCCAATGGTAATATATCCAAGACCCCCGGCTCCTGCGGAGATATACAGTTCTATGTGATAGAAGTCAAGTTCGATGCCCTGAAGGACGAGAAGGAACGCTCGTATTTCAAGAGACTTCCAACATCATTCAGGCTGAGCTCTGAGGAAGTTGATAAACTTCGCGATGCTGCGCACAGAATACTTTTTGAGTCCAAAGAATTACAGCGTCTCTTAAGGGATTTAAGGTAGCGAGCTAATAAAACTCGGTTAGTGTATGATTCAGGACAGGAGAACAATGTATGGCTGGAAATAAACGTTCAGATATAAAGCCGGGATTGCGTGTTTCAGTTGTATTGAAGAAAGACCAGCAGACAGGGAAATTAACGCAAGGTATAGTAAGGAATGTCTTAACGAAATCATCTGCCCATCCGCATGGAATTAAAGTTCGTTTGGAAAGCGGGGAAATAGGGCGTGTAAAAGAGATATTAGGTTAATATTTTCCCTTTAAAAATAAGGTGATCTTTAGTTAATATATCCGGGAATATATGCTGGATAACTTTTTTAAACCACAATCAATTGCAGTTATAGGGGCATCGAGGACACCTGGAAAGGTTGGATACGATATCCTGAAAAACATTATCCAATACGGATATGAGGGCGCTGTTTTTCCCATTAATCCGAGCGCTTCTGAGGTGTTGGGCAAAAAGTCATACCCTTCTCTTCTCGATGTGCCTGACAAAATTGATATGGCAGTTGTGGTGGTTCCTTCGAAAAATGTCATAGAAGTGATCGAACAGTGCGGGGCAAAGAAAATCGATTCTGCGATTATTATTACCGCCGGTTTTAAGGAGAGCGGGATAGAGGGCGCAAAGCTCGAAAACGAGCTGATCAAAAAATCGCAGGAATGTGGGATTAGATTTATTGGTCCGAATTGTCTTGGCGTGATCGATACCCACTCGAAAGTCAATGCCTCTTTTGCTGCCGGAATGCCTGCGAAAGGCGGCATCGGTTTTTTCTCACAGTCAGGGGCCCTCTGCCTGGCTGTACTTGATCGTGCCTTGCCCGATGAGATCGGTTTTTCAAAATTCATAAGTATGGGTAACAAGTCAGACATCACAGATACAGATATTATGCTGGCGCTGTCTGAAGACGAAAATACCAAAGTAATCCTGGGATACATTGAGGGTGTGACCGATGGGAGAAAATTCATGGAGGTTGCAGCACAGGTATCAAAAAAGAAACCCATCATTATATTGAAATCAGGTACTACCAGTGCCGGAGCAAAAGCAGCGTCTTCCCATACCGGCGCCCTTGCAGGTCGTGAGGCAGCCTTTGATGCTGCCTTTAAGCAGAGCGGGGTTATCAGGGCGCATACGATAAACGAGCTTTTTAATTATGCCCTGGCCTTTGCAAATCAGCCGCTGCCGAAAGGTCCGTATGTGGTCATTGTCACCAATTCAGGGGGCCCTGGCATACTTGCTGCTGATGCCTGTGACAAATCCAACCTCCAGCTTACCCCGTTGCATAAAGAATATGTAGACGAACTCAGAACTTTTCTCCCCCCTGTCGCATCATTCTATAATCCCATAGATATCCTTGGAGACGCTGGCGCTGACAGATATGAAAGGGCGCTCAATACCGTTCTGAAGGATGAGAGGATAAACGGCGTTATGGTGCTCCTGACGCCGACGGCTGTCGTGGACGTTGATGCAACAGCCATGGCAGTAGTGAATGTCTCAAAATCCACTGACAGGCCGATACTCACTTCATTCATGGGAAAACAAAGGGTGGAATCAGGGATAAAGACACTCATGAAATACGGTGTGCCAAATTACAGCTATCCGGAAGAAATGGTCTCATCTATGAACGCTATATACAACTATCATCTGTGGATAAACAGACCTGAAAAGACATATAACAAATACAATGGTTTAAAGGAGAAGGCTGCTGAGATCTTCGATGAAGTAAAAAAGGAAAATCGGGATCGTTTATACGAACTCGAAGTCCATGATGTTTTGCAGGCGTATGGATTTGCCCAGCCAAAAAGTCTTTTTGCAAGGACTTCAGAAGAGGCTGTTGCTGCTGCTAAGGGTATAGGTTACCCTGTGGTTATGAAGATTATTTCTCCCCAGATTGTCCATAAGAGTGATATAGGCGGTGTCAAGATAAACCTGAACACCAAAAAAGAGGTCGAGAACTCCTTCTTTGACATTACTACCCGTGTAAGGAACATCTTGCCTGCTGCACATATATCCGGCGTAATGATACAGGAGATGGTGCCGAAAGGGAAGGAAGTAATCATGGGGATAACCAAAGATCCCCAGTTTGGACATATGATTATGTTCGGATTAGGCGGGATTTATGTGGAAGTCTTAAAGGATATTTCATTCAGGATCGTACCATTAAGCCAGGAAGATGCCCATGAAATGCTCCGTGAAACAAAGACCTTTCCCCTTCTGCGAGGAGTAAGAGGTGAGGCAGAGGCTGATATTGAGGCCATTGAGAAATCACTCTTAATCTTATCTCAGATGGCTGTTGATTTCCCTCAGATCATTGAGGCTGATATAAATCCTCTCCTGGTCAGACAGAGGGGAGAAGGGGTTGTAGCCATTGACGCAAGATTTGCCATAGGAGGTGAATAAATGATTTCATTATATGTAGGCTCAACGTCGGGTTATACAGGAAAGACATTAATAACCATGGGACTTGGCCATAAACTGAAGAAGGATGGACTGAGTGTAGGTTATATGAAACCTGTTGGTATCCTGCCCATTAAGGTTGACGATATTCTTACTGATAACGATGCCTGGCGTATCTATAGGGCGCTTGAACTGAAAGACCCTGTGCCCGACATATGCCCTGTGGTACTTACACAGGAACTTGCAGTGAAAAGTTACCTGAAGGATGTGAAGGGGCTTTTGGGGAAAATTGTGAGCTCATTTAACCGCTTATCGAAAGATAAAGATATCATGCTTATTGGCGGTTATGGCAGCATCTACACAGGAAGCTACCTGGGTGTTCAGGGGCTTCAGGTAATAAAGCGCCTTAATTCAAAGGCAGTCATCGTGGTCAAATATGAAGGGGAATATATTGTCGATTATGTGCTTCAGGCAAAAAAAGACCTCAAGGATAAATTCCTCGGCGTGATACTGAATAAAGTCACTGAAGAGCACAAACAGAGTGCTGACGAATATGTTGTTCCTTTTCTGAAAAGGAAAGGCGTTGATATCCTCGGTGTAATTCCACACGACTCGATAGTGGGATCAATTACCGTCGAAGAACTGACTGAAATGCTTAGCGGAAAAGTTTTATGCTGTCATGATCAAATGGGCAATCTGGTAGAGCATTTCCTGATCGGCGCCATGCAGGCGGATAAGGCAATAGAATATTTCAGGAAGACTAGGCGCAATGCCGTTATCGTAGGCGGTGACAGGGTAGATATTCAATTATCTGCCATTGAATCAGGCTCTGTATGCCTTATTCTTACCGGTGAACTTTATCCCAGTGAGATAATCCTTTCAAGGGCAGAACAGAAAAATGTTCCGATGATAGTAGTGAGAGAAGATACTTTCAGCATTGCAAAAAAGCTGGAAAAGCTCTCTGTAAGGTTACGGCTGAGAGATAAGTCTAAAGTTGAACGCGGCATGAGCCTTGTAGCAGACAATGTAGATTTTTCAATGCTTTATAAAAAGCTGGGGATTAATATCAATCAATAGCTTCCTTGTGCTTTGAATAAAAGAATTCAGAAGGGTAAATTGAAACATGGGTAAGATACGGGTAGCAATCGCAGGGGTGGGAAATTGTGCCAGTTCATTGATTCAGGGCATTGAGTATTACAAAGCATTGGATAAAAACCATCCGGAAAGATCACTTGGACTGATGCATTTTAATCTTGGCGGATACAAACCCGATGACATTGAATTTGTGGCTGCGTTTGATATAGATAAAAGAAAAGTTGACAAGCCACTGAGAGAAGCCATTTTTGCTCATCCAAACTGCACAAAGATATTCAATAAAAATATTCCTGATATTCCTGTAACTGTTATGATGGGAAACGTCCTTGATAGTCTCTCTTCTCACATGCAGGACTATTCAGAAAATCGAACCTTTCTTGTCGCAAGAAAAAAAACATGCGATGTTGGCAATGTTTTAAGGCAGACCGGTGCTGATATGCTCATCAGTTATCTGCCTGTAGGATCAGAGAAAGCGACTGCTTTTTACGCAGAGGCCTGCCTGAAAACCGGTGTGAGTCTGATCAACTGCGTCCCGGTATTTATTGCATCCAATAAGGAATGGGCTAATCGTTTTGAGAAGAGAAATATCCCGATCATTGGTGATGACATAAAAAGCCAAATGGGGGCAACAATAATACACAGGACTCTGACGAAACTCTTTGAGGATCGGGGAGTAAAGATGGACAATACGTATCAGTTGAATGTCGGTGGAAATACAGATTTCCTGAATATGCTCAACAGAACCCGATTAGCATCCAAGAAGATTTCAAAGACAGAGGCTGTGCAATCACAGCTTCAGACCCCGCTGGATAATGAAAATATCCATATAGGGCCCTCTGATTATATACCCTGGCTTCTGGACAACAAGATATGTTTCCTCAGGATGGAGGGCAGGGGGTTCGGGAATATACCGATACATCTTGAGATGAGGCTTTCTGTTGAAGATTCTCCGAACAGCGCAGGGGTTGTTGTAGATGCAATCCGCTGCTGCAAGATTGCCCGTGACAGGGGGGTAGGCGGGGTCTTGGTGTCTCCATCTGCATATTTCATGAAACACCCCATGATTCAGTTTACTGACGAAGCAGCAAGAGATATGGTCGAAGAATTTATTAAAGGCAAAAAAGAGAGGTAAATGCTTAGTGCACGCCTCGGTCATTTCCTCGATGCACCGCTCGGCTTCATTGCAAAACGTATCCCTTTCAGCCCAAATACACTAACCGCAACCGGGTTTGTTATCACAGTCATAGCAGCGTTTGTTATCCCCTACAATATAAGACTTGGCGGTATATTCATCATGATCGGTGGAATTTTCGATATGCTCGACGGCATGGTTGCAAGGACAAGCGGGAAAACAACAAAGTTCGGCGCATTCCTCGACTCTGTCCTTGACAGGTATTCAGACGCATTTCTGTTTCTTTCCATCGCATGGTATCTCGCAGCACATGGTGATCATACCGGTTCTTTTCTGAGTATCGGAACAATGCTTGGCGCATTTCTCATCAGCTATACACGGGCGAGGGCAGAAGGACTGGGACAAGAGTGCCACACAGGCATTATGGAAAGGTCTGAAAGGATCATCCTCCTCATCTTCGCAACTCTTACAGGATGGATTGTACCAGTGTTATGGGTTATGCTTGTTCTGACACATGCTACAGTCATTCAACGGATGTATTATGTGTGGAAGGCCATGAAAAAATGATCCTATCAAGAGTGGATAAAAGCAAAAGATTTCTGGTACAAATAATATAGATAGCGGTTTTGGCACAAAAAAAGTGATCAGGGTTTTCACTTCCTTTTCCTCTTTTTAATTCGAAAAAATAAGAAAAGGAACAAAACCAATATAAAAAGAACGATTTCAGCAGAGTAATTTTTTAAAATATTAAGTACAAAGTCCACATTTAAACTTTTAGCAAATTATAGGCAGGAAGTCAAATAAAATGGATTGCTAATTTCTTCGTCAACTATATACGTGGATCCGGAGCATCTTCTTTAAGATGAAAATCCATCAATTTTCCAAGATTATTTTCAGAGAACGGCCTTTGCCCGGCAAGCATTTCATAAAGCATGATTCCAAGCGAATAGATGTCTGTACGTCCCATCCACAGGTTCACCCTGTATCTGTTCGGGTGACATATAAAAAGGGTACCGGGCATATCGAAATCCATGGTGCCCTGAGGTCATCGCCCTACCGCTGGATTACTTAATTCTTAATGCACCAGTATGAATGTTCGTACGAGGTGGCGCCTTTTTTTGGCCTCTTGCATGGGATACGGTAGACGATATTCGGTATGTCCCCATTTTTGCTCTTATAGTAACAGTCAACGTTAAAATCCCCAAAGGCATTCGACCCGTATATACTAAGCACCACGTCATTATAGTTTGTAGACTTGGCTGAAGCATCGATTGAACTCTGCAGGTAGCTGTCGCTGAGTCTGGCCTGCACTGTAATCTCCTTTGCGCAGCTTATGACCTTTGTCTCCACCGGTGTTGAGGTGGGGATAGTTTTTTGCAGAACGTTGTCCTTCCCCAACTGTGTCGACGGGTCAGCAGCCCATACCGGCGAGAAAGCCGCTAAGAAGCAACACACCATAACCATTATGTATCCTGACTTTGCCATCATCTTCATTGCTTCATCCTCCTTTCACTTTTGATAAAATTTATTTAATGCTTGTAATATAAGCCATTATAATTGTTCCCATTAAACCACACTCCCATTGAATTTTCAACTGAAAAATTAAATTTATCCACAAATATGATTCTCTATTAATTTGCGAATATAATCTGCACTTTTTTATCATAATTGTTTGATGATTTATGGTTGTAATATGCGCAATTATATAAAATATTGATTTTGCTTGTAACAGGAAGGAGTTGAGCTCACAGCATCTTATTTGGTTGCGCCGTGCAATTCTTCTGCCACCTTCTCAGACAGGAACATTTTCAAGAGTGACTGATAGGGCACGTCTCTCTTGTTGGCAAGAACTTTGAGATGTTCGATAAGAGATTCTGGAAGCCGGATCGAAATCGTCCTGGTAGATGGTTTTAAGTTCGGGAAAATGATACGTTTCGCCTTCGAATAATCAACATATCCAGTCGAATCATGCGTTGTCCAGAACTCAACTTCCTCTGCTTCGCTTTTAAACTTGGGTATCTTCTTGAGTTTCCTCATATATCTTTCTCTCCTTCCGGTTCATGTCACGTGCCGAAATTATTCTTATCTTATTGCCCCTCAACGTAAAAACAATGAAAAGCAATCTGCCAGCGTCTGTTTTGCCTAAAACAAAATATCTGTCCTCACTTGTCGAGTGCGGCTCATCCTTTTTGACAATGATCGGTCTGTTAAAAAATATCTCTTCGCACTCGATATGAGAGACGCGATGTCTCTCCCAGTCTTTCTTAATATTTCCTTCATCCCATTCGAAGTCTTCGGCAAAAGATACTATGTCAGTCCAATCTTTCATATAAGTATATACTCAATATATACAAAAAAAACGTACATTGTCAATTCTTCTTAATAAGATTGAACTAAACCGCTCTGAAGGAAAATAAGCTCAACATTCCAGATTATCCATCATGACCATAGTTATCAAGTGTTTGAAAGGAGTAATTCCTGATTCGTTATCCGGCAAAAATGGTGGCAAAAAGGAAAGAATATACATTAGATTAAAGATGCGATAAGATACTAAAGAGTTCATAAGTAACGCCACATCATATGCGAAGGTTGTCATTATCCGGCTTGACCGGATAATCCAGTCCTATTCTGGATTCCCCGATCGAGTCGGGGAATGACTGCTATGTGGACTTACGAACTTATTAGTAAGAGGCACTTTATGAGACAAGGGGGAAGCGTAAAAGGCAAGGATCTTTATAAGGGCCGATGATCATCTGAATGCATTGAACCAATAATGAAAAATATCATTCTTTGTATTGATGGTGAGAAGGATACGAAAAAGGCTATCGATTACGCCATAGAGATAACCAGAGCATGTAATGGGAAGCTTACTGCCCTTCATGTGATAAACCCGTATCTTAAGAAGTTTGCAGATGAGATATACGCAGTTGGAAGGATCGAATATGGTAATCATATAGACAGGGAACTCAGGAAAGAAGCAGAGGATATAATAAATGAGTTCAAAGCAATGGCGGATTCATTTGGGTTGTCATATGAAATTATTCTGAGATACGGCCCGCCTGAAGAAGAGATAATAAAAGAGGTTTCGGAAAATTCATATGATTTGCTTATCCTCGGCGCCAAACAAGTCAATACGTTCAAGGCAAAGATAAGGTCTTTTAACCTTCCAAGGAAAATATTTGATAATTTGAAGATTCCCACGCTTTTTGTCAGATGAAGGCCATTGAAATCAAAGCACCGGCAGCTACTGTAAGAGAGTTTTTTCTTAGACCGGAGATTGTTTTAAGGCTTAATCCCTCATGGTATGTAAAGGATATAAAGACTGCTGATAAGGATGTATATGACATAACGCTTTATGATGACAGAACAGACGAGATTCTCCAGATTGTTTTGACTGTTGAAGTTCAGAAAAATTCTATAAATTACAGAATAAATTCAAATGTGACAGGATTTTTTATACATGAAGCAAGCCCGTCAATGACAGGGCTATCTATTGAAGGTGATTTTTTCAGGAAAGAAGATATCCCGTACTGGCTGAGAGGTTTAAAGAATTATATCCAGCTTGAGGCAGGGCAGAGCAGAATTGTGAAGTTCCTTCTCGACAGGTTCTGGCTCAGGATGACGCCATCTCAAAGAAGGATAGCCCTCATAATTATCCTTGCGGAGGGCATTGGGCTTGCAGCCTTAGCAGCAGTTGTATTGGCAATAAAATTACTGAAATAGTAACTGCCGGATATTTCTTGAATTTCTTGTTTTAAAGGTATATTTTATAGATAATTTGATAAATGATTTATTCCATTAAAAATATAAATGAAAGGAGGAGGGAAGGTGCAAAAGATAATAGTGGCAGATGATGGATCCGGATTTGCCCAAAAGGCTATAGACAAGGCAGTGGAACTTGCAAAGAAAGAAGAAAGCGAGATCATCTGTGTAAATGTAATGGAAGATTACTGTCCGATAGGGCTCACAGAGATCGACTGCAATGTGGTGCGGGAACTTCAGATGAAAGAAGCGAATAGTATTGCCTCAGCTGCTGCAGAAAAATTCAAAAATGCAGGTGTTCATGCAAAGGTGATAATAGAGACAGGCAGTCCTTCAGAAATGATCATTGAGGTTGCAAAAAGGGAAGGCGCAGATCTGATAATAGCTGCATCCCATGGAAAGCATGGAGCAAAGAAATTTGCATTTGGAAGTGTCACAGCAAGACTTATTGAACATTCGCCTGTACCGGTTCTGGTGATGAAGTAAGATACTGTTCGTATTAATGAGAAGCACTTTTATCTTAATCATCAATGGAGGGTTTAAATGGCAGAGACGAAAGAATTCGAAGAGAAATCTAAAAAAGTTTTTTCATCTGAGAGAAAAGAAGATATCTGGGTTCTCATTTTGGCTGCAATAACTGTAATTCTCGGACTGACAGGAGTCATCACACCTAAAACATTTTCGTCATTATTTTTCTAAATGGGGGTGAATAAATGAGAGATACAAATGATGGTATAGTGAAATACGTTCCGGGTCTTATTCTTTGCATGATATTAGGCTGGTTAGCCCTTCAATGGGATCAATCCATACATAAATGGCAGAAGGATTTTCAGGAGAGCGAGAAGATTCTGAAGGCATCTATAAAAGATGGCAAGCCTTTTTTGTCTTTTGCTGAATACATTTCAACAAGTGATGAAAAGTATAAAGAGAAACTTGCTGCATTTGAGCGTGGCGAAATAAAAGAAAAGCCCAAAAAACCACACACAATTAAGGAAAAAGATTACGAGACTATTGCAACAACGAAAGAGATTCCTTCCAAATTCAGATTTGGAGAAAGGATGATACAGTTTCAGCTTACCTATGTGGCTGTTCTTCTTTTGGGAGGTATGATCATAAGAAATACTATAGGACTTCCGAAGGTCTTTCAACCCGGGGCAGTCCTGGCAAGACCAATCATTAAGCCCGGCATTATCCTGTTAGGTGGGTATTATTTGTGGTCAAACCTGTTGAAAGTTGGTATCTTCGCACTCTTATTAGTACTTGTTTTTATATTAGGCACCACCGTTCTTGTGTCGGTTCTTGGCAGAAGAATGAAACAGGACGATGGACTTATGGGAGTAATGGCAGCCGGCACTGGAATATGTGGCGTCTCTGCTGCTGTTGCTGTTGCGCCGGTGGTCAATGCCAAGCCGAGGGACTTCTTCTACGCAGTCGGGACGATACTTCTCTTCGGAACGGTCGCGCTCTTTACCTTTCCATATATTGGTAAGGCATTGGGGATGTCAGAGCCTGTCTTTGGTGCATGGGTTGGAACCGCAATACTGAATACTGCTCAGCTCGTTGCTGCTGCAACGTGGTATGGACATGATTCACTGCTGACAGCAAACATTATTAATATAGTTAGGGTTGGGTTTATTCCCCTTGTCGTAATTTATTGTATCTGGTTTTACGTGATCAAACAGGCAACTGCTGAAGGTAAAGATCAAAAGATCAATACATGGCAGGTCATAAAGGACAAGTTCCCTTTGTTCATTTTAGGGTTTTTTGCGATGGTTACTCTCAATGAGTTTGGCGTTTTCACAGAGGACCACAGAACCATTTTTGGCAAACAGTTCCTGCAGATTTTCTTTGCTATCGGATTTGCAGGTGTTGGTCTTAATATAGCTTTTGATGACTTAAAAAAAGCCGGAGGTAAGGCTTTTGTAATAGGTTTTATCGCTGCCACCTTAAAAGCAGTGCTCTCAGCTATTGTCGTTATGCTGATAGGAACAGATGCCTTTAAGGTCAAATGATAATTTACTAAGAAGGCTATAATTCCTCAAGATATTTATGTGCTATGGCTGGAGCGGGCGACGGGATTCGAACCCGCGACTTTCAGCTTGGGAAGCTAACACTCTACCACTGAGTTACGCCCGCAAAATCAATGACTTACGGGTATTATAACATGGACTGTAATAAAATCGTCATAAAAACAGAACAAAAGAGATAAAAATAGATAAAAAGAGAGAAAACTATCATTGCGGCTCAAAACTTTCAATTACAAGCCTTTTGTTGAACCCCATTTTTCAATGAGAATTTCAAGTTTCCGATACTATATTTCGTCCCGGAAGTGAGATGAGTTTTCTACCTCTAACACATAGTAATGTGCATTTCAAAATTTTCTACCGCATGCTATTACCGGATGAAACGCAATATTACAAATAGATGTTTTCTATATTTCAGCGCACATTGATAGAAAATAAATATTGGACACGATAAGGATTGATGACTCATTCTAAAAACATGGATAATTCTTATTGGTCTTTCTATAGACAGCGGTCATGTGAATAAGTATCAGCTGTTTGAAGTAATCTGTTTGACAGGTATATAGGTTTGAATAGCTCATAAGTAAGTAAAATGCAATTCTTCCGAAAAAAAACTCTAACAGGACTCTCTCGTACATGTGGATGAGCGGCGAAAATTGGTCCGTCAGATCTGGCGGAAGCGCTCAAAGCACTCAGTCCTCCTCAGGATTCTAACCTACTTGTTGGTTTCAATACATGTGATGATGCAGCAGTGTACCGCCTCTCAGATGAGATAGCCTTTGTCAGCACCGTTGATTTCATTACACCGCCGGTAGATGATCCATATTGGTTTGGACAAATTGCTGCAGCGAATTCTCTCTCGGATATCTATGCGATGGGAGGCAAGCCTCTCACTGCACTGAATCTCGTCATGTTTCCTCCCAAAAAGCTTGACAAGAGCGTTTTGAAGGAAATACTTCGTGGCGGGAATGACAAGGTTCTTGAAGCCGGTGCTTCTATGGCTGGGGGACATTCTGTGGATGACAATGAGCCCAAGTATGGCCTGGCTGTCACAGGAATCGTTCATCCCGATAAAATATTGACGAACTGCGGAGTTCGGGAAGGTGATGCCCTTATTCTCACAAAACCTTTGGGCACCGGGGTCTTATTTAATGCGTGCAGATCAAAAAAACTCTACTTCAAAGAACTGGAATTTATTTTACCTCAGGTGGCCGCACTGAATAAAAAGGCTCTTGATGTAGCAGTGAGTTTCGACATCCATTCATGTACTGACATAACGGGTTTCGGTATTGTTGGACATTCATTGGAGATGGCAACAGGCAGTGGTGTTCAAATAAACCTTTTCTATAAAGAACTGCCTGTTTATCCTCATGCGCTTGAGATGTATCGTAAAGGTGAAACCACGGGAAGCAATAAAGCAAACAGGAAACTTTCGGAAGGACACCTGGAAATAAGCGCAAAGATATCAAGGGAAGAGGAGGAATTACTCTTCGATCCGCAAACATCCGGGGGTCTTCTCCTGTCCATTCCTGAATCTCAGGCGCAACAGTTACTTAATGAATTGAAAACTGCAGGTGTGGAAACTGCCGCCAAAATTGGCGAAGTGATACTAAGTCCAAATCCTTGTATCAGGGTCATATAAAAACTCTCAGAACGATTTACCGTGCTCTATTATTTTGCCCTTTAATGAATAGATTTTAAGAAGCCCCTGCATTGGATTCCCATGAAAGAATTTCAGATTGCTTCAGCTGAGATCGCACGTTATTCTGGAACCATATAGAGATATTTGGACGTTTTTCAAGTGAATAATGCACACAGCTTGAAACTGTAAACTATTTGGTAAAGCTGATACCTGCAATACTCCAGTGAACTTCCCGCGAGTCGTTCCCTTGACAAAGCATTCAAATATGCTTATATTCAATAGTAAGAATTTAAATTGTCAGGAGGAATGACATGCTTTCGATAGGTCAGAAAATAGAGCTTTTGAAGGTTGTTGCACATCCTGTGAGAATCCGTATTCTTGAAGAACTTTCAAAGGGCGTTAAATGTGTGAGCGATTTCGAGGAATTCCTGTCTTTAAGGCAGCCAAATGTGTCCCAGCATCTCACACTCCTCAGGCATTATGGAGTAGTGGACTACTATATGGATGGAAGGTTAAGGTGTTATTTTCTCGTCAACCCACTTATCCCCGACCTCATCGAGTTGCTCAAAAAGGATTATCAGGAATTGCTACCGAGACCTGCCTGCTGTCCTGTCACAAAAAAGGGTGTATATCCTGGAGAAAGGAGGAGGTGAATTATTGTGGTTAAAATAATAATTTATTCTAACCGCCCTGCCGGAAAACGTTGAACAAATCTATGTGCTTTGGCCGGGCAAGTCAAAGAGAAATATCCCGATGATGTAGAAGTAGAAACCGTATATTCCGGTTTACTTGGGTTTGGTCATAAGGGAGATGCCATTAAACCCCCTAATATAGCTGTGGCAGACAAGGTACTCGGCAGTGAAGCCACTTTTGAGGATATCGAGAAAGCGGTTTTAGAGAAACAATCTTCTTAGATAAACATTTACCGATTTACTCGATAAGAATTATATCTAAACATGTATAGGAGGACGGGATGAAAATAGGCATTCTTATTTCGACAGGCGATGCGGAAACAATCTGGAACGCCTTGCGTTTCGCGAATCTCTGTATGAATACTGATGTGAATAATGAAGTTTCGATATTTATGCATGCAAAGGCGGTCGAATATGAGAGCTGCGATTCAAAACAATTCAATATCAAGGAACTTGCTAAGACATTTGTCCTGAGCGATGGGAAATTATTGGCATGTGGGAAGTGCTTGGGCTTCAGAGGACTGGAAGAGAACGAGATATGCCATAAAGGCAGCCAGAAGGATTTGTACGAAATGGTTACGACAAGCGATAAGTTGCTCTGTTTTTAAGAAACGGAGGTGTAGGGGCTATGAAAAAAATAATGCAAATAAACTTTATGTTCTTCCTCTTCCTGAGTTTTGTTGCTCAGGTACAAGCAGAAAGTCAAAATGCAGACCGTGTTCGAGGCCAGATTGTAAATGAGGCAAGAAAGGGAGGGTATCAGCTGATCACGCCTGAAGAACTCAAGAAGGAATATCTAACAGATCCAGCAGCATTTCTTCTTGTAGATACAAGGCAGGAGTGGTCGTATCAGATGCAGCATATCCAGGGGGCCTTGCATATTGATTTTGCTCCGACCTGGTGGAATCAATACTCTCCTGTAACACGGTCGGAGATAAAAAAACTTCTCGGCCCGGATAAAAATAAGAAAGTTATATTTTACTGAGACGGGCTAACGTGAGTGCGAAGTCACGGTGCAGCCAGTTTGGCTGTAAGACTTGGATATAAGAATGTATACCGTTTTGCTGAGGGGCTTCCGACGTGGAAGGAGATGGGGTTGTCTCTTGATGCAGGTCGTGTGTCTTATGAAGTGTTTGGAGGACAGAAAGGCATTTCGACTGTTGTTGGAACAGGCTTAATCCTGACGCTTATTGGCGTTTTTTTCGGAGGCATAGCTCTCAATCTTACCCCCTGTGTATATCCCCTGATCCCTATTACCGCCTCGTATTTTGGCGGGAGGAGTGAAACCGGTGAACGTCAGGGATATCTTATTCTGCACGGCTTCCTCTATATTCTTGGGCTTTCGGTCATGAATTCGGCCATTGGTATCTCGGCAGCTTTCACCGGCAGACTCATGGGCTCGGTTCTCCAGCATCCTGCCGTGCTTATTTTTGTCTCATCCGTAATGCTTCTTATGGCGCTTAACTTTTTCGGATTCTGGGAACTCCGGCTGCCGGGTTTCCTGAGTTCAGTCGTGTCAAAATCTCATACAGGCTACGCACAATCACTTTTTATGGGGCTGACACTCGGTATCGTTGCTGCTCCATGTATCGGCCCTTTTATTATAGGACTTTTGACCATGGTTGCCCAGAAGGGCGACCCCATGTTCGGTTTTCTCATATTCTTTACTCTAAGCATCGGTCTGGGACTACCGCTTTTTATTCTGTCTCTCTTTGCCGGAAATGTAAGTAAGCTCCCCCGATCCGGTGAATGGTTGCTATGGATCAGGAATCTCTTTGGATGGATTATGCTTGCCATGGCTGTATATTTTATAAAACCATTGTTACCTTGGCATGATGCAGGAACCTTCATTCTGGCTTTTATTGCCCTGGCTTCAGGAGTTCATCTCGGTTTTATAAGCAAAACAGGTAAAAACCTGCGAACTTTCATCATGATCAAAAGAACCGTCGGTTTTTTTGTGATTGGAGCTTCTCTATTTCTGGCAGGATCTGTCCTTTTACGGGGTCCAGGGGTGTCCTGGCAACCGTATTCGCAAGATACGTATACAAAAGCAATAGCTGCCGGAAAACCGATAATCATTGACTTCTATGCGGATTGGTGTACACCCTGTCGTCAACTGGATAAAAAGACATTTCATGATCAGGAAGTGGTAAAAGAATCTCTAAAATTCACCATGATCAAGGTTGATATGACAAAGGAAGCCAATCCTGATGTTATGCAGCTGTTAAAAAAATACGATGTCAAAGGTGTCCCGACCGTAATATTCCTTGATCCGGGCGGGAATGAAATAAAAGAATTGCAGGTTATAGACTATATTCCGGGGAATGAATTTTTACCAAGAATGAAAAAGGCATTAGGAGAGTAAAACGGAAATGAAGTTAAAGAAAATACTCATCTTGATCGTTATTGTTGGCTTAATTGTGGCTGTTAAGGTATTTCACCTCGACCAGTACCTCACTCTTTCATATCTGAAGGGATCATTGGATAAGTTGAAAGCCCTCTATGAAAATCACAGTTTAATGCTAATTGCCGGCTATTTTGTCATTTATGTTCTCACAACCTCTCTTTCATTGCCCGGCGCTTCTCCATTAGGTATTGCCGGAGGTGCGTTGTTCGGTTTCTGGACAGCAACGATCGTTGTTTCTTTCGCAAGCACTATTGGCGCAACACTGGCATGTTTTGTTTCCCGGTATCTTTTAAGGGACTGGATACAGAATAGATTCGGTGAGAAGATTGCGAAGGTGAATGAAGGGATTGAAAAAGAAGGGGCGTTCTATTTATTCACCTTGCGCTTAATCCCCATATTTCCTTTCTGGATGATCAATCTCGCTATGGGGATTACGAAAATGTCCTTTTTTAAATTCTATTGGGTATCCCAGATAGGGATGCTGCCCGGAACTATGGTTTTTGTTAATGCTGGGAAAGAACTGGCAAAGATTGATTCTCTCAAAGGGATTTTATCTCCAAGCCTGATCATTTCCTTTGCACTCATCGGAATCTTTCCCATAATGGTAAAGAAACTGATATCTCTGTACCGTTCAAAAAGAGGGAAAAGTACCGATAGTTGAATTGCGTGGTAATATTTAAATATGAAATTTACTGGTAAACAACTCAAACATAGGATATTAAAAGACAGGTACAATTCCATCATATTTGAGAAGGGAAGGGCGATAGGGGTTTACCTTGTCGGTGGATATATCAGAGATGCGCTTATGGGATGTCGTTCATCAGACCGGGATTATATCGTAGATGGAGACATGAAGACTTTCGTCAAAGAAATCAGAGATATTTTTGGAGGCACTATAATTGAATTCAAAAGAGAAGGATTTATAAGACTTGGTTTCAGAGAAGGTTTAACATTCGATTTTTCAGAGCCCCAGGGATCTTTAACAGAAGATTTGTCAAAAAGAGACTTTACCATAAACGCAATAGCGTGGTCACCTGAAAAAGGAATCGTAGATATATACAAAGGTGCAGCAGACATAACAAGGAAAATAATTCGCTGTATCTCTAAAGACAATCTTATTGCTGATCCTCTGAGGATTTTAAGGGCATATCGCTTTGCAGCTCAGTTAAATGGTTCGATAGATAACCTAACACGTAATTATATAAAATCTCTGCAAAATAATATAGTAACAGTCTCACATGAAAGAATAACTTTAGAAATATTCTATTTGTTAAACTCAGATAAGGCTTCAAGGTATCTCAAAATGGCTCTTTACGATGGAGTCTTGCCTTTAATATTACCAAAGCAAATCAAGCAGTTAGAAGATAATATTCGAGGTATCTTTAAGCTCGAAAACAGAATCCTTGAGGTTCTTCCTTCTAACATTAAAGTTCTACTTAACAGGGTATTTTCACAAAACCTTACATATAAAGGATTATTAAGCCTTGAAATGTTATTTAATAAGAAAGATAATGCGCATACTGAAGATAACAAAATTATGATGAGCAGCAGCATAAAGAAACGAATTTCAATGAGTCATGATGGCAGTGCATTACTGATGAAGCAGAAGAAGCTATTGAGAGACTCTCTATTCAATATCTTCGTGACTTCACAGGAAAGCGCACTGGATGTCTTAATCACAAAAAACAGACTGGATCTGATAAGAGATTTGAAGAGATTCCAGGTGATATGGAAAAGTGGGATATTAAGCTCGGAAGAGATAATCAGGGTCTCCGGGATCGAAAAAGGGCCCGAACTCGGGGAAATCATTTTAGAGACAAAGAAAGCTCAATTCGAGAAAAGGGTAAGGTCAAAAAAGCAGGCCATAGAATTTATTAAAGATAGAATCTTGCAGAAGCCATAAATTGCCACCTTGAGTAGACTATTAATTTAACATAATATATCTTATCAGACATTATGTATCAACAAGTATTGTTAATAATATGTTATTAATTCTGTTTAAAAAGAGTGTCTTTCCTTGAAAATTATAGGATCGAGCAACTTTGATTAGGTTTTAGGCATAGAAAATATTCTATTATTACAATATGTTATAGGTTCCCTATAGGAATCCCCTGCAGCATGTTCTTCTCAACCCCGGTAATCCTTACTCGCACTAAGGATTTTTTCGAATACTCTTTTGAATGCAGCCTTACCTTCAGGTAATTGCCCGATGTCCCGATAGATGTGTTTTCTGGACCATGTTCTTCAATAATGACATCAAGGGTCTTGCCTGCCTGAAGATCCTCATAGGCTTTCTTTTTCTTTATATTAAGTGTGTTCAGCTCGGCAACTCTCTCTTTCTTTATCATAGAATGAACCTGGTTGCCCATTTCAGAAGCTAACGTATCTGGTCTCACTGAAAAAGGGAATATATGCATATATGTTATCGGTAATATATCAAGCAGATGCCTGGTATTTGAGAATTCTATCTCCCCTTCACCCGGAAACCCAACTATAACATCAGTTCCTATGGCAATATCAGGGACATTTTTCAGAATTTTCTCTATTATATGATGGAAATCCCTTGCCTTATACATTCTGTTCATAAGCTTCAGGATTCTGTCATCACCGCTTTGAAGCGGGATATGTACATGGCAACATATGCGTTTTTCCTTAAGTAATGAAATTAGATCATTATCTACCTCCTTTACTTCGATTGAACTGAGTCTTATTCTTTCAATATTTGTTTTTTCTAAGATAGTTATGAGCAGATTTGAAAGTTTTAATTTAGGTTTCAAGTCATAACCATATGATCCAAGATGAATTCCTGTAAGGATAACCTCTTTGTAACCGTTCAGCGAGAAGTCAGCAACTTTTTCTGTTATATCAGAAATAGTTATGCTATGTGATTTTCCTCTCGCTTTCGGTACAATGCAGTATGAACATGAACCATTGCACCCATCCTGAACTTTAACGTATGGCCTGGACCTGTTCGAATAAATTAAATTATTGCTTGCATTATAACCAGTTAATACCTTGATAATACTGTATTTATCACTATGCTGTATAATTTCTATTGTCCTGTCAATCTTTTTTATTTCATCAGGACTCAGCTGAGAATAACAGCCTGTTGCTATTACCTTTGCACCTGACCTAACAGCCCTTCTTATAAGCTGTCTCGATTGGTAATCACTCTTTGATGTTACTGTGCAGGTATTTACAATACAGTAATCAGGTTCCTCTGATAAGTTTACGATAGAAAATCCGAGATTAATGAGGTTGCTTTCTATAAATGAACTTTCTGACTGGTTAACCTTGCATCCAAGTGTCAGGATAGAGACTCTCATTATTTCAGAGGTATTCCTTCAAGAGAATGTTTTCTGGACTTTTTTATTTCGACTGTTAAGATTGTTCCCTTTAACGTTTCTGTTTCAGGAATTGTGACAATTTTATTTGTCCTTGTCCTTCCGGTTAGTCTGCCTTTATCTGTATCGCTAATTCCTTCAATAAGTATCTCCTGCTGTGTATTCTCAAAAAGCAGATTTTTTCGTAATGTTATCTCGTCCTGCAGCCTTAATATTTCAGCGAGACGCTCAGATTTAATATTCTCCGGGAGATGGCCTTCAATACTGACAGCTGCTGTACCCGGTCTTGGAGAAAACTTGAATGCAAATATGCCGTCAAATTCCATTTCCTTCAGTGCATCTATTGTTCTGATATGATCCTCTTCTGTTTCTCCCGGAAAGCCTGCTATTATGTCAGAAGTTATTGATATGCCCGGAACTTTTTCCCTCAGTAATATAACTTTATTTCTGTATATATCATAGGAATATACCCTGTTCATGAGTTTAAGAATATTGTCTGAACCGGATTGCAAAGGAAGATGGATATGTTCGCATACCTTAGGCAATTCTGCAATTGCATCTGCAAGATCAAGGGAAAGGTCTTTGGGATGAGAGGTCACAAACCTTATTCTCTCTATCCCCCCTACTCTGTTCAACTTTTTTAAAAGTCCGGGGAAACTTACATCGCTCTGATAAGAATTGACATTCTGACCAAGCAGGGTAATTTCCTTGCAGCCCTTTTCAGCAATTTCCGATACTTCTGCATAGATATGTTCACTTGGTCTGGATTTTTCCCTGCCTCTTGTATAGGGAACCACACAGTAACTGCAGAAATTGTTGCATCCGTACATTATTGTAACCCATGCCTTAACACCGGCTTCTCTCTGAACAGGAAGATCGATTAAGGCTAAATCGGGATTGTCACTCACAGCAACAGGTCCATTTGAACTTGACATAAAGTCTTCAAGCATATGTATATTCTGAGGACCGAATACAAAATCCACATAGGATGCCTTTTTAAGGATGTTTTTACCTTCCTGCTGTGCAATGCAGCCTGCAACAGCTATCCTAAGATCCGGCCTGTTTTTTTTGTATGCTTTGATCCTGCCGAGTTCACTGTAAAATTTCTGCTCGGCTTTTTGTCTGATACTGCAAGTATTGAATATAATGAGATCAGCCTTGTTTGGGTTATCAGTCTTGTAATAGTCTCCTTTTTTCAGAACCCCAAGCATTTTTTCAGTGTCATGGACATTCATCTGGCATCCAAAGGTGTATATAAATACAGTCTTTTTCATAAACACAATGTAACATGTATTTTCTTTTTCTGGCAAGGTTAGAGGTGGCCGGGTTTGTTTGGACAGCCTGAAGCGATTCTTAAGTGATAAGCTGCTCTGCCTCATGCCGCTACCTGCATCTGCGGTAGTGTAGTAAAGTAAACCTCATCCGGTGTCCTGTCGTCAAG
>JBAQLU010000187.1:0-7101 GCA_049302065.1 Thermodesulfovibrionales bacterium
ACCGCCATTTATTTTCATTGCGGCGGACTGGACTTGTTTCCCAAACCGCCAGATCAACCAACACTATGCTTTCGATCAACGTAAACACTATATGTTGGGGGTATCCATTAAAATGTCTGTTCCGGCATTTGTTATAAAAGAATTCTCATTTTTTAAAAAAGGGTCTCGGATATGAGAATCATGAGGAATAGTCAGTAATGCATTGAATTTCTTGTTATTCTGAGGTATTCTATTTACAAAAATCGTTTCGGGAGGGTACCCAATGGCAAAGAAGGCAGTCAAAAAATATGTTTACTTTTTCGGAAGTGGAAAGGCTGACGGAAGAGGAGATATGAAAGACCTTCTCGGCGGTAAAGGCGCCGGACTCGCAGAAATGACCAATTTGAAGATCCCTGTACCAGCCGGTTTCAGTATCACGACAGAAGGATGTAATGAATATTTCAAGGCCGGGAAAAAATACCCGCCCGGTATGTGGGAACAGGTTATGGAAAACTTAAGGAAAGTTGAAAAGGTGATGGGGACGAAACTTGGCGATTCTGTTAATCCCCTTCTGGTTTCTGTACGATCCGGATCAAAGTTTTCAATGCCCGGCATGATGGACACTGTATTAAACCTCGGGTTAAATGATACAACAATAAATGCACTGATAAAAAAGACAGGGAATGAACGTTTTGTATATGACGCTTACAGAAGGCTTATCACGATGTTTGGAAGCATTGTGATGGGGATTGACAGGCAGAGGTTCGAAAAAGCACTGGAGGAAATGAAGGGAAAAAAGGACGTTCGTCTTGATACAGACCTTACAGCTGAAGACCTCAGGAATCTTGTTGAAGAATTTAAGATTATTTATAAAAGAAATACCGGAGAAGAGTTCCCCGTTGACCCTCTTGAACAGCTCAAAAAAGCGATCAATGCCGTGTTTGGTTCATGGTTTGGGGACAGGGCAGTGAAATACAGGAAATTGAACGATATCCCGGAGAATCTCGGAACTGCTTGCAATATTCAATCTATGGTCTTTGGAAACCTGGGTGATAATTCCGGAACAGGCGTCGGTTTTACAAGGAATCCCTCTACCGGTCAGAAGAGATTTTTTGCTGAATGTCTTATCAATGCACAGGGTGAAGATGTTGTTGCAGGAATCAGGACTCCTTTGAGGATAGAGGAACTCAGGAAACGTCTTCCGAAAGCTTACAAAGAACTTGATGTCATATACAAAAAACTCGAAAAACACTATAAAGATATGCTGGACATAGAATTTACTGTTCAGGAAGGCAAGCTATACATGCTTCAAACCAGGGTAGGGAAAAGGACTGCTGCAGCAGCCCTCAGGATAGCCATTGATATGGTCAAGGAGAAGTTAATAGATAAAAAGACAGCGATATTAAGAATCGACCCCCAGCAGCTTGACCAACTGCTTCATCCCATGATAGACCCGAAAGCTCAGGTAAAGGTCATTGCAAAAGGTCTTCCTGCATCGCCCGGTGCTGCGGTAGGGAAGGTAGTATTAACGGCAGAGGATGCAGAGAGGGCAGCTGATAAAGGAGAAAAGGTTATTCTTGTCAGGGCAGAAACATCACCTGAAGATATCGGTGGAATGAATGCAGCTCAGGGCATTCTGACTGCAAGGGGTGGCATGACATCTCATGCAGCTGTTGTTGCAAGAGGCATGGGAAAATGCTGCGTTGCCGGTTGTGGTGCAATAAATGTAAATGAAGTACAGAAGTACTTTGCCGTGAATGACCTTGTTGTAAAGGAAGGTGAATATATAACACTCAATGGCACAACAGGAGAGGTAATGCTTGGACAGGCACCTTTAGTAACGCCTGAACTGACAGGTGATTTCGGCATATTTATGAAATGGGTTGACGAATATCGTAAGCTTGGCGTAAGGACAAATGCCGATACCTCCCATGATTCAGAGGTTGCAAGGAAGTTCGGTGCAGAAGGAATCGGGCTCTGCAGGACAGAACATATGTTCTTTGCACCCGAAAGAATCAGCGCTGTTAGGGAGATGATTCTTGCAGATGACACTGAGGGAAGGAAAAAGGCGTTGGTAAAACTCCTTCCCATGCAGAAGAGCGATTTCATTGAAATTTTCAGGGTTATGAAAGGTCTTCCTGTAACCATTCGTCTTCTTGATCCGCCTTTGCATGAATTCCTCCCCCATACAGAGGAAGATATACGGGCACTGGCTGCTTCTATGGAAGTTCCTGTTGAAAAATTAAAGGCAAGAAACAAGGCATTGGAGGAGTTTAATCCAATGCTCGGGCACAGGGGCTGCAGGCTCGGCGTGACATATCCTGAAATATATGAGATGCAGGTCAGGGCAATCATGGAGGCAGCATGTGAGCTTTCGAAACAGAAAATTAAGATAATCCCTGAAATAATGATACCTCTGATTGGGCATGTCAATGAGCTCAGGATGATGAGGGAACTTACTGTTAAGGCAGCAGATGAGGTTCAGAAACGCTATAATACAAAGGTCAGCTATACTGTCGGCACAATGATAGAGCTTCCAAGGGCTGCTATAACAGCAGACGAGATAGCCGCCTATGCAGATTTTTATTCCTTTGGAACAAATGACCTAACGCAGACCGCCTTTGGTCTTTCGAGGGATGATGCCGGGAGATTCCTCCCTTACTATGTTGAAAAGGGGATACTTGAAAATGATCCTTTTGTAACCCTTGACCAGAAGGGCATAGGCGCCCTCATGGAGATAGCTATAGAAAAGGGCAGAAAAGTAAAGAAGCATATGAAAATGGGGATCTGCGGTGAACATGGAGGGGATCCGCAATCTGTTGAGTTCTGCCATAAGATTGGTCTGGACTATGTGAGCTGTTCGCCATACAGGGTTCCTATAGCCAGACTTGCAGCAGCACAGTCTTCACTTAGGGAAAAATCAAAGAAAGATTTAAGCAAGACGACTGTATAGAAATTCCTTCATTATTTTGTAGAGGATGAAGCTGGGGCAGGATTCATCAGCGTTCCTTAAGAATTCATCGATAATCTTTACAGAATAAAGGATTATATGGTATTGTAAACATTACGCAAATTTTGAAAGGTGGTAAATAGATGGCGACTAACAAATCACAAAAACAGACTATCATAAATGACTACAGGACTCATGACAGTGATACAGGCTCACCTGAGGTTCAGATAGCTCTGTTAAGCACAAGGATTACTTATCTTACCGAACACTTCAAGACTCATAACAAAGATCATCACTCCAGAAGAGGCCTTCTAAAGCTTGTCAGTCAAAGAAGAAAATTGCTCGATTACCTCAAAACTTCCGATAAGGGGAGTTACGAAAAGGTTATAGAACGTCTGGAAATCAGGAAATAATGAATAAGGTTGAAATTGAAATCCGTGGTAAAAAGCTTACCTTAGAGACAGGCAAAATAGCAAAGCAGGCTGATGGAGCAGTTGTTGCACAGTTCGGTGATACAGTTGTTCTTGCTACGGCGGTTGCAGACAAGAATCCAAGGGAAGGTCTGGATTTTTTTCCGCTCACCGTAGACTATCAGGAGAAGGCATATTCTGCCGGTAAAATCCCGGGAGGGTTTTTTAAGAGAGAAGGCAGACCAACCGAGAAAGAAGTTCTAACCTCGCGCCTGATCGATAGACCAATAAGACCACTTTTCCCCAAAGGGTTTTACTGCGAGACGCAATGCATTGTGAATGTGCTATCTTATGGCGACGAAAATATCGCTGATATACTCGGCATAATCAGCATATCAGCCGCCCTTACAATATCCAATATACCTTTTAAAGCCCCGATTGCCGCAGTCAGAATCGGGAGAATTGATGGCTCTTTTGTTATTAATCCTGACCTCAGAGAGGTTGTGGAATGCGATATAAATCTTGTTGTTGCAGGCACTGAAGAAGCTGTAGTTATGGTTGAGGGTGAAGCCCAGGAAATATCAGAGACTGATCTCCTTGAGGCCCTTGATGTAGCTCACAATGAAATAAAACGTATATGTGCTGTTCAGAATGAATTTAGATCTGTTGCAGGCAATGAAAAAAGATCGGTAACAGCACCTGTTATAGATGAAGCACTAAAGAATGTAATTGCTGAAAATGTATTGAAAAAAATAGAAGCTGCCATCACAATCTCTGATAAATTGAGGAGGCAGAATACCCTTGATGAAGTACTCAAAGAGTTAATTGAAAAGGTAAATACGGGTGACGAGGACAGGACAATGGATATCATTAACATATTCAATGATATCGAGAAAAGCCTTGTAAGGGACATGATTCTCAACGAAAACAAAAGAGCAGACGGAAGAGCCCCTGATGAGATAAGACAGATCAGTTCCGAGATCGGCATTCTCCCAAGGACGCACGGCTCGGCACTCTTTATAAGGGGCGAGACGCAGTGTCTTACAGTTGTTACCCTTGGCACTTCGGACGATGAGCAGAGGATAGATTCACTTGATGGAGAGTCTTTCAAGACCTTTATGCTTCATTATAATTTTCCGCCTTTCAGTGTGGGAGAGGTAAAACCTTTAAGATCGCCGGGCAGGCGCGAGATAGGACATGGTATGCTTGCCGAGAGAGCGCTAAAGGCTGTTATCCCACCAAAATCGGCATTCCCGTATACAATACGAATAGTCTCGGACATCCTGGAGTCTAACGGGTCGTCTTCAATGGCAACAGTCTGCGGAGGATCACTTGCATTAATGGATGCAGGTGCGCCTATTAAATCTCATGTTGCAGGCATTGCAATGGGCCTTATAAAGGAAGGCGAAAGGGTTGTAGTTCTGACCGATATCCTTGGACTTGAAGATCACCTTGGTGATATGGATTTTAAGGTTACCGGAACAGAGAAGGGCATCACCGCATTCCAGCTCGATACAAAGATCGGTGGCATCTCACGCGAGATTATGGAAAATGCCCTTGATCAGGCACGTAAGGGGAGACTTCATATTCTCGATAAAATGAAGGAGACGATAAGTTTGCCGCACGAAAATCTTGCCACTTATGCTCCAAGGATCTACACGATGCAGATAAGGCAGGAAAAGATACGTGATGTCATAGGGTCCGGCGGGAAGGTTATACGCGGCATAGTGGAACAGACAGGCGTAAAAATAGATATAGAAGATAGCGGTCTTATCAATATAGCATCTCCTGATGGAGAGGCTGCAAAAAAGGCTATTGATATAATAAACAGCATTATAGCAGAGGCTGAGCTCGGCAAGATATACCTTGGAAAAGTTAAAAGAATTCTTGATTTTGGAGCCTTTGTGGAGATATTCCAGGGAACGGAAGGATTGTTGCATATATCGCAGATATCAGAAAAAAGAATTGATAAGGTCACAGACGAGCTTCATGAAGGTGAGGATGTGCTTGTGAAGGTGATAGAAATAGACAAGACAGGCAGGATACGCTTATCCAGGAAAGAAGCGTTAAGAGAAAAAGAAACAGAAAAATAGTAACAAGGTATTGCAATAAAAGGGAAGGGGGGATAGATGGTATATTTATCCCCTTTTTGATTTTCGGTTATGTTTAAAAAAGAACATCTCATAAATGGTCTTCCGGTAGTTATGGAGCCGATCAGAAATATGCGTTCTGTAGTCCTTGGGATATGGGTAAAGGTTGGCTCAAGGCATGAACCGCCTGAAAAGAACGGCATATCACACTTTCTTGAACACATGTTCTTTAAGGGGACTAAGAAGAGGAGCGCAAAGGATATTGCCTTTGAGATTGATTCTCTCGGAGGAGAACTTAATGCATTTACTTCGCGTGAAAACACTACTTTTTACATCAAGGTCCTTGATGAATTCCTTGAAAAAGGTCTTGAACTCTTGTCGGATATTTTCATTAATTCCACTTTTCCGGAAGAAGATATAGGAAAAGAGAAGAAGATAATCAAAGAAGAAATAAAAATGATCGAAGATATACCGGATGACTATATTCACGACCTCTCAAACCAGACGATCTGGGGAAACTCTGGTCTCGGACAGTCTGTTCTCGGGCGCAGGGATACAATAAAATTGTTCACGAAAGATGATCTTATATCGCATATAAGAAAATATTACGGGACTAAGGATATTGTTGTATCCTGTGCAGGAAACTTTGAAACTGAACATCTCCTTTCGCTTCTCAATAAGAATCTCGGCCACCTGCGCAGAGGTTCAGAGCCCTGGAGAGGGGCGGCGCCGGATTTTGCAAATAAAGTCGAGGTATTCAGCAAAGAACTTTCCGAGGCTCATATATGTTTGGGTATAAAGGGGATACCACAGGCGAGTGAAGAACGATACGGTCTTTTTACCATCAACACTATTTTGGGTGCAGGGGTAAGCTCCCGGCTCTTTCAGGAGATAAGAGAAAAGAGGGCCCTTGCGTATTCGATCTATTCATTTATTGCATCATATATCGACACCGGGGTTTGGGGTGTTTATGCCGGGGTTAGCAGGAAAAAGGTGAAAGAAGTAATAGAATTGATCCTTGCAGAAATATATAATTTAAAGGATACCATGAATGAAACAGAACTTCAGCGGGCAAAGAATCAGCTAAAAGGCAATATAATTCTCGGCCTTGAATCTTCAAGCAGCCGGATGAACAATATCGCGCGCCAGGAAATATATTACGGCAAATATTATTCTCCCAGGGAAATCATGAATGAAATAGATTCAATAACAGTAAAGCAGATTAAAGAACTTACTGAACAGCTTGTTCAAAAAGAGTGTTTTTCTCTTACAATTTATGGTCCGGTGGTGGCGGATGATTTGAAGGGGATACTCAATTGAGATTATTCCCTGAGTTTAGCAACTTCTTATGATATAGTAAATCAAAGGAGGTAATCATGCCGGTATATGAATATGCATGTAAAGCATGCCTGAAAGATTTTACTGTTTTCTTGTCCCTGAAGGAATTTGAGACAAATCCAAAGATCAGATGCACTCATTGCCAGAGCGATAATATAACAAAGAAACTCGGCTCTTTTTTTACGAAAACAAGTAAAAAATCCTGAAAGTGAAGAACCCTGCGGCAGAGACCGCAGGGCGTCAAAGTCAAAATTCAAACAGCCTAAGCTGCTCAATATCTTTTTCTCTCCCCTGACTTCTTATGTATTTCTCAATTACTTCTTTACTCCCTTTA
>JBAQLU010000188.1:0-1901 GCA_049302065.1 Thermodesulfovibrionales bacterium
CAGTTTACATCATACCATGTCAAGCTATATAGCTGTATTTACTGGCTACATTAGAAATGTTAAATCACCCCTAAACCCTTTTCTGTTCTACATTTGTAAGTGATTTGCTAAAAGAAGATGCGTTTAAGAAAAATATCTTTTATTTAAACATACTGGATTGTATATTGTGAATTTCGTCCCGTATATATTTGATGAGACTCTCGGGTTCCATGCTTAAATCTAAGACAGACACTATCTTATAAGGTGTTGTTCTCTTATCTATTATGATTAAAAGGGGAGTTCTCGGTTCATTTAAAGACTTGTGAATTCTGAAGTCCGGGTCAGCCATGCATGGATATTGTATGCTGAAGTATTTTTTAAAGTATTCAACTTCGTTATTGTTATTACCAATGCCTATTCCGATCATTTTCATCTTCCTGTCGATTAGATTGTCTTTCTCCATGAGTTTGTGTAAACGATTGAATTTATCGGCATTTGTTTGACAGACCGGGCAGTAGATACTGAAGAATTCGATTAAAACAAACTCAGCACGAATATTGTTCATGGAATATACCTTTTTTTCTGAAAGACCAAGGTATCTTTTATCGTTCTGAAAAAAAGGCCCTTCAAGGGAGATATTCGGGAAACTGTTGCCTTTTCTGATGCTATACGTATCCGCAAAAATACCGTATGGAAGCGAATACAAAAATAGAATAATAAAACTCACAAAGCAGACCAATTTTCTGAACCTGTAATTTAATGTCATGTCGTTTAACATATGATTCAAAAACAGCGTTCCCTGAATCTCCTTTTTTCGAGTATATATAGAATTAAGGCCATGCATACCAGAAACGTATTCAGGAGGATATGCGGATAGTTCATGCCCGATGCAAGGTTCTCATCAGGGAAACACCCGCAATAAAAGTTCAGGCCACGTGCAATATTCAGGCCGATAGCCAATATGAATATTAATAACAGACTGATCTGTATGATTGCACATGATCTGACGAATATGCCTGCTATGAGGAATAACCCTATCCAGAATTCAAGCCATGGAAGTACAAGTGCAATAATATTGACCATCCAGTAAGGGAGTATTTCATAATTAGCTATCACGTCCTTGAATTTTTGGCTGAGGTATATCTTGTGAATACTCGTATAAACGAAGAATCCACCAAGGATTATGCGCAATAAAATTGTTAAAATGTTTAAGTTTGGCCAGATATTCTTGCGAAACAATTTTCAGTCCATTTTTAAAAAAGCACAGTGATATTCCTGTATCCCTTTAGATAAAGACGATGAGCAAGCTCAAGGTCGTAGGCATTACTAACAGTCCTGCCATAAATATAGATAGGTGAATCGGGAGATACGTTAGTGAGGTAAAAATTGTAAAAGAAATCAAATTCAATAATTGGAAAATTCTTTGAAAATTTCAGATGATCTTTCTGATACAGCCCGTGTGGACGGGCGTCAAAAATGAACCCCTGAAAATGTCTTAACTCCTCCTGAAAGTTATTCAGGCTCATTTCGCGATAAAAGCTGTTCATCACATACTGCGGAAGCAATGGTAATTTGTCTGCACGAATCTCGTTGGTGATCAGGGCACTAAAAATAACCATGGCAAGTATGATATTGATTTCAAAAAGGATGGTTTTTAATTTCTTCCCCATTTTAATCATTAGCTTAATGCAAAATAAATGCCATGTTAAATAGTCGTGAAAATACACTGAGGGAATGATTTTCTGATTACATTTGTTAGGCGCATCTGGGTTCTTCATGGATCTATACAATATATAGTGGTTTGAGTATTCTAAATTCATGGACGAAAAAGTTTTTTATACAAAGATATTGGGAATCAAGCCGCCTTGGTTTGTGAAGCAGGTGATTATGGACGAAGCGACTCAGCGAATCGACATTTATTT
>JBAQLU010000189.1:0-2790 GCA_049302065.1 Thermodesulfovibrionales bacterium
TAGGTCTTGAATACATACGATTTCTCGGCGGATGCCTGGATGCGATCATCCATCGTGGACGCGTGCACAGGCACGCTGATTACCAACAGAACGACCGCAGCCACCATCAGCGCTACAGAATACATTGCTTTCGTTTTCATTGTACTTTCTCCTTTATGTTGTTTTATGTTGTTGCGTTTTGTGCCGACTTATTTCCCCTTCATACAGCACTCCTGCCAATTAAACCAATACTCATAGTATTTCTCCTTTCATGCTGCGCATTGAAGGAGAAGGGATACTTTCCCCTCTCCATAGAGCAGTGTGAGGTCATGAAACTCGCAGTTGAAGGGGCACCCCGGGAATTCAGGATAAATGAGGAGTGCTTTCACGGAATGCCCCTTATCATTTTACTTTCTCACTTCCACTTACTTTTTCTCTTCCACCTTCAAGTTGCTCTTAACGGATTTCACGCCCTTGATTTGCCTGATCTTTGCTACGATCCGCTCCTCAGCCGTTCTGTCGTGTATAAAACCCTGGAGAACAACGTTTCCCTCTAAAGAGGAAACATCGATCTTCAAATACTGGGCGTCATCGTCTTTGACGATTACCGCATTCGCTTCCGTGGTAATGCTTGCGTCATCGATATACTCGCCTGCCGTTCTGCCCGTCATGGTGGCGCAGCCCGAAAACAAGGCCAATCCGAAAACCATTAACACTGTCATAAAAATAACTTTCTGGCTTAAGCCCCTACTGTTGGTCATTACTCTCCTCCTGTCTTTAGATGTGCAATCATCTGATTGCAACGTTAATAAATGTAACCAGACCCTCTTCCAGGGAAGGAGCATAAAGTCCTTCCCAGAAGAATTTGTTCTCCCTGAGATGAACCTATTCAGAGATGATAAGAATTTCTACTCTCCTGTTTTCGGCCATTCCTTCAGGATTATCTTTGCCCTCCTTTGTCTTGTTTGGAGCAAACGGCAATGAGGACCATGAGCACTCTCTTTGCTGTTATTGTTTGCATCTCTACACCTCCCTTATGAATTTTATTGTTTTCACAACCTCGCCATAACCGGAAAAAATCTTCTCTCGTTCTCACCCCCTTTTGTTATATGAGGCCGTGCCTCACGTGCGTACATCGAACCCGACAGCATATCCTTCCCCCAAAGGAGAGGGCCCTAACCTTCCTCTCAGCTCGCTCCATCTGTCTTGAGGACATTTTCTATGAGCTCCATTCCTGCCGTGTGTGACACAGTGTTGAACCGCAATTCGGGTTGCTCGCTCAGGAGGTCCATGAGCGCGAGGAGCCGCCGCTGATTGTCTTTAGATATGTGTCTCTCAAGATCTTCCTGTGTCGCCCATTCCTCCAGCAGGACGAAGGCATTTATGTCTTCTACGTCTTCATACAGACGATAACTCACGCAGCCCCTTTCGACCCGTGAGGGTTCGAGCATACCCCTCATCGTTTCTAAAAGATCACTCCGCCTTTCGGGCTGGACAATCATTTTTAATGTCACAATTATCATGGTAATTCTTGTCTCCTAAGATTTAGATGTACGATCCCACTCCATCATCCCGTTAATATCGGTCTTTTTGTTTACCATGCCCCCCGCGGCCTTGCTCCCCTCGCCTGTCCCAATATTTTTCCTTCTCCCATTTCTTCCAGTTCCTTTGCACGTCTCTGTGAGGTATCCGTTCGTATCCTGGCGATAGACGATGACGATAGTCCTGCGGCAGCGCTCTCAAGCCACGGGGAATGCTCCTGGGCCCTAAGTAACGATACCCCCTTTTATAGTCCCGGGATCTGTACCAGTGCCCCTGATAAGGACGCCACCAGTAGCCATGATAAAACAAAACATCCACATCAATGTCGGGGACCATGTAAACATTTGTTCCAGGTATCACAACCACCTCAGGCGGAGCAGCAAACGTGATGGCGGGGAGATTGACCCCTATATTTACATTTACCCTTGCCTCACTTTGGGTTGCAGCGCCCGTTAAGACTAAAAGCAGAGCACCAATAACCAATAAACACGACTTTCTCATCTTCCTTATCATTTATCTCTCCTTTCGATAAGTGTTAATGCTCTTTTTGATGCACCTATTGCATCAAAAGGGAACATGCTTTGGTGTTTGCTATTGTATTTAATTGCAGAATGTGTGCCAAGGATGGTATTGACAGGACAGGAGTTTCTATGATGTTGAAAACATTGAAATTTCAGCGAAAGCTACGATGAGGGAATGATACTTTGAAAGGTGCAGACTTCTGATATATCAGGAGTCTCCTGATATATCAGGCATTTTTCTTACTTCTTTGGATGCCCAGTTTTTTCATCTTCGATTCAAGCGTCTTTGGAGATCCTAAAACGATACTGAATCAAGTTCACAGGGTTCAGGATGTCATTACTCAAACAGACTCCTATAGATTCTTTTTGAACCCTGATACGCAGGCTGAGGACAAGGCGGCTTTGCCGTAATTAAAAAGGCAGCCACTGGTTTGACCAATGGCTGCCGGAAACAGGTGCGAAATATACGGAGTTATTCGCTTCCTTACTAATATTTTGATTTCTCTTTTTCCATCATATGCACTGCAGCTTACTTTTGTGATCAAAATCCTCTTGACACACAATATCCTTCTTCATATACTCCCACCGTGAAAAAGGAAGTTCTTATCAATTCAATAAGTTACGCCTGATTAGGCTTTCTTGAACCTTTTCCTATATGCCACCAATCCAACCAGCCCAGAGCCAAGGAGGAGCATGGTTGAGGGTTCCGGGACCGGCGAGGGCGCCGCGCCGCCGCTGAAGCCGTAGC
>JBAQLU010000190.1:0-68457 GCA_049302065.1 Thermodesulfovibrionales bacterium
AGGGCGACCTTTGGGCGACGTCAGTTTTGTGGAGAGATTGGAGAGTGTCTCGGGCAGATCGTTACGGCGTCGAAAACCCGGCCCAAAGACAAAGGGCAAGGAGAATTAAGTATGGTGTCCCCGGAACTCGTCACTCCTGCAAGGAGAATTAAGTATGGTGTCCCCGGAACTCGTCACTCCTGTAAAAGCATATGGCAGAGAGCCACCAAAATACTTCTTATGTGGTATCACATTTTGTGATACGAGGTGATCGGCTTCCTTTTCATTTATTTGAAACATGAAGTCTTCAGGAAATCGCTGGATGTTTCTTTTTACCGCTTGGTTTAATGCCCTGGTCTCAATTCCATAAAGCTCGGCAAGATGCATGCTCAGCATAATCTTCTGGCCGCGAATCAGATAGATTTTACTCTCTATTATTTCAGCAGGAATCAGTTCTTTCATTCGCCCCTCCGAATGCAAGGACATTATTATGTCCGCCCCGCTACTCTACAGGATAATCAGGGTGATAGATAGCCTTTCTTCCTGTGAGAATTAAGCTGGGATCAATAACATCTTAAGCTCATATTTTTATTCAAAATCTTAGCTAAAGCTTTTTTATCCTTTCAATAATCCCGGTTGTTGAGATGCCTTCGATATACGGCAGGCTGTGGGTTTCTTTTGCAATATCTGAACCAATAATATCTTCCTTCTTCCAGTCCCCCCCTTTAGCAAGCACATCAGGCTGTAATGATTTTATCAATTCGTACGGAGTCTCTTCATCAAAGATGGTGACATAATCAACCATTTCGAGAGAAGCTAAAACCTCTGCCCTCTGGTCCTGAGAATTAACCGGCCTGTCCGGCTTTATGATTGAGACAGACCTGTCTGAGTTTATTCCGACAACAAGCAGATCACCGAATGTCCTTGCTTCTCTGAGATACCGTATATGACCGATATGGATGATATCAAAACATCCATTGGTGAATACTACCCTTTTGCCCTGAGCCTTCAGTCTCTGGAGAGTATGTTTCAGTTCATCCTGTCTGACTATCTTTCCCACAGGTTTCATTATGGAAACTGCTTTCCTGATATCAATCTCATTACATCGTTGAAGATAACCACGGCCATAAGGGTAAGAAGCACAGCAAGCCCGATTTTCTGGCTGACAGAAATGATTTTTTCACTGAGTGGTTTTCTCCTGATCGCCTCAATTCCCAAAAACAACAGATGCCCCCCGTCAAGGACAGGTATGGGGAGCAGGTTAAGAACTCCGAGGTTGATGTTGATAATAGCCATGAAGACAAAGAAATTCAACGCCCCTCTCGATGCCTGTTCGCCTGCCATCTGGACAATAAGCACAGGGCCTCCGATAGAGTCCATGGGTATCACTCTCTGAATAAGCTTATAGATGGATACTACTGTCAGGACTGACATCTCCCACGTCCTTTTGACACCGAGGGGCACAGCTTCGATAAGACCATGCCTCTTTATAAAATCATTAGTAGACGGCCTTATACCTATGAGTCCGATTACTTTTTTGTCACCGATTGAAGTCTTAGCAGGGGCTATTGTCATATCTATTATACGTTCATCTCTCTTTATCTTAAATTTAAGAGGTTTCTCAGGATTAGCATGTATTATTGCAGTCATATCCTCCCATGTCTTAATAGCATTACTATCAATAGTAATAACCATGTCCCCTTTTTTAATGCCTCCTTTTTCTGCCTGTCCCCCCTTCACCACCTCACCAACGATCGGGTAAATAAGAGGTAAAATACCTATATCCCAAAGCTCCTTATTTTCACCGAAGATACTTCTCCCGGATTTCCTTACAGGGGTTATAGAAAACTCCATGACCTTTACGTCTCTCCTCACCTTGAACGAAAGTGTTTTGCCGGGATTATCATTTATAAAGGAATCAATATCGTCCCAGCTCTTCACAAGCGCCCCGTTTATTTCCAGGATCCTGTCGCCAGTCATCAATCCTGCATTGGCAGCGGGAGAATTCTCGTCTATCTTTCCTACATCAGGATACAGAGCCGGGACTCCTGAAAGGTAAACAAATATAAAAATAAGAGAAGCAAACAGCACATTAAAGAGAGGTCCGCAAAATACGATCATAAACCTTTTCCATACAGACTGGTAATTGTAAGCAAACTTTTTATCCTCTTCACTCAGTTCCTCGCCTGGTGTCTCTCCGAGCATCTTGACATAGCCACCCAGGGGTATTAATGAAAGAAGGTATTCAGTATCACCATATTTTCCCCCGATAAGTTTTGGGCCAAACCCGAGTGAAAATTTCAGTACCCGGACATGCATAAGTTTTGCAAATAGGAAATGTCCCAGTTCGTGGACAAATATGATTATGCCGAGCAGGACTATAGCTGATAAAAGTGACATTATTTAACTCCTGTAAAATTTAATATGTTCCGGCAATCCCACTTTACTAAAGGGGGACTAAGGGGGATTACCGAATATTTTAATTACTGTCTGTTTATAAAGTAAATATTTTAACACCCTCCCCAACCCCTCCCCTCAAGGGAGGGGCGATTTTACTACCCTCTCCCTTGAGGGGAGAGGGTAAGGGTGAGGGTGTTTAACAGTTAATACACAGCCTCTACTTAATGGACTTTATAACCTCTTCCGCCTTTTCCCTTCCCCATCTGTCGGCATCTATCACAAAAGCAAGTTTTGTATCAGGCCTGACCGTATGACAATCCATAGTCTTCCTGATAATAACAGGTATTTCTGTAAACCTGATTAGGCCTTTGAGAAACGCATTTACAGCAACCTCATTTGCCGCATTCAGCACAGCAGGCATTGTGCCTCCTTCTTTTAATGCCCCATACGCATAAGAAAGACAGGGGAAGGATTTGTTCTCAGGTTTTTTGAAAGTAAGAGTCCCTATCTTATGGAGTGAGAGTCCTTCCATAACATTGAAAAGCCTTTGCGGATACGTAAGCGCATACGCTATAGGACCCTTCATGTCAGGGACTGAAAGCTGCGCTATGCAGCTCCTGTCATTAAACTCAACAATGGAATGCACAATGCTCTGGGGATGGACAACCACATCAATCATGTTTGCGGGAATACCAAACAGGTGGTGAGCCTCGATCACCTCAAAGCCTTTATTCATAAGTGTTGCAGAGTCTATGGTTATCTTCCTGCCCATCTTCCATTTCGGGTGGTTCAGCGCCTCCTCGGGTGTGATATATTTCAGCTCACGCCTGCTTTTACCGGTAAACGGCCCACCAGAGGCTGTCAGGATAATCCTCCTGACATCCGGTTTTCTGTGCCCCTCGATACACTGAAATATCGCGCTGTGTTCACTATCAACAGGAAGAATTGCAGACATGTGTTTTTTTGATTCCTGAATAATGACTTTCCCCGCCATTACGAGCGCTTCTTTATTTGCAAGCCCAATTGTCTTGCCGGCACGTATGGCTGCAAGTGTCGGCATCAGACCTGCAGCGCCTACAATCGCAGAAAGGACAAATTCAGACCCTCTGTAAGCTGCAGCCTCTGCAATGCCATCCTGCCCTGACAGTATCTTTAGAGACGACCTGCGCTTTCTTCCCATCCTCTTTTGTAATTCAAGGGCTGTTCTGTCATCTGCGACAGCTACCACTTCAGGGAAGAATGATTGTATCTGTTTTTCAAGGAGTGAGATGTTATTCCCTGCTGTTAAAACAACAACCCTGAACTTATCCCTGTTCTTAGAAACAATATCAAGGGCGCTTCTACCTATAGACCCTGTAGAGCCAAGAATTGTTATGCGTTTCATAGTCTGATTTAATTATTTCCTGCCCTTATAGAGGGGAGGATTATTCCTTCATTTTATACCCAAAGCTGTTAAGACCCAGTAGAGCACCGGGCCTGCAAACAGGGAGCCATCAATTTTATCCAGTATCCCGCCGTGCCCCGGAATTATGATTCCCGAATCCTTTACCCCTGCATCCCGCTTAAACATGGATTCGATCAGATCGCCTATTACAGAAATGATCCCTATCGTTGCACCAATAAACAGAGCTGCAGGTGCCGTAATCTGAGGTACGATCAATGTCCTTAAAATAAATGCGCCGGTTATCCCTCCAATAAGCGAACCTGCAGCGCCGGCAACAGTCTTGTTAGGACTAACCTCCCTGTAGAGTTTTCTCTTTCCTATCCCTTTGCCAATATAGTAAGCCATTGAATCTGATGCCCAGACCGACGCGTAAAGAAAGATGATCCATTCCGCCCCTAATTTTCTGAGTTCTGCCTGGAAAGAGAACAGGAAAGGAACATAAAAAAGACCGACTATTAGAGGGGCAATGTCTGCAAGAGATGTTACAGGGTCTCTCTTAAGCAGGAGTCTCATCACCATCAGTATCATCACAGAAATGGCTGCGATATCCATAAGATGATCATGATACATGTATGATACCCCGAGAATCGAAATGCCAAGTAAAAGACAGGCATATCTGAAAATACCTGTTACACGATACATATGATAGAACTCTGACATGGCTATGAGCGATACAGAAATCAGGAGAAAGAAAAAATATCCCTGAGGAAGATACATGATATAAAAGTAAAGGACCGGCAGAAGAACCGCAGCAACAATCAGCCTTTTAAGGTGCATCTGCCCTCACTGGAATGGCGCCGAACCTCCGCTCCCTCCTTTGGAAATCCTGTATGGCAAGCAAGAATTCATCCTTTGTGAAGTCAGGCCAGAGTGTGTCAGTAAAATAAAACTCAGCATATGCAGCCTGCCAGAGAAGGAAGTTGCTGATGCGCATTTCTCCGCTGGTTCTTATAATCAGGTCAGGAGGAAGTAATCCGGCGGTATCGAGATACGCATTGAAAAGGTCTTCTGTCAGTTCTTCCGGCTTGACGCCTGCATTGAGCAGCTTCTTTATTGCCCTGAGGATTTCGTTCCGTCCGCTATAGCTGAGGGCTGTAGTAAGTATCATGCCTTTGTTTGAGGAAGTTTTTTCCTCTGCGTTTCTAATTATATTCTGTATATGTTCGGGCAGTCTCCATGTCTCGCCGATTGTTTTATATACGATACCATTCTTTATTAATCCATCGAGCTCCTTTTTAAGATAGAGCTCAAGAAGCTTCATTAAGGTTGTAACTTCTGAGGATGGTCTCTGCCAGTTTTCTGTTGAGAATGCATAAAGGGTTAACGCCTTAAGCCCGAGTTCGACCGAAACCTCGATCACCTCTTTTGACCGCTCAACACCACGTCTGTGACCTTCGATCCGCGGCAGCCCGCGGGATTCGGCCCACCTTCCATTGCCGTCCATGATTATACCCACATGTTTTGGTATTCGTCCGCTCAGCAACACAATGCCTGCCTAAATCCCTTTATCAATATAGACAGAGAGTTCTGTCATTATGGGATTTTCACCCTGGAGGATATTCTTTGGTTTGATGCCAAGCGGAGGGCTTGAGAGAACAAGTATCTTATCTCCGGAAACCGCATAATCAAGAACCTTACCGCTTATATTATCGATTAAAACACCTTCCTCCATCCCAAACCCATTCCACCATAATCTTCTGATCTGGGAACTCTTGTAGCCGATCAGTTTTATTATTTCCAGGAGAGGGATCCTTTTCACTGAGAGGATATCCTTACTCCTCAGGAAAAGTCTGTCTTTCATTGACCATTCACCTTTATCAACCATCGCAGTGGAAGCAGACCTCTTGAATTGTGTAAGAAAACCTCCTGAATTGTCTTTGCTCCTCCATATCCTGAAATCCTTGTCGTCATATGCATTCAGGAAACCATGTTCATCATATGCGACGATTATCCTGCCTTTGAGAGGATCATTAAAATATACAAAGTCATAGATATTCACTCCACCGGGCAGTTTCAACGGATCGCCTTTTTTAAATCCACCTTCCCAGATAACGCTGAACACTTCATCAACAAAACCGTCCCCACGGGAATATGCCTGGGCTATGAGCCCGTTTCCTATCTTTCGCAGGAATACAGGACCATTATATATAAGAACAAATTCATTGCCTTTTAAACCGTAGATATATGAGACGATGGTATCACCTTTCTTCGTTGTTCCGTAATCATCAATAATGACCCTTTCACCTGCCATCGATGTAATAACTATCTCGTCCTTTCCATCCTTGTTGATGTCTATTGAATCGATCCATATGTGATTATCAGTGCTTTTTCCTGTTATCTTTATACCTCCAAGTGCAGGCTGAAGATCAGGGCCTAAATTGTAGAGAATAACGTCTTTCCCGGTACTAAAAACAATCTCCTGCTTCCCATCTCCATCGACATCAGCTGTTGTCATAAGCTTTGCACTTATCGGCACACCAATCTGAATCGATGCTCCTCCCTGCTGCAGAGGAAGAAATCCTTCAGCAAACTTAAGTTCCTTGGTATATGCAATATCAATATTGGTATTTATCTCGGAAAATTGCAGCCCGTCAGATACCCAGAAGAGCCGTTGTGTAAGCAGCGTACCTGCATCTGTTTTATTAGATGTAATAAGAAGGGCAACATCTGCATTAAGTCTTTTTGCCTCTTTGATGATCTCTGACGGTATTTCTGTCTCAATGCCGGTATCTATCAAATTTAAACGTCCTGTCTCCTTTAGTGTTCTGTAGTAGGAATCAGACAGATTCCAGTCTGCGTCCTTCGACTGGCAGAAGAGGGTATTCACCTTTATCTCCGATATCCTTATTTTATCTCCTTCCTGTGCTTTGCCTTCAATGATAATCCCGGAAGACGAATCTGCATTCACATCTTTAATCTCGAGTTTGCCGATAAGGGCCTCTATCCTTCCAAGGGGTTCTTTTGTGACAGGATGTATGAACGGTGCCTCCTCTTTTAAGATATTAAACCTCATGCCTTTCTTAACAGCATCCTTTATGCCAACATTGACGACAACCTTTTCCCCATCTGTCATTGTCACTTTTCCGGTGACCGGTTTGAAGTATGCAATTGTTTCATCCCGCATTTTATATAATGGATTTTCAGCAGCATAAGCAACAGGCAGCAGACAGCAGACAGTAAATATAAAAATAAGAAATAGATAAATGGTTGAAATATGTAATCTCTTATTTCTCAAGCCTGAATCCTCTTTGTTGTAAATTCCATACTTTTTCATTGTTACCTTCCCGTCGACAGTCTTTCTATGAGCGGATAAGGCAGATATTCCTTCCTCATCTTCTCCTGTACGCCCTCAATATTATAGGGAATCCTTACTATTTCCACCTCGCTATTTCCAATTACTATATAACATGCCCTTGCGTCACCATCCCGTGGCTGCCCGACACTTCCGGCATTTATTATATATCTGCTGCTTTTTTTTATTCGAGCGGTTTCCGTGTATTCAAGAAGCTCTCCTGAAGGAACCTTCTCAATAATAAACGGCCGATGGCTGTGTCCGAGGAAACAGAATGTATTGTCAAAATAATCGAAATTCATTTCTGCATCCCGCAGTGTCAGGAGATAATGCCATTTCTCAGGCTCTCGTGGAGTAGAGTGCACAAGAAGCATATCATCATCCTTACCCTCTTTCATGGCAGGCAAAGACCTGAGCAGCTTCCTGTGTGCATCTGTAATTACTCCCATAGTCCACTCAATAGCATATCGTGCATATTGATTAAAGTAGTTTATATCTGTCAGGCCGGTTACACCCCAGTCATGATTGCCTGCAATGAGAATTTTACATCTTCTTGCGAGCAATTCCACACATTCATTCGGGTCAGGACCATATCCTATAGCATCACCAAGAAATAGTATATCCTCTATCTTTCGTTTATCAGCATCTCTGAGTACGGCTTCAAGCGCCTCAAGGTTTGCATGGACATCAGAAAGCACAGCATAATACATCAGCCCTTTCCTGCCTCTTTTGCAAGCCGGTCAAGAACTCCGTTCAAGAAAGGAGCTGCCTCGGTTGAGGAGTACTTTTTTGCTATCTCTATAGCTTCGTTTATCGTAACGGCAGAGGGGATATCCTTTCTGTAGAGTATTTCATACGCAGCAAACCTCAGGATATTCCTGTCAACTGCTGACATCCTCTTTAACAGCCAGTTTTCTGTGACTGTTTCGATTATGGTATCTATCTCATTAAGTCTGCCCAATGTGCCCCTTACCAAATCCTCTGTAAAATCCTTTACATCCTTCGCCTCTTTTTTATCTGACCAGAACTCTTTTATATCTTTGCTGTTTAATTTCCCTTGTGTGAAATCTGTTTGAAATAACAATTGCAGAGCATATTCCCGCGCCTTGCGCCGTTTCATATAGCAGTGAACGGTGAAAAGTGAAAAGTGAAAAGCGAAAGAATATTTTTTTTATAATTCTTACTGATCACTGTTGACTATTCACAGTTTTTTCATGATTTGTGCCATCTCTATGGCTGTTATCGCGGCATCCCAACCTTTGTTACCACTCTTCGTGCCGGCCCTTTCAACAGCCTGCTCTATGGTATCGCACGTTATGACTCCGAATGCTATAGGCACGCCTGTGTCCATTGAGGCCGAAGCAATACCCTTAGAGACCTCTGCTGAAATATATTCAAAATGCGGGGTTGCCCCTCTTATGACTGTCCCGAGGCAGATGATGGCATTATACATCTGCTTCAAAGCCATCTTTTTTGCTACAATCGGGATCTCAAAAGATCCAGGGACCTTAACAACATCTATATCGTCTTCCTTTGCTCCATGCCTTAAGAGCGCATCCTTTGCTCCTTCAAAAAGTTTACTGGTAATAAAGTCATTAAACCTGCTGATGACTATCCCAAACTTTAATCCCTTTGCCTGAAGTTCACCTTCTATAATCTTCATAAAACCTCCCTAAAAAATAGGGTTCAAGGATTTGAGGATTCAAGGGTTCAAGCGAGGGAGAATCTCACTGGAACCCTTGGCCCCCTGGCCCCTTGAATCCTGTTATTTATACATTATCCAGCATATGCCCGAGTTTTTTCTTTTTCGTTTTCAGATAAACAATATTCCTGTCAGTTGGTCTGGTCTCTATAGGAACCCTTTCGACCACCTTAAGCCCATATCCTTCTAACCCGACAATTTTCTTAGGGTTGTTCGTCATCAGTCTCATCTTCCTTACACCCAGATCAACAAGCATCTGTGCACCTATTCCATAGTCTCTGAGGTCAGGTTTAAAACCAAGCTTGATATTCGCTTCAACCGTATCAAGCCCCTTATCCTGTAATTCATATGCCCTAAGTTTATTAATCAGACCTATACCGCGGCCTTCCTGTTTCATATAAAGTATGACTCCCTTGCCTTCTTTCCTGATCTTCTCCATTGCCTTATGAAGCTGCTCGCCGCAATCACATCTCTCCGAAGCAAAGACATCACCTGTCAGGCACTGGGAATGGACCCTTACAAGCACCTCATCTTCCGGTTTTATCTGACCTTTAACGAGCGCTATATGGATAACATCATCTATATCATTGGCATAGGCGATAGCGGTAAATTCGCCGCCAAAGCTGGTCGGAAGTTTAACAGTAGCAATCCTTTTAACGAACAACTCTGTCCTCATCCTGTATTTGATAAGGTCTTTTATCGTGACTATTTTGAGATTGTGTTTTTTTGCAAATTCCATAAGCTCGGGCACTCTTGCCATTGTACCGTCATCGCTCATGATCTCACAGATGACACCTGCCGGATAGAGCCTTGCAAGTCTTGCCAGATCAACAGAGCCTTCTGTCTGCCCTGCCCTTTGCAATACCCCCCCCGGTCTTGCCCTGAGAGGAAAAACATGTCCGGGCCTTGAAATGTCCTCTGGTTTCATTTTCGGGTCAATTGCTGTTTGTATTGTTTTTGCCCTGTCTGCCGCTGATATACCTGTTGTAACACCTTTCTTGGCTTCAATAGAAACAGTGAATGCAGTACCAAACGTTGATGTGTTTTCATCCGTCATCATAGGGAGATTTAATTCCTTTACACGCTCAGGGGTTAGGGAAAGGCAGATGAGTCCCCTGCCGTATTTTGCCATGAAATTAATCGCCTCCGGGGTAATCTTCTCTGCTGCCATGCAGAGATCACCTTCGTTCTCTCTATCCTCATCATCAACGAGTATAACCATCTTACCAGCAGTTATATCGTCTAAGGCCTCATCAATAGGATTAAATTTATACTTCTCCAAGCTAAACCTCCTAAATGGATAAAGGGTCCAGGGATTCAAGGGTTCGAGGGTTCAAGCGAAGGAGAATTTCACTGGAACCCTTGGCCCCTTGGGCCCTCGAATCCTATTCGTTAATATATCCCTCTTCCATGAGGGTCTTCATAAACCGCGAATCTTTATCTTCTCTTCTCTGTAAAAATTTTGCAACATATTTCCCCAGGATATCCACCTCGATGTTTACCGTATCGCCGGCGCCTTTAAAACCTAAGGTAGTAAGTTTAGCCGTATGGGGAATAATGACTAATGTAAAGCTATCTTTAAGTATATCAACAACAGTAAGGCTTATTCCATCTACAGCAACCGATCCCTTTTCAACGAGAAAGTCTGTAACTTTCGATGGCGCTTCAATCTCAAATTTCAGCATGTCTCCACTCTGTACCCTTGAGCGGATCTTTCCGACCGTATCGACATGCCCTGTCACAAAATGACCGCCTATTTTTGAATCAGGACTCAGTGAAGGCTCGAGGTTAACTACATCGCCCTTATTCAGACTCCCGATGTTTGTACTCCGCAGAGTTTCATCAGAGAGGTCAAAGGAGAGTTCTTTCCTTCCACTCTTTACAACAGTAAGGCACACGCCATTGACAGCAATACTGTCCCCGAGTTTTGCAGCAGATGCTATTTCGTTTGATTTCAGCGACAGCACTGCGCCACCGCTCTTTCTGTTTATGGATGTTATTTCACCAAGTTCGAGTATCAGTCCTGTAAACAATCAGTACTCCTCATTCAGGGCAAAATCGAATTTCTTCTGATAATAGCCCCAGAAATCCACGGTTTCAGACCATGTTGCCTTAACCCTGATTATCTTTTTATCAAGAACCACCTCAAGATTTTTTTCATCTAACGGGATCCCCAGTTCTTTTGCATTTTCCAGAGTCTGTTTTTTAATAGACTCAATATTACCAATCTCTGATTTCAGTATATCCCTGGTATGAGAGCCGAGCATTAAAGAACGATAATGTGGCTTACCAAAGGATATTGCGACAAAAGCACATGCCACAATGATGAGGATGATAAACAGACCTTTTACAAAACCCTTATCTCCGATTCTGTGTTTCATTCTATTAACCTCCCTATCCTGTTCAGCCTGGCCCATTTGTCAGGATCCCAGGACCAATATATAATAAGCGCCTTACCCCTTATTTCTTTCATATCCACAAAACCCCAGTATCTGCTGTCATAGCTTTGATCGCGGTTATCTCCCATGACAAATACCTTATCTTTTGGTACTATTAAAGGCCCGAAGTTATCCCTCGGATCATTTCCTCCATGTCTCAGGTACCTGTCATAATGAACAGCATAGGGCTCGTTAACCATATTTCCATTTGCATAAACTATCTTATCCCTCTCCTCTATGATATCACCTTCAGTTGCAATAACCCTTTTTATGAAATCTTTTTGTGGATTTTCCGGATATTTAAAAACAATTATATCCCCTTTTACAGGTTTTCGTATTATCAATATCTTCTTGTCGGTAAAGGGAATTTTTGTTCCGTATAAGAACTTGTTTACAAGTATGTGGTCTCCTATAAGAAGTGTTGGGATCATTGACCCTGATGGTATCTTAAACGCCTGCATTATATAGGCTCTTATCACAAGCGCAAGTATCAGAGCGGTAACTATAGCCTCTACGTATTCCAATAACAGCTTTTTTTTACTTTTCACTCAGAATTCCTCCAAACTCTATTTCATATATTTATCGTTACTGTGCAATTAAATACTTTAAAGGAACCGGATGCCTGATCAAGTCCGGCATGTTCATACCCCTAAAAAACCAGTCCCGCAGAACCTATAATCCCTGCATCGTCCGAGAGTAACGATGGCAATATCCTTACCCTCTCAAAAAGTTCTTTTAAAGTCCTCTTCGAAGCCTCTTTAATCGCCTCCTGCACATATATATCCCATGCTCCCGTCAGACCACCGCTGAGGATGATCGCCTCCGGGCTTATTATATTAATGACATTCGTAATGCCGATGCCGAGGTACCGGCCGGCTGTCTTCAATATTTCCCTTGCAAGGTTATCGCCGTTAAGGGCTGCTTTGTTAATATCCTCTGCTGTCAGTTTATAGAAATTTCCGCCACACTGTATCTTTAATAAACTCTCCCTGCCTGTCTCAAGGAGCGAAACTGCTTTTGACAATATGGCCCGGCCGGCTGCATAAGACTCAAGACAACCGTAATTGCCGCAGGAACATTTCTCACCATCTGCATTGATACTCATATGTCCTATTTCTGCAGAGACATTGAGGAGTTTTCTGTCATAAATAATACCGCCACCTATCCCGGTACCAAGGGTAAAAAGCACAAAGCTTGAAAAATCCTTACCTGCACCTGCCCGCATCTCGCCAAGTGCAGCAGCATTAGCATCATTCTCAATATAAACCGGGACAGAAAACCTTTCCCTCAGTTCTTTAACAAGGTCAACCTTCTCCACTGCCTGAAGATTTGGAGAAGTGAAAACCCTGCCATTTTTCGCGTCAATAAGCCCGGCCACGCCTATCCCTATTCCGGCAACTTCATCAGAAAAAATACCCTCTACAGACCTGATAACCGAGTCAAGAATGTCATCAGATGTAGGTTTTTTAATTTTCTGTATGATCTCGTTATCCCTTGAAACCAGAGCCAACCTCAAATTCGTTCCGCCAAGATCAATACCGATTGCATATGGTTTATTCATATTTATTCCTCTCCGGAGCGCTCAGGTTCGACTTCTTTGTAAACCTCTATTGCTATTTCAGGACACATCTGTGCACATATGGCACAGCCTGTGCATTTATCAGGATATTCAGAGGAAGCAGGGAAATAACCCTTTTTGTTGAATGTCTCTTCAACGGCAATAACACCAGTTGGACATGCATTAACACAATAGGCGCATCCCTTACATAATTCCTTGTCTATTATAATCATACCCTTCATACATTACTCTCAATTAATTCCTTTGCGTGCTTCAGCGAAACCTCTGTTATCGTGCCGCTCAGCATCCTCGCTACCTCATTCAATCGTTCCTTGCCTGTAAGCTCTTTCACCTCAACATAGACCCTTTCACCCCTCTGCCCCTTTTCTGTCTTCAGATGGTAATCTCCCATAGAAGCAATCTGCGGGAGATGGGTCGTACAGAGCACCTGGTGCTTATTTGCTATGGCCTTCAGTTTCTTGCCCACACTTTCCGCAGTCTTTCCTCCGATACCGGCATCAACCTCATCGAATATAAGTACGGGTATGCTGTCAAAATCTGCAAGGATGCTCTTCAGGGCAAGCATAACCCTCGAAAGTTCACCACCTGAGGCGATTTTCAAAAGCGGCTTTGGAGGTTCCCCCGGGTTTGCGGAGAAGAGGAATTCAACTCTATCCATCCCATGAGAAGAGATGGCTTCCTTTTTTATATCTATCATAAACTCTGCGTTGCTGAATGCAAGTTCTTTCAGTTCCTTCCGTATAAGGGCCTCCATTTTTTGGGCCGCATTTTTTCTTTTATCAGAAAGGGATCCCGCAGCATCCAGCAGCATAACTTCTTTTGCGTTAACATCAGCTTCTAAGGCATCAAGCTTTTCGTCGATATGCTCAAGTCCCTTCATTTCTCCCTCTGCATCATCCCTGTATCCAATGATATTTTTGATCCCTTCTCCATATTTTTTCTCGAGCTTCCTGAGTAAGTCGAGCCTGTCTTCAACCCCGGAAAGTCTCTCAGGTTCAAAATCATATTTATCTCTGTATCCACGGAGTGATACGGCTGCATCTTCAATCGAGGGGAAAGCTGATTCGAGCATGTCCAGGACTGAAGATACGCTATGGTCTATAGACGACATTTCTTTCACTTTTGATATTATAGACGATAGCCTTTCCATACATGAACCTTCAGCGCCGTATAGTGCTGAATAAGCGGTCTCAGCCAGTTCGTTCAACCTGCCAAGATTTGATAATATTGACCTCTGTTCTGACAGCTTCTCTTTCTCGCCAACACTGAAAGAGGCAGCATCAATCTCATGAACCTGGAACCTCAACAGGTCAAGCCTTTGTTCCCTTTCTTTTGCCTTCTGCCCTAAATCAGTTACTTGCCGCTTCAATGCCTCAACATCCTGATACAGCGCCTCCAACCCCTCCCGTTCATCCTGATATTTTCCGAATGCGTCCAGAAAATCCCTGTGTTTATCAACAGAAAAAAGGCTCTGGTGTTCATGCTGCCCATGGATATCAACCAAAGACCTCCCAACTTCTGCAAGGGTCTGCTGGCTTACCATTGTGTCATTTATATATGCCCTGCTCTTTCCTGCAGCAGAAAGAGCCCTTCTGAGGATAAGGCCCTCGGACAGATCAACCCCTATATCAGGAAACCCTTTCTTTTCTTCAATCTCAAAATACGCCTCGACAACAGCCTCCTTTTCTCCTGATCTGATTAAATCTGATTGCGCCCTGCTGCCAAGGGCAAGACCGAGGGAATCAACAATAATCGACTTCCCGGCGCCGGTTTCCCCTGTCAGCACATTAAGCCCTTCTCCAAATCTGACCGATAGATCATCAATAATAGCAAGATTCCTGATTCTGAGTTCCTTCAGCATCTATTTTTTAGCATAACGCTATTTACGAAATAAAAAAATTATCAAAATTGAGCAATGCAGATGTTGTGAAAAATTTATTTTTTGATACCTTAGTGTACCTCTAACTGATGGGTTAAGAAATATTTTATCGAATAAAAGAATAAAAGATACTTTCAATAACCTTATCAAGTTAAAAAAATTTTGAACAATGTCTGCATTACTCTTTATCAATATCAATATTCTATCAATATCTTACGCTGAACCCTTTCTCACTACCTGTATATGTTTCCCATTCAACTTCTATATTCGACACCTTTGCTCCGGGCGGGCCGGCGTAGCATGCCTGAATTGCCTTTTGAATGATACCTTTTTCACCTTCAAACAGCGCCTCAACCCTGCCGTCCCTGAGATTTCTTACCCAGCCATCAAGCCCAAGGTTATGGGCGAGCTCCCTTGTAAACGCCCGGTAGAAAACGCCCTGCACCCTTCCGTCAATGAACAGATGCGCCCTGGCATTTCCCATAACAAAAAATTATAGCATATTTTTAATGACTTATTTTTTGATTTATAAAGGAGAGTTTACTTCTTGTTTCCGGAATAGAGTTTTCTCTGAATAATCAGCGTTAGGAATATTTTACAAAAAACAGGACAGCAGCCTTCTCAGGTCTTTTACTGTTTACCAAAAAGGCGCTGTCCCTGTTTTTATCTTTTGTTATACAATTGACTTAATTATTGTTTACTGATTGCATATTCAGTGTTTTTTTTAATAGAGCGTTTGGTAGCAACCTATTTGACAGCCACCGCCAGGTTGACCAGGAGCGCAACTAAGGTATTCCGCATACGTATAGCCTTTTGGACAGTTTAGAGGTGTAGAAGGTTTTTTGGGCACACATATAAGCTCATTAGTTACTTTCTTCCATCCTGCGGGGCAGGTAAACACAGGAACTGGTTGCTGTGTTCCCGGTGGTAGCTGCTGCGTTGTTGTACCACCCGGCTTAACAGCCTCTGCAGCACCTGCGATTCCAGCCATTATAAGACAGAAAGATATTGCAACCATTACTATGATAATTTTTTTCATATCAATTCCCTCCCTTTAAAAATTATTTACTCTAATCGAAAAGAGCGGCAACGATGTCTTTTCACCCCCTTTCTCCTGTTGTTTGATTGGCAACAATTTCCCTCAAAAGACTTCAAAATTATTTTAACAGGAGGCTTGTTAAATCAAATTTTATCACAACCAAATAATAATATGTCATTTCATTTTAAATCATTAATAAATTAATAAAAATTAGGGTGTAATATCAATGAATTGGCACTTGCTCATATTATTCTTTTCATCGCTCTCGTTCACCTTTTTCCCTTCATCTGCAATGGCGCATATTTCATATTGTTTCGGTGGTACAATGCTTCCGACAGAAAAACTCTGAAGGGTTACCGTAGCAGATTGGCCTGCTTTCAGGCTTGCTACCGTTCCGAAACCCAGGATATGATATTGTGTTGGCCAGCCTGGATTCACAACTGTTCCCTTAAGAATAACGGCAACAATAAAATCATTAGCTTCGCTACCACCGATATTCTTTACTGTAATTTTGATCTTTTGGGATAGCATCTCGGTCTGGGTTACACTTGCAGGAGCGGAAAAGCTCCCGATAATTAAATCAGGTTTCATAGATTGAATTGCTTCGGGATTTATCTGTGTTTTTCCCATCATATCCCCCAGACCGATGCCTGGTTTCTCTGTTGCTGATACCAAAGAAATCAGATTTATAAGGAAAAACAAGGTTACGACAACAAGCATCCACATTCTCAGTATCTTCAAAATTATCCTCTCCTTTCGGTTACACGAAATTATTTTTTAAAAGTAAACTCCGCTAAATGACTCTCTCCGTAATCATTTTGAGAACTGCAACCCTTAATCTTCCAGTAATATTTCCTGTCAGGGACAAAAATCATTTTCAGGGCATCTCCTGAGAGCGTGTATGAAGATCCCAGCATACACATGGAGAAAACAGGCTTCTCCTGCCTGGGGTTATCATAGAACTGTATTGAATACGAAGCGTCAGTCTGGAACCCTTGCCATGAGAAAGCTACTGAAGCATATTCGATTACGGACTTATCTTTTGGCGATATTATTTTAATAAGAATAGATTTGCCTGCATAGTCTGACGGGGCAACAAAATAGACGATTGAAGGCATGGGAACGGTTTTCCCCGGGTTTGTAATCACAAATTTCACGACATGGGTTCCCGGGTCGAACGTAGGGATTGAAGGTATTTGCGGCGCCTGAAGGGTAATCGTGTTTCCTGATATGAGATGCTGGTTTACATAGGACAGTATTCTGCCGTCAACCTCCCAGTAACCCTGGAGCAGGCCTGACCCTGTGTACTTGATATCAGCAAAGACTTTAACCGGCTCATTCCTCTGAACCGTTATATCCGGCCTTCTGTTTTCAAAATACAGCGCTATCCTGTTGATGCTGAATGCCGGCGCAGCAGCTGACAGGGTTTGTTTTTGAGACATTGCTCCGATCATAAGAACCGTCATAAACATAAATAGCAGTGCGGCAAAAGATATCCGTCCTTTCATCTTTCCCCCAACATAGTTTTGATCCATAGTATTTTAGTAACCCCTTTGCTCAAAAAGGTTCAAACTTTATTCCACGTAATCTTTATACTGTCCTTTGGATACATAATCATTTGCTCCAGTGTATGATATGTTTTAAGGGTTCATTGGACGCATTATAATGGTATAAATGTTCATATATCTAAAATTCGCCTTTCATGAATAGTTGATGTTGTGCTATATTTTGATATATACAAAATTGAGGTAACTGCATATGATTATTGCTAATGAGTTGAAAGAATCCCTTGAAAGAGAACTGAGTATCTGCTCCATGGCTATAACTTTTTATAAAAAACAGATTAAATCTCTTGAGAAAAAGCATGGCATCAACACATCTGCTTTCCTTGAGAAATTTGAAGAAGGCAGCATGGGCGATGAGCAGGATTTTTTTGATTGGCATGCTTTCCATAAACTCCTTTCAAGTTGGATTAAAACCAAGAACGTCTTACAACCTCTCATCAAATGATTTCTATTCTCCTCAGGGAAATAGAGGAGACTATTTCTTTATCATCCATAGTTATATCATCAGACGTTAAGAAATACTTCAGCGCTTCAAAAAAAGAGGTATACATAAAAGGTTTGCTCATTTTTATGGACATGTCATCTCTTGAATTTTCTGTTTTTGTTTTGGAAAAGGGCAAGAAACTTATCTTTGATAAATACAGATACCAATATATGGACAACAAGAAAAAGCTTGTTTTTCGATATGACAATGCCTCTCATCACAGAGATATCCCTACCTTTCCTCGTCACAAGCACCTCGAAGATGGAAAGGTTATGGAATCAGCGATACCTAAATTCCATGAAGTATTGGAGGAGATCAGTACTGTCATTGTGCAATCTTTTTCGTAAAAGTTTCTCTTAGTACAACAAACAATACACATATGTTTCTTCCGACTCTCCTGTAGGTATAGCATTATTTTTGTAATCCCTTCTTCTTAAAAAGGCTTCACTTTTCTAATCTTTACATTTACTCCCACTTTTCTAAAGTGGGGTATGTATTCACACAATTCCCTGAAGAATCAAACAGATAGGTTATCAAGTGGATCCCATTATGATTCCCCTCTTATTAAAGGAAAACGCAAGGTTCAAATTATTTTTCACAGATTTTTATCTTAAGCAGTTCCTCTTCCCATTTGCAAATATCACCCTGATAAGGAGGCAATGTCTTTTTGCTGACGCTTTTGTCTTTTTCCAGCGCAATGGCAAGGATTCCGCTAATGTATGCTGATGATATGGATGTGCCTGTCATGAAGTTATGTTTATTATTGGGAACGGTTGTAAGGATATTCACTGCCGGGGCACAAACAGAAGTCTTCTTCGTTATGTACGGATTCGGATAAGGGTTCAATTTTTCATCAAACCCTCCCACGGAGATAACAGCGTGGTGCGAGGCAGGAAAACGCAATTCCAGCTCGTTTTTGAAATTACCGGCTGGTGCAACAAAGAGTATCCCCTGCTCTGCGCCTCTCTCGATTAATTTTGCAAGGAGACCGTCATAATGAATGTTGCCGAAGCTCATGTTTACAATATGGGCTTTCTGATCTATCGCTTTATCCAGCGCCTTTGCGAGGCTGTCTGTATAGCACTCGCCTTCAGGCTGATCCTTTGACATCTGCCTGCAAGCCCTCAGGGCAATAATATCTGCGCCGGGTGCGACACCTTCTATCCCATAACCGTCCGAGTCCGCTGCGATAATACCTGCGACAGCAGTGCCGTGGATTTCAGGGGTATATTTGTCTCCTCTTACGAGATTTTCTGTGATCGTGACCCTGCCCTTCAGGTCATTATGGCCGGCATCCACTCCTGTATCAATAACTGCCACCTTTATCCCGTTTCCTTTATACAGGGCATGGATCTTGTCTGTCTTCAGAATATCACAGGCATATTGCATCTTGCGGAGGGGGTCGCTCATTGTCTTCAGTATGTAATTCGGCTGGGCGATCATGATCCTGCTGTCTTTCATAAGTTCATTGATTATGCTTGCGATATCATTTTCTCTGGTTTCAAATATAATGACCCTGAGGTTTACTGATTTCAGTGGAAAGACATCACCCACTGTCAGGGAATACTTACTCTTCAGCTCATTCAGCAGGTCTTCTGAATATGCCGATTCATAAAAGACCGCTATTATCTGCCCTTTCACATAACTGTCATAAGGTCTGAAGGTAAAGCCCCATGTTTCACTCTCACCGATGACCATGTTTTCTGCATCAAACCCGGAAACCTTCCAGTAGTATTTCTGGCCGGGTGAGAACACGCCCTTGAGAGCAATGTCAGGAAGGGTATAATACGCCTCCTTCGCATATGCAGAGAAAACAGGGGCTGATTCAGGTTTATCAGAGAACCGGATGAAATAAAGAGGCGTCTTATCGAGTTTTTCCCATTCAAATTTCACAGGCGCATATTCAATGAGAGAGTCGTTCACGGGTGAGAGGAGCACAATATTGACCGGCTTACCCCGGCCTTCCTCTGCAGTAACAAAATAGATGATTGAGGGTAATGATAAATCTGTCACCGGATTTGTAATAACAAACCTCACGACGTGTGAGCCTGTATCGAACGCCGGCATAGGTGGAATGTCGGGTGTCTGCAAGGTTACACTTGCCCCATATGTGAGGTGCTGATCAACATGTGACAGCATCCTGCCATCGACCTCCCAGTAGCCCTGCAGGAATCCCGATCCGACAAAACGAATATCAGCAAATGCCCTGATTTTTGGGAAGCCTCTGTTTACTGTTATCTCCGGCCTTTTGTTTTCGAAATAAAGGTCGATCCGCTTTATTTCAAAGTCTGCGCCTGCTTCAGTGGTAATCATAAAGTTAACTGTAGCAATGACGTTTATTGAAGCATCGCTGAAATTCCTTACATAGATAAAGGTATTTGATCCTCTCCTTAATGCCCTTTCAATGACCGCAACCGGTATATTGATTACCTCCGCTACTCTGCCGGTACCATTATGGATTTGAACTGTCAAAGGAATTGAACTGGTCCCTATTATCTCACCGCCGGCCATGAAGTTCCCTTCTGCAGAGTTCAGTGTTGTATTTATTGAAGCAGACCCGTTGAACTGATAAAGGACATTGTTTGAACTGCTGTATCCCCTTGGAATACTGAAAGACGAAGGCACAGGATTCACTGAAATAGTTACAGGTGGTGGAATTAACTGTACCGTTATCGAAAAATCATTCTCTGCACTCTGCGCTCCTGCTGCACAACTGTCTGTCACTCTCACCCGGAATGTATAATTCCCTGCACTGGTTGGGGTACCGGAGATCAAGCCTGTCGAAGTCATTCTCAACCCCGGCGGATGTGTATCAGACAAGAGCCTGAAAATTACCGGTGACTGTCCTCCTGATGTTGTTATTTGATATGCATAACTCTGCCCAACATTTCCTGAAGGAAGCGTCGATGGTGAAGTAATGCTCAGGGCAGCACATGGTGCAGGGTTGACTGTTATCGTCATGCTCTTGTCAGATGTCTGTGCCCCTCCTGCACAACTGTCCGTCGCCCTTACTGTGAAAGTTGAAGTTCCAGCAGGTGATGGTGTTCCGCTGATAAGTCCTGATGCACTCATGCTTAATCCGGACGGCAATGCACCTGACACAAGGCTGAAGGTGATAGGTGCTTGTCCGCCTGATGTCGCTATCTGATATGTATAACCCTGGCCAACAGTGCCTGATGTCAGTGTTGACGGTGAGATAATGCTCAACGCAGGACATGGCGCTGCATTTACCGTTATGCTGAAGTTCCCCTGTAAGCTTTGCGCACCTGCTGCACAACTGTCTGTTGCACTTACTGTGAATGAATAAGCCTCTGAACTCGTTGGTATACCGGAAATCAATCCTGTTGAACCCAGGTTTAATCCCGGAGGTAATGACCCACTGACAAAACTAAATATAATAGGTGTCTGTCCGCCGGAAGTCTGAAGCTGATATGAATATGCCTGTCCGACCGTGCCGTTTGAAAGTGTTGCAGGTGAAGTGTATGCAAATGAAGGACATGCGGCTGGGTTGATGGTTATCGAAAAACTCTTGTCAGAAACGCTCTTTTTTGATATCCGCAACGCTAACACACAACTGTCGGTTGCCCGGACAGTAAAGTTCCATGTACCGGCTGTTAATGGAGTCCCGGTTATCGAACCAGATGAACTCAGGATTAATCCAGATGGTAATTCTCCTGATATGATGCTGAAGGTTATAGGTGCCTGCCCGCCTGATGTCGCTATCTGATATGTATAGCCCTGGCCAACAGTGCCTGATGTCAGTGTTGACGGTGAGATAATGCTCAACGCAGGACATGGCGCTGCATTTACCGTTATGCTGAAGTCCCCCTGTAAGCTTTGCGCACCTGCTGCACAACTGTCTGTTACTGTTGCTGTGAAATTATAGGTCCCCATACCCATCGGTGTTCCAGAGATCAGACCTGTAGAACTCAGTATCAAACCAGGTGGCAATGAGCCTGATGTAAGACTAAATATAATAGGCGCCTGCCCTCCTGATGTCTGCAACTGATATGAATATCCTTCTCCCATATTTCCTGTTGATAAGGTTGACGGGGAAGTGATGCTCAATGCAGGACAATTGACGGTTACATTCGTCGAGACAGAAGAGGGCGGTGAAGCAGAAACACAACCACCAGTTAGTGGTGGTGGTATTGCCTGCGCAGTGACTGTATACAAACCGGGACTTGAATATACATGGGTTATATTACATGGAGTAGTGCAAGAGCCAAGATTCGTAAATGTTTCAGTAGCAGCGAATCTAATCTGTACGCCGCATGGAGCGGCGGCAGGAGAATATGATGCGGTCACTGTGGCAGTAACATTCTGGCCAATTGCTGCGGGATTCGGAGAGGCGCTAAGAGTGATGGCATGGGTTACATCTACAGTCAAGAAAATAAAAGATATGACTGAGAGCAGTGCAACAAGCAGTATATGGCGTTTCATTATTATCCCTCCTTAAAATGAAAATGGTACAGATGTAGCCAGCACAAGAAACAAGATAAACTCATCCTTAGTCGACTGTGAGTAAACCTCATCTATGTTCTTCATATAGGTTCCCCTGAGAGCAATGGTGGGATTGAGAAACCCTCTCAGCAAGCCCTTAATGTTATAAGCAAGTCTGAAGTTAGTATTAAGGTTCCGGCTGTTGACCGACCCATTATTAGCCTTGGTTATATTGTAGGTTCCCCCAACATCAAAGGACATCTTCTCCTGAAGAAACTTTGTTCTTACATCAAGATTTATTGTATAGGTATCTGTCATGAGATCAGTAGAATGGTACTGGGACTGGTTAAAAGAGAACGAGGGACTGACAGAAAAATTCTGAATATTGTAAGACGGGGTCAGTGTGCAGTTTACTGTTGTTGTGTCGTTATTTGATTGTGTCCTGTCATTCTGCAATGAATATCCTGTCTGAAATCCAATATTAAACTTGTCTACCGTGTAATTTATTCTCCCTGAAACAGTATCAGTATGAATAGAGAGCTTGTAAGCGCCGGCCGGCTCTTTTGTGCTGTCCTGGACGCTTTTCTGGTAATTAAAGCCTATAGGGAGATTCGGTATGCCATTGAAAGAATAATCCAGATACCCCTGGTAATTAACAATCCGCGGGAACAGATCATCACCTTTGACGTTATCGTTGTACCGCGAGACCATGAGGTTGATATTGTGTACTCCGAGGTTCAAACCGTTTCTCATGCTCACACCCTGCTTGTCCTTCTGGATCATCTGATTCCCAACAACGGCATAGTCCCTTCCTATATATTCATACAATGCCTCATAGTTATAAGCGTCCAGATTGCCGCTCAACTTAAGTTTGTATGCGTTGTCACTTTTACTCCTGAATTCATCAGAGGTATCAGGATCATACCTGGAGAAACCTGTTTCGAATTCTGTCTTCAGTTTATTCTGAAAGAAATCAGATGTAAGAAGGAATCCAAAAACATCTCCTCTTTTGGAACCCCCTGTTGTCGAGATGCCATAGGAATTGCCGCCCGGTTCCCCGCCTGTCACATATACAGCCTTGAATTCCATTTTCCTGTCAAATAATGCGATCCCTCCTGAGGCGCCTATTATATGGTCATCCAGCGAGCCCTCAATGCCTATTCCCTTAAGGCCATAAAACTGCTGGCTCTGGACGCTGAAAGTGCTTAATTGAACAGTATCATATTGAAAACTGAAAACCCCTCCTTTTCTGGCCAGGCCGTAGGCAGTATATTGCGTTTCATTCACCTGCACATCTCCTATGCTTGCCTTAAGCCTCATGTTATCTTTTGTATTTGTATAAGAGCTGTTGAAAACCCAGTTTGCAACTTCAAAGCCTTTTTGCATCGGCACCATTACAGGCAGATTCTGATCAAGATATCTCACGTTTGTATTAAAGGTAAATTCCCATTCCTTATCTTTTATCTTTGAGCTTGAACCCAGGTTTCCCTCAACTCTTGAATCGGGGATTTGAGGGAATTTATCAGGTTCAGATAAAATGGTCTCATAGATCACTGAAACTTCATTACTGGAATAAGCTTCTTCAAAGGTAATGGTATGGCGGGTACTAAAAGATACATTCTTCAGGAGCTGCCTGCCTTCTTTATCTGTCGCAGCTATTCTGAGATTGTGCGACCCCGCAGGTAGAACCATAACAGGTGTAAATTCAAACCCTTTATCTGTGATCAAGAGCAACTGAGTTATATCTGCCCCATCAAGAATAACCACAAGGGTGTTAGGGGTAATGGGTTCCAGAAATTCGATTTTAATATCCGGCTTTTTGCCGATGACTACGGCATTCTCAGAAGGCGTTACTGCACGTATGATATCTTTTTGGATATTTGCCGCTGTCTGTGGCTGATTCTCAGCCCGGGCAACAGAAAAACAGAGGATTGAAGAGAACAGAATAACAAACAACCGCCGCCATCTCATATGAGACCTCCGCTCCTAAATTGCTTCATAATTATATGCTATATTGTTTTGTCATGGTATAGAAATCTCAACGGGCTCTGACGGCTCACCCTGCACACCATTAGATGCCTGATAAACAATTCTGTATTCGACTTTTCCATTCTCCGGAAGACTTGTGTGAAGGGCATGGTCAATACTGAGGCCGCGCATAATTGTCAACCAGGGATCCTTGCCGTCGATCCTGTGCTGCACTGTTACAAAGAGACCTGCAGGCGGTTTTTCAAAACGTATCTCGACACGTTTGAAAGGCTCCTTCAGAAACTCCGCTTCGGGTTTCCTGGGTACCGGGATCAAGGGTGTACCTGCCCGCACAACGACCGGGCTGCTCAGGTCACTCCTGTTTCCCTTTTTATCAAGAGCAACGACCCTGTACCAGTAAAACTGCCCGGGCGCCACGAACGTGTCAATAAAGGTACGCGATCTGCCCGGCAGGGGGTTCCCGATTACAAGACCAGGGTCGTCAACAGAAACCGATCTAACGATAAGAAATTGTTCTGTTTTCTCTTCCGGCACCCCGGGCCGGAAGGTTACGGTAACCTTCCCATCTTTGCCGTCTATATCCGTTATGAAAGGAACGGGTGGGAATGACCTGTCTTCTATTGTAGCTGTCACTTCGGCACTCGGATCACTTTCCTTATAGTCATGTGAAACTGCAACTACACGGTAACTGAAGGTGCCATAACCATCGGGGGCGTGGTCATCGTCGTAGAGGAGTCCTCTGTAATAGGTCGAGTTTATGCGTAACCATTTGTCTGAACCTTCTACCCTGCGTTCAATGAAATATCCCGCAACCGGCTCCTTTGAAGCTTTCCAGGTAAGTCTTACCCGTGTTTTGCCAACCTCTGCCTTAAGCCCGGAAGGACTGGTAGGTCTCCCTCTGCTCATCCCCATAGCGGCAGCTTTTTGTGACGGTGCGCCCAGGTCGCCCCTCGGCCCAACCGCCCTCACGTGGTAAAAATAGGAGGTCCCGGCCTTCACATTCTCATCCTGATAACTTCCTGTATCTCTCTTCAGGCCTTTTGGCGTAAGCACTTCATACAGCCCGTCATTCAGGTATGACCGCTCAACAATATAGGCTGCAGTATAGGGGTTGCCGCCGGGTTCCCAGGTTATCGTGATTTTTCCCTCTCCTGCCTCTGCCTTAACATTAATTGGGGGATCCAGCGCCCTCAGGTCGGGCCTGAAAAAACTGAATGAAGAAGGCGTGCTCTTCCTGCCGAAGATATCTACGCTGTATACTCTGTAGGTCAGTTCTTCCTCAACAGGCGCGTCAGCGTCAACAATCGCCGGCCTATTCCGGTCCCACTTTGCGCCGAGAAACCTGATTTTCCCCGTGACGAAAACATTCTTTTGCAGCTTTCCGTCCCGCTCCACATAATATGCGAAGACAGGGATTTTGATATCACCGGGTGGTGGGGACCAGTAGAGCGCTGTCAGGTCTTTCCGTGCTTCTGCCCGCAGGTCTGATGGCGGCGTCGGAAGCGATGTTGCTACGGATGGGTCCACTGTATGACTTCTGAGAGTAACACCCGTCGGTGTACCATCTTTATTAAGTCCGGTAACACGATATGAACGCGGGCCAGCCGGCAGACTTCGGATGGTCGAGGCAAGACCAAGTGCCCGTGCATAATGGAAATCGATCAGGGCTGAAACATAAAGGGCTGTATCTGCATTTTCCTGTTCCATCGCACCTGCCGCTGTTGAGAGTCTCTCTATTATTTTTGCCACAGCCGCTGCATCCTCCCGGGATAATCCCCTGAGGGCTTCTTCCTCCATGGGAGCAATCCTTTCGGCAAAAACGTGCCCGGTATCATCCTCCAGTCGCCATCCGCCCTGCGGCGACTCTGCTGAAGGCGGAATCCAGAGTAAGTTCACCTCGCCCTTGCCATTTGAAACCGCGAATAAAGCCCCATCAGCTTGCTCATCGGCAAAGACCGGTGAATAATTTAAAACATTTATCATCAGCAGGGCACACAGGATGAGGATGAAAGTCTGTTTTTTCATCTAAGACTCCTTTTAATAAAGATCGCTCAGGCTAAGGCATGGTTTAACTTCTTTTAGTCCAAAATCAAGTGAGAGGCATCCGCCCAGCTCGGGTGGCGGAAACCCTCCTGTGAGTTCTATTCCCATATCAAAGCCCGCACATGGTCCCGCACAGGCGAGGCAGCCGCCAAACCCGATATTTCCACTTACAGATGCGGTTATATGAGGGGGTATGCCCGGTTTTATATGCAGATCAGCGCCTGCCGATGCGTGCAAGTCCACGCTGGCCAATATCAGACATGATTTGACATTCAGCGCCACGCTCCCCCCGACCTTGTAGCCGATCGGATAACCTATTTGATAGTATGCATTTGCATTCAGGAAAAACACCTTGCCGTGAAGCGGGTTGCTTGCTGTGCCCATGTCAATCTGCCATTTGTCAGTTCCGAAATGCAGTCCCGAGGAACCCTGCGGAACATTGATCGAGAGACCCGGGATGACCTCAAGGGGCTGTGGCGTCCAGACTAGCCCATCCAATGAGCTCCCGGCGTATTTGAAATATCCCTTCAGAATATCCTTTATGCCGAGTATGTTGGTATTAACGAAGTCCATCCTCACTTCAAATGGTGAGGGCTTCATCGTGAGAATGCCGTCAACGCTTATGCCGAATCCATCGGCGGAACTCAGGCCGAATTCTCCGGCATAGACATGAGTTCCGTCCATGCTTGGTGTAGCAGTCAAAGCAGTTTTGTTAACAAAAACAGCTGAAGGGAAGTTATAACCCATACCCCCCCCAAGTTTTTTAATTATGAGACCGTACAAAGGGATACTTAAGTTGGGAGCCGATGCATATGACAACCAGTAGTCATCGCCATTGCTGTATCCGAGTCTGAATATCGCGTGAATCGAGGGCACTATCGGCATACCGAACAGGTTGTCCAGATCAATACTGCCGCTGTAAACATCTACAGGACCGGATCCGCTATTGCCGGGGTTGCCTGCAACAAGCATCGTTCCTTCCGGCATGGCGTCAGAAATGCCGATACCCGATGTGATGGGGTCAATAGAAGCAAATAACATATCCTTTTGGTAATGTGTGTTAGGTGTCTGGGACGAACCCAGGCCGTTATATTGAGGAGTAATAGTATAACTGACGAAATTTCCGTACTGGTACTTTATCGGCGAGATAGCAACAAGAGGCCCGGCAGCATTATATTTTTTGTCCTGACCGCGCCCGATTGAATATCCGACAGTAGTACTTGAGCCAAAATCCGTCGCGATCTGGAGGTTGCCGCCGAATGCAAAATCGATCCTGGGAAATACCTTCGCCGACACGTTTACGGAAGAGAGCGTGTAGGTTCCGCCGAGACCAAATGTGATACCTCCCGAGGGAGGGGGAACGCTCTGAGCAGGCTGGGCCAGCCCGTTTTCGAAGGATGCCCTGCCGAACATATCAAAGAAAAGTTTGTTCACCTTGATTGCTGTAAAAGGTACACCGCCGTCACTAAACTCGAAGTCTGTATTTGTCATGATGCCCCAGCCGGCATCTTTAGTGCTCATGAAACCTACGATGGTCGGTTTCATGACGATGTTGCCGTAATTCAGGGGAGGCACAATGCATGTGGGGCTGACTGGTCCTTTCGAAGGATCGCATTTGGGAGGAATAAAAGCGAGTTCTGCAGCTTTGCCCCCACCTGATGTAATCTTCGCATCTCCTCCATCTACCTCTACTGCGAGCCACGGTACATACACCTTAAAGCCCAGGAGAGAAGCATCGAAGGTCCCTTTTTCCGCATGTGCTGTTATCGAGTCAACTGATACCCATCCTTCGCCTATGGTTTTTTTGAACCCGTTGGGGTAGTTTGCCTCTCCGCATATGCCACTGTTGACTATGCCCCAATTGTTGGCGTCAAACTCGAACTCCAGCAGGTTCAGAGAGTAAGGGATTATTTTTGCGGGACTTTTTGCAGAGCTTTTTAGTGCTTGCATGCCGCTCACCTTCCCACCGAGGTGGATGCCTACCCATCCCTTGCCGCTTTCTCCGCCGCAGAGTTTATCCGCTGCAGATCCGTAATTGTGGTCCAGATCTATAGTAACGTCATTAGACTTGATCTGAAAGGAGCTCCAGTAAATCAGGCTCGGAGCCAGGGTCTGATGTTCAGCATGCCAGTCACCCTGCGGCGTTATTGTTTCCTCCAGGCCTGACCATCCGGGAGTGCTGTCGTCATATAACCGGAGCGTGTTGTAGGACACTTTAATGTCCATGGTAGCCTTAACTTCATCCCCTGCAGTGCCGTTAAGCTTCTTCAGTGTCGCCACCATCCCGGGCAAATCCTCGATCGTCATCCCGGGGGAAACAAGGATCTCTCCCTGGTCAACCTTAATGCCGTCATTCACCACCCAACCGTTGATTTCAATGTTATCGACCGGATGGCTGGTCACCCCGGAGGCGCTGTCTGTGAGATTGAGCATAAGGGTGCCTTTGCCGTAATATTTTCCGTCCGTTTCCTTCTTCACTCCCGGCTTCACTTTTCCCAATCCGGGGTTAATGTTCTGGACGACAAAGTATTTGCCGTCCTTGACGGGGAAATGGAAGACGCATGGATACGCCGGGTCTGCCTGGACCACGTTGTACCACTTGGGCGCAGATTCCACGTCCGGGCCGCCAACTTTAACCGTTCCTTGTCCTCCGTCCGCTTCCATGTATGCGCCGAGCATGTCCGGATAGATTTCGTTAACATACACGACTGCCGGCATTCCCTTTGCCGCCTCTTTTTGCGGCGACAGCAGCCCGACTATCATCTGCCCTTCCTGTGCGCCTGATTTTAAAGCTGCACCGGAAGAGTCCGCAGAGGGCTTTGCAGCCGCGAACAGTCCCCCTGAAATATCGCGCAGGGTTTCGGACAGGCCCTCCTGCGGCAAAAGGAAGGCCAGTTTAGTTTCTGCTCTCTGCCAGGTTAAAGGGTTACCCGGTCCGCCAGGGACCGGTGGATTTTTCCAATCGCTTTCGAAGACCTCCTTTGAAATCTGCGTGCCGCCTGCCCAGGCCCCGATAACTTTGGGGTCGGTGACTACGCGGGCCTCTACAGTAACCTTCCGCTTGCCGATGTTCCCGACTCCAAGAAGTGGCGACGTAAAATTTATAGAGTCTATGATCGGTTCCGGTTGACTCCATGCATGATATGCCTCAGACCACTTTCGTCTCTCAGAGGGCGGGACTTGTTTGTTTTCACTTGCTATCGTCACGCCATCCACCTTCCAGCTCAGGATTATCTCACCCGAGCCGTAATAGCGAAGTTTGGCGTTTGCAGTAATCCCGAGATCGCAGGAGGTGACCGTTGCCAGTGAACTGCCTGTTCCCTGGCCTGAGAAGCCTGTAATCTCTATGGATTTGAGATGAAGCTTCCCTGTTGCATCGAGATCCTCGTGTTCATTGATTATAATGTGATGACAATAGAGCATATAGGCCGAATCGAAGGCCTGGTTACCTAAAGAATTTGTTTTATCTGCTGTCTGTCCCCCGTAAATCCCGGGGGTCGCCTTGGCCGCAGCCAGATACGGCGACTTGCCGATTTTAGCGCCGAGGTCTTCAATCCCGGTGATCGCCTTGGCCGCAGCCAAATACGGTGACTTGCCGGTTTTAGCGCCGAGGTCTTCAATTAATCCGGGATTCTGCAAAAGCTCGGAGGGGAGCTCGTAGATCCGGATTGAGTAGTAGCCATTATGCTCGTACTTATGATTGAGATTTAAGTAATTGGGCCAGGGGGCTATATCAGTTGGGTCTGTATGTTTTGACCCATATACTGGCTCAATGGTACCATCTCCCCAATCGATAAAAACATTGAGGAATCGTGAGGGCAATAATCCTCCGTGGCCATACGATGAATCCAGACCTTGATATGAATCAGCCGCATAAGGGGAATTCTTGAGGGTGAACGTGCCGTCTATGCTGATTATGTCCCCTGCGTAATAGTTAAGCTGGTCCTGTTTTATGGCCCTGATTGAAAGGGTACTACTCAGTCCGTAACCCATATCAGGGCAGGCCAGTCCCGTTGGTCTGTCCGGCAGCCTGAGAGGCCAGCGCTCTGAAATCTCTACCTCCTTATCGACAAGATCTTGAGGCTTCTGGGCAGACTGATCTGTCTGCGGATCATATGCTACCCCATTTTTTGTGTAGGTCCTGAATCCCGCTACTTCCCATAAGAATTCACCCGATGCCCCTGCCGATTGTTTATATTTCTCAAAGAAGGAAACATCAAGGACAAACCCAACTTGAGAAATACTGTACCAAACGTCAGACACCCGCTCTTTGATAATTAGGTTGCCTCCCTGATCCAGGAACCGAAGTTCGAACCATTGGGCCGTACCAGGGTTTTCTTCATGCCATTTGAAGCGAGTCTTGTCATTAAGCGCAGGAACGCCAAAATCTTTCGTAACAGGTATAGGCATACACACGCTCGTAGGCGGCGGAGAACAGCAATTCCAGAAGTCGCCATTGGCAGAATGCCCTAAAGAACAGTCCCAACTTGGCCGCGGCACGGGCTGTATCCCCCATTGGGCTCGTCGAGATAGATTATTCCTTCCGGAAATATCAGATTAGAAATATCAAACAATTTTATGTCAGGAATTTTTTCACTCTGTTTTGTTTCTGCTGTAACGAAATATGTGATGATGGGCGCACTGTTTGAAAGGGGGCTTGTGATGACGAAGCTGACTTTATGACTGCCCGGATCAAAGGTGCGCAGAGAAGGAATTTGCGGGGTTTGCAGCGTTATGCTCTTGCCGCCAATGACATTCGTTTCAACAGTGCCGATTGTTATGTCGTCTATCCTCCATTCACCCCTGAGAAGCCCTGAGCCTACGACGGTGATATCTGCAAATGCCTTGAGGCCTGTATAATTCCTCTCGACCGTTGCCTGTATCTGCCTGCCCGGGAAATAAAGTTCTATCCCCGATATGTCAAAATCCGCAGCAGCCTGCGTTGTGATAGTGATAGTAACGGAACTGTTCAGAGTTACGTTCTGACCGGTGAACGTCCTGACATAAGTCATCTTATTTGACTTCATCTGGATTGCCTTTTGTATAATACCAACAGGTATAGTAATCATCTCGGGAGCTATGCCAGAACCGCTTTGTATGTTTGCCGTCATTTGTGTTTGATTGGTTCCAACGATGTCAGCACCAACCTTGAAACTCCCGCCAATAGATTTCAGGGTAATATTGATAGTAGAGGAACCGGAAAACTGGTAATTTACATTTTTTGAACTGCTCTGACCACTTGGAATGTTGAAATACTGTGGAACCGTGGTAACAGAAAGGGTTATCGGTATTGGTAATAGTGGTGGTACTGGTGTTGGTGTCACGGTTGGCAGTGGCGGTGGTGGTGTCACAGGAACCGTTGGTGGTAGGATCACGGGTGTTGGTGGTAGGGGATTCACAGTTATTGAATAAGTCTTCGCAGTAAATTTCGGCTCCGGAGAACAACTGTCCGTTGCCCTTATTTTTATGGACGAATAATTGCCGGAAGTTGCCGGTATGCCTGAGATTACACCCGCAGGACTTATATTTAATCCCGGAGGTAAAGACGAACTATTAGCGTCAAGACTGAAAGTTACGGGTGGTTTCCCGCCAGTTGCCTGCAGCGCAGCGCTGTATGCCGTCCCAACCGTGCCTGAAGTAAGTGTCTGAGGTGAAGTAATGGTCAGTGTCGGACATGGTACCGCCGGTTGATTCACGGTTACTGAAAATGTCTTCTGTACGGTATTAGGAACGCTGAGGTTACTGGCCGGGCTCGGCGGTATCATGCAGTTGTCCGTTGCTCTTACTGTAAAGTCATAAATTCCAGAACTCGTTGGCGTTCCAGAGATAATCCCTGACGAACTAAGGGTTAATCCAGGGGGTAATGTTCCGTTAAAAAGACTGGAGGTAATCGGTGCTTGCCCTCCTGATATCTGTATCTGGGTAGAGTATCCCTGCCCCACTGTACCTGAAGGAAGCGGAGAAGTTGAAGTTATGCTCAGAGGCAAACAAGGTGGTGGTGTCACGGGAGGTGGTGGTGTCACGGGAGGTGGTGGTGTCACAGGTGGTGGTGCTGTCACAGGTGGTGGTGCTGTCACAGGTGGTGGTGGCGGTTGATTCACGGTTATGGAAAATGTCTTCTGTACGGTGTTAGGGAGGCTCGTGCCACCGAACGGGCTCTGCGGTAACATGCAGTTGTCCGTTGATCTCACTGTAAATGAATACACGCCGCCGGTTGTCGGGGTTCCCGAGAGAAGTCCTGAAGTATTCATGTTCAGTCCGGGAGGTAAAGAGCCTGTAGCTATGTTGTATACAATCGGCGCCTGGCTACCCGTTGTCTGAAGCTGATAGCTGTATGCCGTCCCCACTATACCTGAAGTAAGTGTCTGCGGTGAGGTAATGGTCAGCGCCGGACATGCTGGCTGTTGCCCTGCATCCGGTTGTCTTACCGGCACAAACGATGGTGTCGTTCTTGTCTGGGCATTTATTACAATCTCGGTAGTTGCAGGATCAGGCTTATTAGGAATAGTAGTACAGGAACGTGCCTTGGATCGTACTTTTATCGTGTATTTCCCTGCGGACTTGTAAATATGTTCGGCTTTCAGATTGCATGTAGAACCTAAACATGCAGCAACCCCGACACTTGTACAGGCTCCTTGCGGAACCTGGAGAGTCGTCCATGATGCATCATCTCCAAAATTAATCTCTGTATCGCATTTTGGAGAGCATGAGACATAGGGTACAGCTACCTTGGCAGTAACACTTTGATTGATCAGCGCTGGACTGGGAGATGCTTCAATGGTGATAGCGTAGGATACGTTGCTTAAAAGAATGATTAAAGATAATGCAATAAATAGAACGAATGAACTTTTTTTCATGCCCCCCCCTGTCCATCTGTTTCCTTAAGTTTGTTTCGCTATGAATCTCTCCCCTTCAATTGAGACATGGTCGCGCCGGCCTGAAAAGGTTCAAAACTCTCAATCTTGCAAGGTTAAGCAGAAATCAAGAACATATAAAACCTTCAGACAAATATACACACTTAAAACACTATTTGCAACTTAAATCATTCCCCCAGATATGCCTTTCTCACCTGCTCATTGCTCAGGAGTTCTTCGCCCTTGCCCTCAAGGGCAACCCTTCCGTTTTCAAGCACATATCCCCTATCTGAAAGCTTCAGCGCCAGCCGGGCATTCTGTTCAACGAGCAGGACCGTAACCCCTTCCCTGTTGATCTCTTTTATTGTCCTGAATATTTTGCTGACGATGATCGGTGCAAGACCAAGGGAGGGTTCATCCAGAAGCAAAAGCTTTGGATTTGACATAAGCGCCCTTCCGATAGCGAGCATCTGCTGTTCGCCGCCACTTAAGGTTCCACCCGGCTGATTCTGCCTTTCTTTGAGCACCGGAAATAACTCAAATATTTTGTCCAATTGAACTTTAAACTTTGAACTTTGAACTTTGTATACGCCCCCATCTCAAGGTTCTCTTTGATAGTAAGCCTGGGGAAAATCCTCCTGCCCTCAGGCACCTGACTGATACCCATTTCAACAATCCTGTGCGGAGGAATCCCCCTGATGCTTTTCCCTTCAAATACGATATCACCTGCCCCTGGCTTGAGTATGCCGGATATGGTCATTAGGGTCGTTGACTTTCCAGCTCCGTTATTTCCAATCAGGCTGACAATCTCGCCCTGTTTCACTTCTATATCAATGCCCCTGAGGGCTTCGATAGGACCATAGAACGTATGGATGTTTATAAGTTCAAGCATAAAATTATCAAGGGGTCAAGGATTCAAGGGCTCAAGGATTCGAGTGTTTATTTTGCAAAGATTTAATGAGACCCTTAAGCATCCTTCCGGCCAAACTTTCAATTCTTTGTAGCTATTTAACATCTCACTGGAATCCTTGAATCCTCGACCACTTGTATCCTTTTGTATCCTTTCAGTGTTCCTTTCCAAGATATGCCTCTATTACTGCCGGGTCTTTCTTTATCTCAGCAGGGAGTCCTTCTGCTATCTTCACACCGTGATCTAACACAGAGATCCAGTCAGATATCCCCATAACCACTTTCATATCATGTTCTATAAGCAAAACCGTCTTGCCGAGTTCCTTTAAGTTCCTGATAAGGGCCATAACCTCAGATGTCTCCTGCGGATTCATTCCTGCTGTTGGCTCATCAAGCAATATCAATGAAGGTTCCGCAGCCAGAACCCTTGCTATCTCAAGCCTTCTCTGGGCACCGTAGGGCAGATTAGCCGAAACGGTTTCTGCAAAATCGGACAGACCAACAAAGTTAAGGTATTCGAGGGCCTTTTCCCTTACCTCTCTCTCTTCATCACGGAATTTTTTCCATCGCGTTATGGAGCCAATAAGCCCCGATCGTGTCTTGCAGTGCTGGGCAACCATCACATTTTCTATAACAGACATTTCCCTGAAGAGTCTGATGTTCTGGAAAGTCCTTGATATGCCGAGCCTTGCAATATCATGCGTTGCGAGCCTGGTAATTTCAGTATCAAAAAAATGGATAGTCCCCTTTGCAGGTTTTGCAAGACCCGTGAGACAGTTGAAGAATGTGGTTTTTCCTGCTCCGTTCGGCCCGATAATGCTCATTATAATACCCGCTTTTACCCTGAGGTTCATCTCTTCGATAGCCTTGATGCCACCGAAATGCATAGATATGTCTCTAACTTCTAAGAGATACACCCTTCCCTCCAAGTAATCCCTGCGGCCTGAATATCATCATAAGTACAAGTCCGACACCAAGGGCAAGCATTCTGTATAGTTGAACCTCGCGCAGCACTTCAGGCAGCGATACTAAAATAAAGGCCCCGAAGATTACTCCGGTGATGCTGCCAAGACCTCCAAGGATGACCATGCAGAGTATCAGCACCGATTCCATGAATGTGAAGCTCTCCGGAGATACAAATTGCATTTTCCCTGAGAACAGAGCCCCTGCAAGACCAGCCCAGAACGTACCGAAGGCAAAGGCATAGAGCTTATACATGGTAGTGTTTATGCCCATGGCAGAGGCTGCTATTTCATCTTCCCGTATGGCAACCCATGCCCTTCCTATCCTTGATGCATATACTCTCCTGGTTATGAAAAGTGTCAGAATAACAAACAAAAGGACAAGATAATAGTAATGTGAGAGTTTCCCGAATGATACTGACAGAATCTCAGGAGGCGCAATTCCAGAGATCCCATTAGGGCCTCTTGTCATGCTGTCCCAGTTATTCAGAATAAGCCTTACTATTTCTCCAAAACCCAGCGTAACAATCGCAAGGTAATCTCCTCTGAGCCGCAATGCTGGTATCGCAAGGAGGAAACCGGCAACTGATGTAAGGATAAGAGAAAAAGGCAATGCTGACCAGAAACCTATTCCGAATTTTGTATTCAGCAAAGCATATATATATGCGCCAATTGCATAGAAAGCCACAAAACCGAGGTTCAGAAGGCCGGTAAACCCCACTACTACATTCAGCCCAAGTGCAAGTATGATATATATACACACGAGTATTGCCACATCAACAAAATAATCCCTGACCATAAATGGCATGGTAAGAATGAGCGCCAAAATGACACAACGAATAACGAGAGATATATAACTGTTTCTTTCACTCTTTCTCGGGTTGTTTCTCGATGCTGATAACACATAACGATGTGAGCTTACAGTTTAAGAAAATACCTACACGACCAGAGAAGCAGCAAAAACCTGATTGTATACTTCGGCATAGAAAAAGACACACTCCATTAGCGGCTCACCCTTGGCGGAAATCGAAATATCATTTTTTTGCAAAAAGTAAAATCAGCCAAAAAGCTGATTGAGGATGCAGCGTGAAAACCGGACATTTTCATTTTGCCTTGACATTCAGCAGAACAGAGGCTTGACAAACCAGTCAGGTAACAAATAATCTACAGAATAACCGGTTCATCCGTTCACAGCCAATGAAAGATATCGCATTAATAATAGGTGGAAGCAGGGGGATTGGACGCGAGATAGCCTTTCGGCTGGCTCAGTCCGGCTTTGATATCTGGCTGACATACAAAAGCAGTCATGAAGCAGCTCAGAAAGCAAAATCAGAAATAGAACAACTGGGAAGTTCCTGCAAATTGATCTCCTTCGATGTTGCCAGCTATGAAGAAACAGAAGCTGCCCTAGGGCGAATGGTAGAGGATTGCTCTCCCTACGTTTTGGTATATAATGCTGGAATCGCGCGGGACAACCTTCTGATGTGGATGACCAAAGATGAGTGGAATTCAGTGCTTTCGACAAATCTGGATGGTTTTTTTAATGTAACCCGCACGGTTTTATTTTCTATGCTGAAGGCGAAAAGAGGACGTATTGTGGTTGTATCTTCTGTATCAGGTGTTATAGGGCAGGCAGGCCAGGTCAACTATTCCGCGTCCAAGGCAGGACTGATTGGTGCAGCAAAAGCCCTGGCACATGAGGTAGGGAAAAAGAATATTCTGGTAAATGTGGTTGCTCCCGGCTTTATAGAAACAGCAATGACCGAAGGTCTTCCCAAAGAACAGATCCTGCCGTTAATCCCTCTGAACCGCTTGGGGAGACCGGCGGATGTGGCATCGGCAGTTCACTTTCTCTGTACAGAAAAGGATATGTATATTCATGGACAGGTTATCAGTATTAATGGAGGACTCTCGATGTGATTTGCTGTATCTCTCTGAATACAGAAATACTGCTCTTTCCATCCGTAACACATGAAAAAATATAGCAGCATAATTGTTGGAAGCGGCATCAGCGGGCTGACACTCTCTCTTATCCTTGCGAAGAATGGTCATAAGGTGCTGCTGCTGGAAAAAAATCCGCGCATCGGCGGATCACTGTCCCGGTTTTATAAAGAAGGCTTTCCTTTTGATACCGGATTCCATTTTACCGGCGGGCTTCAACGCGGCGGTATACTGCATGAAATGCTGTCAGTTCTGGGGATAAGGGATCTCATCCAGCCGATCTTTCTGTCTGAAGACAATGCCAACTGTTGTTTCCTTGAATCGGAGAACAGGCTCTATGAGATTCCTTATGGGATTGAAAAGATAAAAGACAAATTAAAAGAGTATTTCCCGCAGGAAACGTCGGCAATTAAGACCTATTTTGATAAAGTCCGGCATGTCTGCGATCAGACGCCCACTATGCATCTCGAAACACTCACCTTGAGCCATAACCATATTGACGAAGATTTCATCACTCTGGAAGACGTGTTAAACGGATTAACCCGGAACCCTGTTTTAAAAGCTCTCTTATCCGTCCTTGCCATGTGTTACGGTGTACAGCCGAAAGAAGTTTCTTTTGCCAATCACAGCCGGATATGTCTCGGTCTGTACGAATCTATTGCACGTGTAAAGGATGGCGGAGCTGCTTTTATCAATGCCTTCAGGGGAAAAAATCAGGAGCTCGATGTTGAGATCTGCTGTGGAAGCTGCATTGAGGAACTTGCCGACATTCAGAACGATAAAGTGGGCCGTTTTGTATTGAATAAAGGAGACGATGTTTCAGCTGACCAGTGCATTTTTACGATGCATCCGAAAGAGATTCTCAAGCTATTGCCGAAAGAATATATAAGCCGGGCCTTTGTTAACCGTATTTCGTCTTTTGAGTCTTCCACAGGATTTTTTTCTGTTTTCTCAGCCTTTCACCCAGAGCATGAAGACCCTGATTTTGATAAGAGCATTATCACTCTCCTTCCGGTTCCTGATATCAACAGACTACTGGACCCGGCATACAAAGGTGATTCTGCCCTTGTGCTGATGAAATCCATCGAGCAGGCAGGAGAAAATACCTTTAAGATTATGAGTACGTTTGAACCTTCTTGCTCAGAGGATACCGAAGCCTGGAAGGACTCAAGGACTGGCAGGAGACCACAGGCATACTATGATTATAAGCAGAAGAAGGTTGAGAAAACCCTGGAGCGCATCTTTAGGGCTTTTCCAGAGTATAAGGGCCTCTTAAAAGTTATTGATGCAGCCTCTCCACTTACCTTCAGGGATTATCTGAATAACCCTGATGGCTCAGCCTATGGCATTAAACAGAAGGCAGGACAATACAATCTAATTGGAAAACTTCCCCTGCGCAACCTGTATGCTGCAGGACAAAGTGCCCTCTTGCCGGGTATTGTTGGGGCAATGATGTCATCCTTCATTGTCGGAAGATCTATTCTCAAAAATACACAGTACGACAGATTCCTGAATCAGCACTTATGCGATTAAACAGGGTAGTTATAACAGGGCTCGGTGTTGTCTCTCCATTGGGAAGAGATGTGAACTCTCTCATAAAAGGCCTCGAAGAAGGACGGAGTGCTGTTCAGCATATGGATGGATGGGAGCAGTATACAGGATTGCGCAGTCTTGTGGGAGCGCCTGCAGAATTGCAGGGAGAAAAACAGATTCCCCGGCAGAAGAGGCGCACCATGGGGCGTATGAGTATCTTTGCTGCCCAGGCAGCAGATCAGGCGCTTGCTGATTCAGGTATAGCAGTATCTACTATATCTTCCCGGAAGATAGGCTGTATTATCGGTTCAACCATGGGCGGAGCAAAAAGTATCAGTGATGCCTTTGAGATCATGCTGCCTGAAAAGGATATCAGCCAACTGAACTCTTCAATGTTTTTTCAGTGTATGGCCCACACTGCAGCTGCGAATGTAGCACAGTATCTTGGATTAGATGGCTATGTAATGGCTACCTCTGCTGCCTGTGCCTCTTCTCTTCAGGCCATCGGTACAGGATATGATCTGATACGATTGGGAAGGCAGGATATCCTGCTCTGCGGCGGGGCCGAGGAACTGCACCCGACAGTTACCGGGTCTTTTGATGTGCTCTTTGCGACTTCAGTCAACTATAATCAAACTCCCCAGAAAACTCCACGGCCTTTTGATCAGAACCGTGATGGACTGGTCTGCGGAGAGGGAAGCGGTATCGTCGTGCTGGAAGAGTACGAGAGGGCAGTCCGGAGAAATTCGAACATATATGCTGAAATCATCGGGTACAGTACAGCAGGAAGCGGTACGCATGTCAGTCAGTCCAATAAGGAATCTATGGTTCATTGTATGCGGGAAGCCTTGAAAGACGCCCGGGTCACAACAGAAGATATAGATTACATCAGCGCTCACGCTACAGCAACACTGCAGGGAGATCAGGCAGAAGCAGAGGCCATCCGGGAACTCTTCGGAGCATCTGCCCCGGTCAGCAGCCTGAAAGGATATATTGGTCATACTTTAGGAGCTTCGGGTGTGATCGAACTGATCGCTTCCTTGATCATGATGGAGAAGGGGGTTCTCTATCCGACCCTGAATTTAGAGCACATAAGCCCCGAATGTGGAGGCATATTGCATGTAACAAAGCAAACAAAAAAGAATATCAATATACTGTTGAAGAACTGTTTTGCTTTCGGGGGCATTAACAGTGCACTGGTCTGTAGAAAAAAATAGAGCATTATTCTATAATTATAATTCTCTAACTCACGCAATTCATGTATTTATGTATGTAGGAAGATATAATATTCTCGTTCAATCTTACAAATGACCGAACAGGAAATAATCGATACCATTCATAAAGTCTTTGAAGAGTCCTTTGAGATAGAGAGGGAACGTCTTCAGCCCCAGGCACATATCTTTAATGACATAGGCCTCGACAGTCTTGATATCGTTGATTTAGTAGTCGCATTGCAGCAGAGTTTTGGCGTCAAAATACGGAATGAGGAAGGCATCAGAAACATCCGGACTCTTCATGATCTCTATCAGTTTATCTTCACTATCAAGAAAGCAGAGAGCAACAAGAATTCATGAAGAGAATACACCCTGTTGTTTTATTCTGTATCAACGTATATTTTTATTCCCTTTTTATCCTGTCTTCTCTATTCGCTATCCCGGTTTTAACAATCTTCGTTGCTTTGTTATCGATATTCATATCACATCGACACGCAATGAAACGATTTCGCCGTGCCATCAGCTGGTATGGACGCATAATCACCTCAATGCCATACCCGTTCATAAAACTCAGGTATGAAGTTCACGCAAAAAACGATCCTCCTGAACCTTATATCTTTGTCTGCAATCACAGAGCAGCATCAGATGCATTTTTGATGTGTGTACTCCCCCATGAGGTTGTTCAGGTGGTGAACATATGGCCTTTCCGTATCCCTGTCATCGGGTTTTATGCCAGACTGGCAGGATATCTGAACATTAATATGTTGGCCCCTGAACTTTTCCTGGAGAAAGCACTGAAATTATTGAGGGAAGGAGTTTCTATTGCATTCTTCCCCGAGGGAACCCGTTCGTCAGGCAGGGAAATGGGTAATTTCCGCGGGGCTGCTTTCAGGCTCGCACGTGAGGCACAGGTTCCCATTGTCCCCCTTTGCATCTCAGGCAATGAAAACATCCCTCCGCGGGGTTCTTTGCTTCTGAGCCCCGGAGTCATAAGAGTGCGCAGGCTTCCGGCCATCCCATGGACTGATTTCAAGGACCTGACCGTTTTTGTCTTTAAAAACAGGGTGCGGGAGATTATCCGTAAGGAACTGGAGCTAATGGAAAACGCTTCATGAGGGAATACCATAGATACAGGAATATCGAGTTTGCAAGATCGGACATAATACGGAGCGTTCAGGAAAAACTCCTACGTAGTCATCTGGAATATCTCCGGGAGCATTCCCCATATTACCGCAGAATATTACATAGTTTGGGTAAGGACATCAGTCTGGTAACACTTGATAATCTCCATGACCTACCACTCACAGACAAATCTGACATAGCAAGATTCAATGATGATTTTCTGAGCGTCCCCATGTCGAAAATTGTTGATATCGTTCTCTCATCAGGGACTACCGGTAATCCGGTAAAAGTACTCTATACCGAGAATGATCTCAGACGATTAGCCTATAATGAGGAAATCTCTTTTACCGGTTGCGGTATGACTGCAGACGATGTTGTCTTGCTTACCTGTACCATGGACCGATGTTTTGTTGCAGGCCTGGCGTATTTTCTCGGGATAAGGTCCCTTGGCGCTGCTGCTATCAGGAATGGACTCAGCAATTTTGAAAGTCATCTGGCAATCATCAAATCAATGCAACCAACTGTTCTTGTGGGAGTTCCAACGTTCCTGCGCAAGCTGGGTCTTTTTCTGAAATCTTATGATATGGACCCTTGCAAAACTTCCGTAAATAAGCTGGTCTGTATTGGTGAAACTATCCGGGATGAAACCTTCTCCCTGCTGAAAGTGGGAAAGGATCTGGAGGAGATCTGGGGAGCAAAGGTATTCTCCACATACGCTTCTTCTGAATCAATAACAACATTCTGTGAGTGTACTGCCCGGCAGGGAGGGCATCTCCATCCGGAACTGATGATTGCAGAAATCATCAATGACCGTGGGGAGGTTCTGCCTTCCGGCGAAATAGGTGAGGTGGTGGTAACACCCCTTTCTGTTGAGGGAATGCCATTGCTCCGGTTCAGGACCGGTGATATGAGTTTCCTGGCAGATGAACCCTGCCAATGTGGAAGGTTCTCTCCTCGCCTTGGCCCGATACTTGGAAGAAAGAAACAGATGATCAAATATCACGGAACTACACTATATCCTCAGGCTATCTATGCAGTGCTCGATGAGATTCCCGGGATCAGTGAATACTATATCTCTGTTGCACACGGCACAGACCTCTCTGATGATGTGAAGGTCTATGTTTCGGTAAGAGATGGTTCTTCTCCTTATGATATAATCACTGAGAAACTGCAGGCGCGGCTGAGAGTCAAGCCGGAAATCATCATTGCAGGAGAAGAAAGTGTCAGGAAACAGGTATACTCTGGAAACTCGCGAAAGTTGATACGCTTTATCGACAGGAGAGACCACAATTGAAAAAATGTATGAGTCGTATTTACGGATCTGAATTCACTCAGGAAGAGATAGAGAATGCCGTCAGGAATGGCAGGCTTTTATCCATGGAGATAGAATTCAGCCTCAGGTGTAATTTTCAGTGCATCTACTGTTATGTATCGAATAATGTTCATTATGAAAATGAGTTAACACAGGAAGAAATTCGGGATGTCATTGGCCAGGCCAGGGATTTGGGTGCACGGAAGATTATCATCCTTGGTGGAGAGCCAATGCTGTATCCACATAGTTTGGAAATGATCCGGTATATAAAACAGCAGGGATTGGATATAGAGATGTTCACCAATGGAACTCATATGACCCCGTCTGTTGCAAAGGAGTTATTTGACAATGGCGTCAGGGTTGTTCTGAAGATGAATACCTTCGATGAAGAGCTTCAGGATATGCTTTCCGGCAAAAAAGGGGCCTACCAGCAGATACAGGAGGCATTCAAAAACCTGCTTCAGGCCGGATACCCATCTGGATGTCCTATGGGCGTAAGCACTGTCATATGCCGGCAGAATATGAGGGAACTGGTGAGGATGTGGGAGTGGCTCAGGGATCAGGATATTATTCCCTACTTTGAGATTATCACCCCGCAGGGCAACGCCAGAAAAAATAAATCTTTAACTGTTGAGACAGAGCAAATTCAGGAGCTCTTTTATCAGATCGCAGAAATTGACCGGGAAAAATACGGATACCACTGGAAACCGCAGCCACCACTAATAGGCGAAGTATGCCTCAGGCATCAGTTCTCCTGTACAGTAAATTCCCAGGGGTATGTTCAGCCGTGTGTTGGAGTCAACATCCCTGTAGGGAATATAAGGGAAAAGAGACTGAGCGATATCATCCGGGATAGTGAAGTTATGCAGGATCTGAAAAATTACAAACAGACGCTGAAAGGCCCCTGCAGGGAATGTGAGCAGCTGGATACATGTTATGGTTGCAGGGGAGCAGCATACCAGATGACCGGTGATTACCTTGCTTCGGACCCTCTCTGCTGGAAGAATCTGGGAAAACAGGACGCTATCATCAATCTGCCGGCTGATGCTGAAAGACTTGTTCCTCACAAACCGCCTATGCTCTTGATTGACACATTGCTGGCGATCAGGGAACGGGCATCCGTGTCCGAAATGGAGGTTACGGATGATTCGATATTCCTTGGAGCAAACGGCACTCTGGATGATGCCTCTTATGCTGAGATTATCTCACAGGCGATAGCAGCCCAGAATGGTTTCAAGAATCTGGAGAACAGCAAGCTACGGTCAGAAGGCCTTTTGCTAGGGATTAAAAATCTCGAGATACTGGGCAATGCGCGCATTGGAGATAAACTTACTGTGCATGTCTATAAAGTTGCCAGGTACGGTGAATTCGGTATTATCCAGGGTGAAGTTTTCCGAGGGGCTGACTTAATTGCCAAAGGTGAAATAAAACTCTGGCAAAGTGACACCCCACCGGTGCAGTAATCATGCGGCTGAAAACCGGAAAGATTTCTGCCATCTCCGTTTTGTTCACACTCCTTCTGTTTCTGGTAACCTCTCTTGCTTCCACTGAGGCAAAAGTTAAGAGTATGAAGGAATCTTCGGATATAACCGATATGTTACGAAAACTGGGGCAGAAGGTTTCTGACTTCACGACTTTGAAAACAGACTTTGTTCAGGAAAAAAACTTGGCTGTATTTCAGAATAAGATCGTCCTGAAAGGGAGGATATACCTGCAAAAACCGAACAGGATAGCATGGCATGTTGATAAACCGGTGAAATATTCTGTATTGATTACTGATAAGGTGATCAGGCAGTGGGATGAAGACACCAATCAGGTACAGGAACTCCCCCTGTCCAAAAATCCTGTCTTTAAAGTTGTCCTCGGACAGTTGACGACATGGTTCAGCGGTAATTACATTTCCCTTCTGGATGACTATTCCCTGCAGGTTAAAAACCAGAGCCCTTTCATATTTGAGTTCATTCCGAAAGAAACTAATTTTGCTAAAAAAATTATCCGGTCTATCACGGTTACATTCAGAGATGATGCACGATACCTGAAACAGATTAAAATCCTGGAGATAAGCGGGGACAGCACGATTATTACATTTGATAATACAGTTCTGAACCCTCCTCTTGAAGACCACTTTTTCCAGGTTGAACGACGTGGTTGAGAAATTCTATGACATCCTGTATGCCTTCGTTCATAAAAGAAAATGGCTGATATTCTTTGTCCTCCTGGTTTTGACTGCTACATCACTTATCGGACTACGCTTCCTGCAGTTTAACAGCAATATTGACTCATTACTTCCCAGGGAAGCTGCCATCTCACGCAGCATGAATTTTCTGAAGAGCTCAAGTATTTCTAACAAAGTCATTATTTCTTTAGCTCTAACATCTCCTGACAAAGAGAAAGATGCCCTCTTCCAGGCTGTTGATGAACTGGCAGCCTCCTTAAAGCCACCGCTGTTTACCGGTGTCACCATCGGCATGCCTGAAATTAACATGGCAGAAGACATGGAATTCTTTTTTCGAAATATGCCGCAAATATTTTCTGAGAAAGAATTGGCCCTTATCGATGCGAAAATCATTCCCGAACAAATATCTGAAAGGATGCGGAGAAATTATTTACAGTTACTGAAGCCGGAGGGCATTTTTATGAATTCAATGATTCGTTCCGACCCCCTTGGCCTAAACCTTCTACTGCTGAACAAACTGAAGGTATTATCCGGTTCCCTGGGATATAACATCAATATAGAAAAAGGTCATTTTATCAGCTCTGACAGCCGGCATGCCATGATAATAGTGCAGACACCGGTTTCAGTGACGGATACTCTTGGTGCAAGAACCCTCTTAAGCAGTCTGGAGGAACAATTCAGGAAACTGCCGGGATATATTTCTGCTGACATCATCTGCGGGCATACGCACACCCTGAGCAATGAAAAAGTTATGAAGAAAGATGTCAGCCTGACCAGTATCATCGCCTCCGTTGCATTTATCCTGCTCTTCTTACTCGTCTTCAAAGACGTAAGTGCGGTTCTTATTTTCTTAATCCCCTTGTTTTCCATTTTTCAATCAATTTATCTCTGTTACTTATTTTTTGGACAACTTTCTTACTCTGTTGTCGGTTTAGCTACAGTGCTGGCGGGTATTTCTGTTGATTACGGCATTCAGGTATATGTTGCAGCAAGAAATGCCCGGGATCCATTGCAGGCCATGAAACGCATATCCATGCCTGTAGTGTTTGGAGGTTTGACCACAGGAGCTGTCTTCTTTTCATTCCTTTTTTCCCGCATTGAAGGGTATCAGCAACTGGGGTATCTGTCAATGATATGTCTTGCTCTTTCTATCGTTTACTGCTTTCTTATTTTGCCGCATTTTATATCGAAAAAAGAAGGAAATCTCCTGATAGGAGAAAGACTTGAAAATAACCGGTGGTCCAACAGGTATACGGTTTCAATCTGGGTCATCTTAACAGTAACTTTTCTGTTCTTTGCCTTTACTGTGCAATTTGACAGTAATATTTACAAAATCGATGGCACTCAACCAGAGATATTACAGGCGGAAAAACGGTTTCACCAAGTCTGGGGACAGGACAAACTCGCCATACTGGTAACAACAGGCAAAAGTTATGAGGAAGCCCTTGAGGAAAACGATAGAATATCCGGAGAGATAACAAACGCTATTGGTGCAGATCATTTTGCAAGTTTCTCGATGCTGTGGCCCTCTGAAAAAACCCGGCAGGAAAACTATGCCCGCTGGAAGCAGTTCTGGGCACAAGGGCGAGAAGTAAAATTGAAAAAACTGCTTGCAGAAGAAGGTGTAAAATACGGTTTTACCAGGCAGGCTTTTTCTCCCTTTTTTGATAATCTATACAAAGCAGCGGACGATGCTGCTGACGCAGCCAATTCTGGTTTTATCATGAAATTGAAAGAGCGGTTTGTACAGAAAACGCAGAGTGAATATCAGATACTGTCGTTCTTTCCCGATGAAACGCAATATATTAATACCGTAGCAAAAATAAGCAAACAGCATCCTGATACGTTCCTGGTTTCGGAAAAGATATTGTCTCAGAGCATTGCCAGGGTCATTTATTCTGATATGGTATTAATGTCCGGTATTACTGCGGTACTGATAGTTGTTCTGACCTTTCTGTATTTCAGGAATATCAGAGAGGTTATCTTAGCTTTGATTCCGGCGGTAACAAGCATCGTTTGGCTCTTTGGTTCAATGTCACTGTTAGGCATTGCATTCAATCTGTCTACCCTGATCACAAGCGTTGCCCTCATGAGTATTTGTGTTGACTACGGTATATTCATGGTCTACCGTTGCCGTTACGATCTCAGAACAGGAATCGTCATGGCAGTGGCATTAGCTGCTCTTACTACTGTTATGGGCACCGGGGTTCTGATTTTTGCAAAGCATCCGGCACTGTATACAGTTGGCTTAACCATGACGGTCGGTATTGCAACAGGCTATCTTTCGTCTTTATTTGTAATTCCGCATTTATACACCCTCTTGCTGCCTTCAAGAGAGAAAAAGGCAGAGATATGAGGCACTGTCTTGCCGGATTATTGTTTATTGTGTTTATGGCGGGATGCAGCAGTATTCCGTTCCAGAAGACTCCATACGTTCCTCTCGAATCTGTAGATCCTTTAACCGCCGTAGAACAATTCAAAAAGCATTCCCCCAGGGACTTTCAATTGCTCAATACCATTATTTTTCAGTATAATTGGATAAAATTCTCGGGTATAGGATATATACATGTCAATATAACAGAAAGGACCTACACCGTCGTCTGCATCAATCACATGGGCGTAAAGCTTTTTGAAATAACCGGGAATAATAATGGTGTTATCTCCAGTTTTGTACTGGAGGAATTTAAGAAGAAAGGGGATTTTGCCGCTGTAGTGGGAGAAGATATCAAGCGGATATTTTTTGACCTGATCCCATCTTCTGAAGCAAAACAGTCAAAGGAAAAACTGCAGATCATTTTTCAGCAGCCATTCGGGGCCGGGGTACTGGAGCATGTTTTTGCCGGTCATGATGTTAATCTAATCGAAAAAAGCTATTATGAAGACAATGCCCTTATCTGGACGGTCTCCTATTATGAGTATCAGCAAAATAACGGAAAGTACTATCCTCAGGGCATTATCCTGAAACACCATGTCTACGGATACAGTCTTACGGTAAAGCTGAAGGAAATCCAGAATTGAGAACCATCAAAAGGGAGATCATTCAGTGCATGACGAACACAGGATTTTCCGATCAGGAACTAACTGCCCATTTTATATTTCCTGACGATTTTGTCGGTTTTCAGGGACATTTCCCTTCCAAAAAGCTTCTCCCCGGTGTCTGCCAGATACAATGCATTACCTGTATGCTTGAACAATGGAAAAGCACGTCTGTTGCTCTTAGAGAGATCGTGTATGCAAAATTCTTTACACCGGTTTTCCCGCTGGAAGAATTAACCTGTGAATGCAGAGATATTCACAATACCGATGAAGAGTGTACGGTGAAGGCATTCATCAGAAAAGGTAACCAGAAAGTTGCAGAGATGAAACTCAGATTCAGCTTTTGTGATAGGAAAAAAAACTTATGAGAATTCGGAAGAAGAAGTCCTATTTTGAAAGGATTCAGGGAGCGCCTGAACCTATTATTACTGAAATCAGGAGGCGCGTGCGTTTCAGTGAGGTTGACCCTATGGGTGTGGTCTGGTATGGACGGTATTCCCTCTATTTTGAGGAAGCATCAGAGGCAATCGGAAAACTCTGCGGGCTTTCTTACAGGGACTTCCTGGCTGCTGAATTACGTACCCCTATCGTTGCATTTCATGTAGATTATTTTAAACCGCTTTTTCTTGATGAAGAATTCACGATTAAGGCAGCCTTAATCTGGCATGAGGGCGCCTGCCTGAATACAGAGTACCACCTGTTAAAACAGGACGGAAACCTTGCTGTAAGCGGGTATACTGTCCAATTGTTTGTCGACCAGGGAACATGGGGGGTCTGTCTAGTTTCTCCGGATATACTGGAACAGTGCCGAAGAAGATGGAAAGCAGGGGAATTCCGTTGTCAGTAGAGAAAGCAGTGGTTGTTTCATCAGAGATGGTAACCCCTTATGGACTGGGTACGGATACCTGCTGGAGCAATATCCTTTCCGGGAAGACCGGTATTTCGAGAGTAAACCGTTTTTCCACAAAATCGTACCAGTCTGATTATGCGGCAACCATTGAAGGTCTGATCTATCATCAGAACAATTCTCTGGTCATGCAGATGATTCAGTCCCTGTTTGATAAGGCTTCCGTATCAATCCCTCAGGATACACGCTTTTTTCTGGCAACAACAAAGGGTGAAATCGATCTCATGGAGAAGAGTCTTCTGACCGGTGACGGCGATGTGTCCGCCTGCAACTTTCATTATTTTTTGCAAAAGGTCTGCTCATATATCAATATAAAAGATACCGGCATGATCATCTCAGCCGCCTGTGCTTCTTCAACAACAGCAGTGGCGCGGGCTGCTGCTCTGATCCGCGGCGGAAACACTGATTGTGTGCTGGTAATTGCATGCGATAGTGTGACGGAATTCGTTTTTTCTGGTTTTTCTTCTCTGATGGCTCTGGATAAGTTCGCTGCCAGGCCTTTTGATAAAAACCGGAACGGATTGAGTCTTGGGGAGGCAGCAGCGTTTGTGTTGATAATGAGTGAATCCAGGGCAAGGCGCGAAAAAAGAGAAATCACAGGGGAAATTGCCGGTTGGGGACTGAGTGACGATGCCAACCATATGACGGGACCTTCCCGCAACAGCGACGGATTGATTCTCTCAATAAGCAAAGCCCTGAAGACAGCGTGCATTTCTGAAAAAGATATCTGTTTTATTTCAGCACACGGAACCGGAACCCTGTATAACGATGCCATGGAAATGAAGGCATTCGATTCCATTTTCAGAGAGAGAATACCTGTTTATTCAATAAAAGGCGGTACAGGCCATACCATGGGAGCAACAGGCCTTATTGAGATTATTATAGCGCTGAGGTCTTTAAGGGAAAAAACAATACCCCCTACTGTCAATTTGCAGGATGCAGATGCAGATGCTCGTGGATGGGTTTCTCCTCAGCATCGCACGATAGAGAGCAGCAAGATGGCACTCATAACAAATGCAGGATTCGGTGGTATTAATGCAGCAGTGGTTGTAGCCTGAACACGATGGTGAACATATCCCTTTACGGTATAGGATGGATTCATACTGATGGATACGGGTGTATCATGAAAGGGATACAGTCTTCGTATGTCAACAGACAGAGTTACTCTCTGTTGAAAACAAAATTGTTCTCCTTCCCATTCAAGAATTTCGGCCGTCTCGATGAAATTTCTAAAATGACCTGTTATGCGGTTGCCCTTGCACTGCGGGATGCAGGGACGCATTATTCTGCCGGGCAAAAGCAGGATATCGGGATTATCGGTACGAATGCCTCGGGTTCTCTGCAGTCTGACATCCATTATTTCCGGGACTATTTGAACAGCGGCAGGACGTTATCAAGAGGGAATCTCTTTATTTATACCTTACCCACAAGTCCCCTGGCAGAGGCAGCCATATATTTCGGACTGCAGGGCCCTCTGCTGTACGCAACAAGTCCTGATGGATCGTTGGCATCAATCCTGGCTATGGCAACCGAAATGATTCTTCTTGAAGAGATCCCTGTAATGCTTGCCGGCATGGCCGAAGAAGACAAGGCTGTATATTGTGTCCTCATGAGGGGTCCTGCTTCCGATCGGAAAGCGTTGTGTGATGTTGACAAGGCAATGGGAATAGTGCGAAATACAGGAGCGGTTTCCGAAATGATACAGGAGTTTTCAGCAGTCAGGAAAGGAAATATTTTCGCGTGAGAATAATTATTATTTATCCCAAATGGCCGAAACTGACTGAACAGACAGAATTCCATCTGCCACCTCATGGTCCGGTCTGTTTTGCTGCCGCAATTCCTGATGATATAGAAATAGTGTTTTATGATGAAAATGTCCAGGAAATTGACTTTACAGAGAAAGCCGATTTGGTGGCATTATCCGTTATGCTCACCTGCCAGATGCCCAGGGCATGGGAGATCGCAGACAGGTACCGGGCTGAAAATATACCCGTTATCTTCGGTGGCATCGCAACCATGCTGCATTCAGAGGAAACCTTACAGCATGCGGACTCTGTTTTCCTCGGTGAGATTGAAGGCCGTTTCGAGGAGGTCCTCAGTGACGTTCAGCAGAAAAGATTAAAAAAAGTGTATAACTATCTACAGGATTTTCCTGATACCAGGCTTATTGGTCCGGCCAGGCGCAGCATTCTCAACCGCCCCTTGTATAATTACCGGGGAGTACAAATGGTTGATCTTGTTCACGCTTCACGCGGGTGCAGGTTTAATTGTTTCCCCTGCTGCACGCCCTTTTTGGGAGGGCGCCGGTTCAGGCCAAGAGAGACAGAATCGGTTATCAGGGAGATAGAAGGCATACAGAATAACCGCCTGTTTTTTGTGGATAATTCCCTGGCACAGGATGATGAATGGGAAAAGGAACTGTTTAAGGCATTGATCCCTCTCAAGAAGAAATGGATATCTCATCCCATCAAAGATGACGATGAAATACTGGATCTCGCAGCGGCAGCCGGCTGCTGGTATGTATATCAGGCTGTCTTTGATACATCTGATTTCATACGGACAAGAATCCAGCGGCTGCATGAACGCGGTATCGGTGTGGAAGGAACGATCATTCTTGGTCTGGATAACCATGATGAAGATTATATAAAACGGCTCGTTGATTTTCTTCTCGAAATCAATCTGGATTTAGCGGAGTTTACCATTCTGACGCCTTTTCCGCATACCCCGATCAGGGAGACGCTCGAGAATGAAAAAAGAATCCTGCACAATGACTGGCTGCGCTACACAGCAGGAGAAGTTGTTTTCCAGCCGGCAAAGATGAGCATAGACAAGTTGCAGGAGCTTTACCATTATGCCTGGAAGACTTTTTACAGTGATTCCAGTCAGATGATTAAGATGGCAAAACTTTTTTTGAAAGTTCTGGAAAAAGAAAAAGCTGAAGGAACATATCGCAAAACCCGGCTCAGGCATCAAAAATGGAACAATAATAAACAGGGGGATCTGTCCGGATGAGGATACTATTAATCTCGTCTAATATTGCAACATCACCCTATCCCATCTATCCACTGGGAGTCAGCATGATTGCAGGGGCTTTGGAGGCAGCCGGGCACGAAGTACGACAATTTGATTTTCTCCAGCAGAATAATTCCATAAAGGCTCTCCTGCATGAAATTGATATCTTCAAACCGGAACTGTTCGGCATTTCCGTCCGCAATATCGATAATGTTAATCTCATGAACGAACAGTATTACATAGATGTTGTAAAAAATATCGTAAAAGAAATTAAAGTGGTCTCCGGTAATAAGGTAATATTGGGAGGCGCAGGTTTTTCCCTTATCCCCGATTTAATCTTAAAGGAGACAGGGGCCGATTACGGCATTATCGGGGAAGGCGAAATGTTGATGGTCAGTTTTGCAAATAATGCAGCCAGAGGGATTTATCCCGGAGAACGCCTTATAGGACCTGATTTGAAGCTTTACGGTGCTGCGATTAACTCACCGAAGTACGATGAACAACTGATGCAGTATTATCTGCATAGTGGCAACATTGCTTCTGTACAGACGAAACGTGGATGTACCTCGAAGTGCGTCTATTGTTCCTATCCCTTGCTGGAAGGTTCCAGAATCAGGAAAAGAGATCCCCGTGCTGTCGTTGATGATATTGAAATGCTTCGCGATAAGTATAAAGCAAAATACATCTTTTTTATTGATTCGGTATTCAATGATTCTGAAGGTGCTTACATCGATGTTTTAGATGAAATGAAGCGGCGCAAGGTCAATATTCCCTGGACAGCTTTTTTCAAACCGAAGGGTTTAAATGAAGAAATTGTCAGTCTTATGAAGGAGTCAGGGCTCGTTGCAGCAGAAATAGGTTCTGATGCCGCCTGCAATATTACCCTGCAGAAATTGGGCAAGAGATTTTCTTTTCAGGACATTGTTGCATGCAATGAACTCTTCAATAAATTCGGGATTGCTACATCACATTATTTTATGTTCGGTGGACCCGGCGAGACAAAAGAGACTGTTATTGAGGGGTTAGAAAACATTAAAAGTCTGAAAAAATGTGTCATATTTGTTTTTATGGGAATCAGAATTCTGCCAAATACCTCGCTTGCACATATAGCATTACGGGAGAAAGTAATCTCCTCAGATAACGGTATGCTCAAACCGGTCTACTATATTTCACCGTCTGTTGATAAACACTGGATGGAAGAAACCTTAACCGGAGCTTTTGCTGATATGAAACACTGTGTGTTTCCTCCCGATGCATTTGATAACAGTCTGAGGATTCTCCATAAACTGGGCTATTCCGGAACACTTTGGGATCTGCTCCGTCCCGGTGAAAACCCCCGTTTAAAGAGAAGACATGCTGCAAAATAATTCTGTTCAGGCAGATCAGATTTGGTGTACCATACCTGTCTTTAACAATAAAAACACTGTCAGAGAAACTGTGGCAGAGTGTTCCGCGCTGATCAGGAATGTGGTAGTTGTTGATGACGGCAGCACAGATACTGATATTTCCTCCCTGCTTTCTGATATGCATGTTGTTGTGCTGAAGCATAAGAAAAATCTGGGAAAAGGTCAGGCGATTCTCACAGCTTCAAGATATATCGAAGCTCACGGCGGACTTTACATGATAACTATAGATGCAGACGGACAACACTTTCCCAGAGATATGGAGAAGTTTATTCCTTTCATTGAAGAAAGCGAACCGTGCTTAATCATTGGCTGCAGAAATTTCACTTCCGAGACTGTTCCGCAGAAAAGCCGTTTCGGGCGGAAGTTTGCCAATTTCTGGCTTCGTGTGGAAACCGGAGTATATATTGATGACTGTCAGAGTGGATTCCGCTGCTATCCTGTTCGATATCTCAATCGGATAAAGTTCAAGGGCTCACACTATGATTTTGAGGCCGAGGTTCTGGCAAAGGCTGTTTGGGCAGGCCTGCAGTTGAAGACTGTTGAAATTGATGTTCATTATCCTAAACCTGAAGACCGTGTTTCCAGCTTCAGACCCTTTCTGGACAACTTGCGTATTTCCCTTGTCCATTCAATGCTTGTTGGAAGACGCCTGCTTCCTCTGAGACATAAGCGCCTGGTCAGAGATAAAAAAGGAGCCTTCATGTTCTTCCGCCATCCAGGTAAATTCCTCAAGATGCTCCTGATGGAACATGCCACTCCTGAAGGCCTGGCACTGTCGGCAGCTGTCGGCACTTTTATTGCCATACTTCCCTTGCTGTTTTTCCACACCGTCATCATATTGTATGTAACAACCCGGCTGAATTTAAATAGAGTCGTGGCGGTGAATGTTCAGCATCTCTTTATGCCGCCTTTTGTGCCGGCTGTTTGCATTGAGGTCGGTTATTTTCTGAGACACGGGAACTGGCTTACAGATATTTCATTTGCCACTGTCTTTGCCCAGTTTTCCGACCGCTTGCTTGAATGGTTCCTTGGCTCTCTGATTATTGCTCCTCTTGGTTCAATGCTTATGGGGACGATATTTTTCGTTTCATCTACCCTTATTAAAAAAGCAAGGAGTTACGGATGAATCAAGGCAGAGATATCGAGAGAAAAAGAGGGAATAAAATCGGTTTCTGGTTCTTTCAGGCAGCAGTAAGAACATTTGGTCTGTCAGTAGCATACGGATTCTTATATTTTGTCTGCCTGTATTATCTTCTCGTCGACCGTGCTGCTGTATCTTCAACCATAGCATATATCAGAAAACGTTTTAAAACGTATAATCTCCTGCGGAGAATACTGGGTGTCTACCGGATATTTATCAACCAGGGCAAAATTCTTATTGACCGGTACTGCATGATTTCAGGAAAGGGAGAATTTGACCATGAACTGCACGGTTATGAACAGTTGCAGCAGATGCTGAGCACCTCTGACAAGGGATTCATCATGTTGACTGCTCACGTGGGCAGCTGGCAGGTAGCGATGAACTTCCTGAAACGGCTTAACAGGACAGTGTACCTTCTGATGAGACCGGAGGACAATGTTGCTATAAAAGACTCTCTGGGGATCCGGAGCGAACAGGAAAATATCAGAATTATTTTTTCGGATAATTTTCTGAGCGGGGTTATCGAGGCTGTGCAGGCATTGAAGCAGGGTAATATTGTTTCCATAATGGGTGACCGGGGTTACGGATCCAGGTCTGTGGAAGTCTCCTTTCTTGGGGGAACGGTGAAGCTTCCCCATGGCGCATTCAGCATCGCCGCTGCAGTGCAATGTCCTCTGATAGTCCTGTTATCTGCAAAGATTTCTGCAACAAAATATTCTATTGATACCTCTCATGTTTTTTACCCATGTTACAGTTCCAGGGCAAATAAAGATGCAGATATAAAAGAATATGTCCAGAAGTTTGCATATATTCTCGAAGAGTATACTGACCGGTATCCCTTTCAATGGTTTGTATTCCATGATATCTGGGAAAAAGATTAAAATTATCGCGAAGAACAATAAAGGAGTGGTCTAATGGCAAAAAACAAAGACGTAGAACTTGCACAGATCAGGAAGGATCTCAAAGAAATCCTTGTGAAAGAACTATCTCTGGAAGACATCGTACCTGAGAACATCAAGGATGATGAAGTGTTATTCGGCGAAGGATTAGGGTTGGATTCACTGGATGCTGTTGAAATCGTTGTCCTTCTGCAACGTAATTTCGGCATTGAGGTGAGCGATATGACGAAGGGGAAGGAAATTTTTTATTCCATCGATACCCTTTCCAGGTATATTTATGAGAACAAAAAACAGTGATCATGAGATAGCACGACGTGTTATGCAAACTATCAGAACCATTTTGGATGGATAACAGAAACGATATGGACACGTAATGCTTTCCGAAGAAGAAAGATATACTGTTCTTTCACAAAGAAATATCCATACCATGAAATACAGTATTTGTTGTATAGTCAGTCTTCTTCTGCTAATCTCATGCAGCGGGGTAAGCACGAAGCAGTATACTTTCAATAATGCAGCCGGACCCCTTTTTACTTTTGTCTTTGACAATGGCTATGAAACGGATTATCTTATTGCAAAAGATATTTTTAAAGCACGGTATGCAGTTGCCTGTTCTGCTGTGGTAACTGACTGGCTGAATACAAAATATTATCTGACAGGTTCACAGCTTCTGGATCTCCAGGCCAATGGATGGGAAATACTCAGCCATACAAAGTCTCATTCAAATCTGCGGTCGCTGTCCGAAAGTAGCATTGAGGATGAACTGTCTCAGTCAAAATCAGCACTTGAAGGCATGGGAATAAAAGTCAGGAATCTCGTCTATCCCTTTAATAAATATAATGATACGGTCATGAAAATCGCCAGAAAATACTACCGGTCCGGCAGGGGGGGGCGTAAAATACTGCAGGCAACTTTTCCAGACCAGTATTATCTGAAATCTTTCCGGAATGAACATACCTTTGACCAGGTTAAGGGTCTCATTGATAAAGCATATGCTGAGAAGCAATGGTTAATACTGTATCATCACATGATCAGTGCCCGCATAAGGGTAGAAAAGAGGATAGGGAAGTATGTATCTGACGAAATAATGCATTTTCAACCTTCCGGAGCAACGGGGAAATATATCAAAAGCAGTGGTTCCAAAATGCTTTTTTTACCACTTTCAGGCAATCCCCAGATAAATGATACCGTGACTGGTCAGTCAGGTAGAGCTGTTTCTACTGTGTATAAGGTGGATTATAATGACAGGGAAACCATTGCCGAACTCATTGAATACATACAGAAAACATATCCGGGCATGCAAATTGTTACAATCGATGAAGGTCTGGACAGAATCATGCCTCTGTATATGATGACCATAGGAAGTAAATCGCTTTCGGAAATCGGCACAGGAGAACAGAATGCAGCATAATAAAACTGTATGAGGGGACAATATCATGAAAAGAATTTTTTTGATAGTTGCTCTGCCCACGTTGATCAACGGGAAGTGAGGCCAGACCTCCTGCAGTAGGTAGTGTTCATGTGAAAATAGAAAATATTCTGATAACTGGATTAGGTGTAATTTCCGCTGCCGGCAATAATCTTGTCGAGACGCTCGATTCATTTGCCTCCGGCCAGAGAAATGCGAGCAAGGTTTCACTCTTTGAAACATCTCTCCCCTATCCTGCCTTTGAAGTAAAACAAATCCCGAAAGAATTCTTTCAGAAAGGCCAGAGGACATTAAGTCTGGCTCTCTGTGCTGTCAGCGAAGCACTCACAGAAGCAGACCTTAACAATGCCCCGTTAAAACTCCGTGTAGGTGTCTGTATGGGTACAACAGTTGCAAGCCAGCTGAATGATCTGGAGTTTTATACATCATATCGCAATACCGGATCTGCTCCAATGACTGCTGTAGATCGTTATGTAAAGGGAAATCTCGCGGAATGTATCTCCCGCAAATTCAAAGGGCAAGGGCCATCGCTTACCGTAGTGAATGCATGTTCTTCAGGATCCGATGCTATCGGGGTAGCACTGTCCTGGCTGAAGAACGGACTGTGTGACATTGCGATTGCAGGCGGTGCAGATGAATTTAATCGTATACCTTACTGTGGTTTTGGCTCTCTCGGTATTGTAAGTCGTGATCTGTGCGCACCTTTTGACAGGGAGCGCACAGGGCTGAATCTGGGTGAAGGAGCAGGTGTTATGGTACTTGAGACTGAAGAATCTGCTCAACAAAGGGGAAAGGTATCCGATCTGTATCTCACTGGCTATGGATCTGCCAGCGATGCCTACCATCTTACAGCCCCTCGCCCCGATGGTTCCGGGCTGAGAGCATCAATCTCTAAGGCTCTCGCAAATTCAGGAATCGAACCGAAGCAGGTGGGTTTTGTGAACGCTCATGGGACAGCCACTATTGATAATGACCTTGTTGAAGGAAAGGTTTTAGGAGACATCTTTGGGCCAGGACTGAAGGTCCTTTCTACGAAAGGATTTACAGGACATACTCTGGGTGCAGCAGGGGGCATGGAGGCTGTGTTCACGGTTGCAGGTCTCCGGAACTGCTGGATACCTGCAAGTGCCGGATTTATTACAAAAGATGAAGCTATCCCGATAACTCCTGTACAGGAAAAAACAGCTGTTCCGGGGCATTATGCTGTTTCTACCTCATTAGCCTTTGGTGGCAATAATGCAGCCCTCGTTTTCAGAAGGAATATGAAAATATGAACATTCTCGGTATGGGCATTCTCTTTTCAAGGGGGATAGGTGTTGATAGTTTTGAAAGAGCCTTAAGAGATGGATGGCAAAAGCCGTCTGAAGTGTCTGTTCATTCTGAAAAGAACAGGAGGTCTTTGGCATATAAAGTTAATCTGGAAACAGTAACCGACAAAGTGATACTGAAGAAAATGAGGCGTTCTGACAGGTTGAGTAAAATGGCTGTTTCTGCTGCAGCCGATGCTATGAGAAACAGTGGAATCGAAGACATAAACAAAAACAATCTGGGTGTTATTGTGGCTTCGGCTTTTGGAGCACACGGAACAACTTTTGATTTTCTGGACGGTATTCTTGACTTTGGTGAAGCCAGTGTTTCTCCGACTGTTTTTTCAAATTCAGTGCATAACGCTGCTGCATCATATATATCTTCAGTTTTCGATATCCATGGACCAACGCTGACTGTCACTCAATTCCATTTCTCATTTCAGTATGCATTACAGTTAGCACAGGCGTGGTTGAACGAAGAACGCTGTGAGTATGTGCTTGCAGGAGCAGTGGATCAGTACGGTGATGTCCTTCATTATGTCTATGATTGTAAACTGGGTCAGGCGCCAGACGGGAAAATAAAGCCATTTCATTTTCACCCAACCTTTCAGGTTCCGGGAGAAGGCGCTACGTTTTTCCTGTTGAGTAAACAAACCTCAAGAAATATGTTCTGTAAGGTTGAACATATCAGCTTCGGCAAGGACCCCGATGAGCACATGCCCGTTGATCTGAACATTATTGATACTGATGGCATGCTTTCTGATGAGTCTGTATATCTCTCTTCCCTCTCTCCCGATATCCCCACATCTTCTTATTCACCTATTTTCGGCAGCATGATGACCGGCAGCGCCTTTCATTGTGCAGTCGGGGCATTGATGCTGAAAAAACAGATATTGTATGCAAATCCTGTACATGATAATCCTCACGGTATTCATCTGCTTAAGGATACAGGACCTGCTCAGATTGCATTAATCCGCTGTATCAGATATAATTGTAGCGCTGATAAGTCGGTGATTTACCTGATAAAATCATAAAATGGCACTTTTTCAGTCTTAGCATTATGACCGTAAAAGACATTGAGCATGTTCTGATAAGGGGTATTGCCTCCATAACAGCAAAGGACGAATTTTCTATTGCTCCGGATTTGCCTCTGCATCAACTGGGCATTGATTCCATGGGCTTTGTTGAGATACTTGTCTACATTGAAAAGACTTTCAAACTTCAGTTGATAGAATCGGATTTAACAAAAAAAGATTTTGAGACGATTCATTCTTTAGCTTCTTTAATCAGCAAACAGCTTTGATTATGCACGTGACAGTTCCGTCATCCAAGAACAAACGGTATTTATCAGGGTTCGATTGGGTGATGGGAGTCATCGATCATATCTTAAAGAAAGCGACCTGTTCCGGAAATGCCTCACAGATCGTTTTTGAGTTAGATTCACCGGTTGATTCAGCAGATGTTCAGAATTTCCTGAGCCGCTTTCTGAAACTCTTTCCTGTAGTACAGGGAAGAGTCTCTCGTGATCTGAATCTGGCTCCGTACTGGCGGTTTCCAGGGAACAACCACGTTAATGGCCTGAATCTCGATGTCCACCATCTGGAAAATTCCTCCCCTCAGAAAAGTGCAATGTCCCTGATGGAAGAATGGGTGAACAGACCGTTTAGGAATGAACAAGATCATCTTGCGTTTCATCTTATCTACACGAAGAGTCCGAAAACCTATTTTGGCATGACCTTTGATCATCGTTTATTTGATGCCCGTGGGGCTGAATCATTCATGCATCTGTTTCAGGAGTACTTACATAATAATGGAAATGTTCATATTCCCAGGGTGGGCCGTTTAACCGCATCCGCAGACCTTTCTCAATGGAAAGATAAATTTGAAGCCGGCCGGCGTCTGAATCGGAAAATCATTGCTTTATCGAAAACATCCCTGAAATCTATACCGGTCACTCAGAACTATTCTGAAAAAAAGAAAGGCTTTCAGTTCAGGCTGATTTGTTTTGATAAGAAAGATACAGAAAGAATCTTTACAAATGCCTTTGAGGAGACGGGATATTTAATGGTCATGCCTTACTTTCTGTCCGTTGCAGTACAGACGATGCATGAACTTTTTGAGAGAAAGGGATTGCCGGCTGACAGTTATATAGTACCTGTTTCAGTGGACAAGCGTTCTTCCGAAGATATTAAAAAGGAATTATTTTTCAATTATGCTTCCATGTTCTTATTTCAGATTCATGCACATGCTGTGCATGACAGAAAGACCCTGATCAGGGAAATTAAGAAGCAGATGTATGAGCAGGTACAGTCGTGTTTCCCTGAAAACCTTTTAAAGGCCGCTGCCCTGCTGCGGATTGCTCCCGTGTCTTTCTTAAAGAATATATTCCTTTTGCCGTTTGAGGGCAAATTTGCATCATTCTGTTTTTCTCATATCGGCAGATGTTCTTATCAGTCTCCTGAATTCATGGGAGCGAAAATCAACAACTTATTTCACATGCCGCGGGTTCCGGTTCCTCCGGGAATAGGGATCTTTTTCAACTCTTATAACGGGGCTCTGAATGTGGTTATCTCATGGCTGGATGGACTGGTTGGAGATGATGAGATTTTTGCAATGGAATGTAATCTGAGAAAGATATTGTGCGGGAAATGACCGGAGAAAAGGTTTCCTGTGATGTCCTGGTCGTTGGCGGAGGTGTCTCAGGAACAGCCGCTGCCCTGGCAGCGGCACGTGGAGGTGCCCGGGTAATCCTATCAGAGAAGGAACGTTTTCTCGGAGGAGTTGGTTATTCCGGTTTATTCCAATATATGTGCGGTTTGTATTTGAATGGAGATGCCTTTCCTGCCGAAACATTGAATACGGGAATTGTTCGTGAAATCGTCGGACTGTTCAAGAAGGTATCTCCGCAGAGAACGATAATAAAAATAGGCCAGGTATATGTGCTGCCATATTCAAGAGATGATCTCCGAGCTGTTCTGACTACCCTGTGTCATAATGAATCAACATTGACTGTTCTTCATAATACGACAGCAGTATCGGTTGAAAAGGAAAACGGTATAATTATGCAAGTCACCGTTAATCGTTCAGGTACTGTGCACCATATTTATCCTCAGGTTGTTATTGATTGTTCAGGGAGCGGAGCTTTGTCTGCAATGGCCGGCGCTTCTTTTGCATTATCTCCATCTGAAAAACTCCAGCTGGCCGGTTTTGTCATTCACGTAAAAGGCATGAGTGAGCAGGAAGACATGCTGTCAATGAAAGTCCCCTACTATCTGGCTGAAGGAGTCAGGAAAAAGATATTGCCTCCGTATATGAGGTATTCGGCCTTTAGTCCCGGCGATGAGCCTGATGAGGGATATTGTAAAATCAGCATTGAAGGTCCTGACAGCATTGAACGTGAACAAAGAGCCAGAAAAGATGCTGCCAGGGTGCACGGATATTTAATGAGTACCATTCCATCGTTTAAAACCTCTTATATTGCTGATAGTTCCCAATATGTTATGGACAGAGAAAGCAGGAGGGTCATCGGGGAATATACCCTTAACGCAGAAGACGTTTTGAATGCCGGAAAATTTCATGACGGTATTGTGAAGAACGCCTGGCCGATAGAGATATGGGATAAGGAGAAGGGGACAGTATACCAATATATCCAGGCCGGTGATTATTATGAGATCCCCCTTCGTTGCCTGAAAGTGAAAGATATCACAAATCTGCTTTGTGCGGGTCGCTGTATCTCCGTGTCCCGTGAGGCACTTGGTTCGACAAGGGTTATGGGCACCTGTATAGCATTAGGTGATCATGCCGGCAGAACAGCGGCTTCGATGGTTATGGATCAAAACTATCTGAAGCATGCATCTGGAACATCATAACCATGGTAAAGAGCGGCAATCATACAGAAAATAAACAGCTTCATCTGTTCATTCTGTATTCTCGCCTTGATTATAAGCAGAAAGGGTAATGTGAATATTTTTCAGGTCATTAAAGAGGAGACCGGGGATTTTCTTAACAAAACCGCTGTCGTGGACGGAGATGATACTTTTTCTTACAGACAGCTAATTGCTACCGTGGATGCGATTGCAGCTGCTCTGCATGAACATGGTGTCAGGCGGTTTCAGCGGGTTTGTCTTCTCTGTGACGACAATATCGACTATATTACGATCAGCTTAGCAATTTTATCATTATCTGCAGTTGTTGTCCCTGTTTCTTCGGAACATACTCAGCCTGAAATTGACGCTGTTCTCGGAATAATTTCCGTAGATATGGTGATTTTTGCAAAAGGGCTATACAATGATGATAGTGCCCATATCCTTCAATCAAAAAATTTATACAAAAACACCTACTATTACAGGATAAGGGAGATCACTGAGAAACCCTGCAGTGAGTATTACGGAATGAATCCGGCATTCATCCGCTTCAGTTCAGGTACCACAGGTGCCAGCAAAGGGATTATCCTGTCACATGAGGGAATTATTGACAGAACTGATGCAGCAGATAAAGGGATGCATATAACTCAAGACGATACTGTTCTGTGGGTGCTTTCGATGAGTTTTCATTTTGTTGTATCGATTCTCCTTTTTCTCCGCAGGGCAGCAACGATTGTCCTGTGCAGGCATCGGTTCCCTGAATCTTTCATTGCGCAGTTAACAAAGCGTGAGGGGAATCTTCTGTATGCTTCACCATTCCATTATAAAATACTGGCGTCTTCAGAACTGTTGTCGCAGGAATCTCTGAGACATGTACGGATGGCTGTCTCAACCTCCATAAAATTGTCGGACGCTGTTGCCGATGCCTTTGCCTCCAGGTTCGGATTTGAATTGGCCGAGGCATATGGAATTATAGAAGTGGGTTTACCCTTTATCAATCTTTCTGCTGACAGGAGGAAACGCGGCTCTGTTGGCAGGGCATTACCCGATTATAAGGTAACAATACTTGATAAGGACACAGACGGGGTTGGCGAGATATGCATTCAGGGAAAGGGCATGCTCGAAGCCTATTTCTTTCCATGGCAAAACCAGAAAAGTATTCTGAAGGACGGATGGTTTCATACAGGGGATTTCGGCAGGATTGATGAAGATGGATTTCTGACCATTGCCGGGCGAAAGAAGAACGTCATCAATTTTGCCGGGATGAAGGTATTCCCTGATGAAGTAGAGACAGTGCTCAATCAGTACCCCCTCATTGAAGAGTCTGTGGTGTATGATGCTCCACACCCAATATATGGTCAGCTGCCGGTTGCAAAAATCGTCATGAAAAACGGGTTAAAACAGGCCCTGGATGTAGAGAATCTGCGCCGGTTCTGTTATCAGCGGTTAGCACAATATAAAGTTCCCAAGGAATTCATTTGCGTTGATCAGATACCAAAAACAGCAAGCGGGAAAATCAGGAGATGAGAATCCTGTTGGTGAATCCCTTTGGTTCAAACTGGCTTGAAGGACAGACAGATAAGTCGCTTACCGCCGTGCGCATGGCTCCCATAGGGATCCTCTCCATTGCTGCTTATCTCATGAAAAGCGGGACAGATGTTGATATTTGCAGCTGTACAGGACCAGGTACCCATACCGGTACGCAGGAGGTTATGCAGCGGGTGCATACAGGCAACCCGGACATCATCGGTTTTACTGCCACAACATCCGGTTTTATGGATGCATACCATCTGGCAGAGGAAGTCAAAAAAGTTATTCCCGCAGTTAAGGTTGTTTTTGGCGGTGTCCATGTCTCTGCATTGAGAGAGAAAATACTGGAATCATTTCCCTGTATAGATTATCTGATAACAGGTGAAGGGGAAAAGGCCTTAAAAGAGCTGGCAGGAGGTGTAAATCCTGCAACGATACAGGGTTTGATTTTTCGGGACGGGGGAAAGATTATATCTAACGGGTTCCGCACAGATGTTTGTGAACTGGACGAACTGCCGTTCCCTGCTTATGCAAAACTTGAGGGTTTTCCAAAGTTGTTTCAGGCCCCGCTTTTTAATTATCCGCAGGCGCCCTGTGCAACCATCATTTCGAGTCGTGGGTGCCCTTACCAGTGTTCTTACTGTGACCGTTCCGTTTTCCGGAGGAGCTTCCGCTCTAATTCTGCTGAATATCTATACGAACACATGCTTTTCCTGAAGAAAGAATTTCAGATAAGGCATATTTTTTTCTACGATGATCTGTTCACTTTTCATCGCCAAAGAATTGAGGAATTTTGTGGATTATTACAGAAAAAACCCTTGCATATGACATTTAATTGTGCCGTAAGGATCGGACATGTTGATGAGCAATTGTTGAGGATGCTGAAGGCTGCCGGCTGCTGGATGGTGAGTATTGGGATAGAATCCGGTGACCCGGAACTGCTTTCAAGGCATAAGTCAAATGCGGATTTGACGGAAATGAAGGCCACCGTGAGGAAAATACAGGAAAGCGGCATCAGAGTAAAAGGTCTCTTTATGATGGGACTGCCCGGAGAGACAGAGAAGACAATAAAGACAACCGCTGATTTTATTGAGGACCTACACCTCGATGATATGAATCTGACGAAGTTTACTCCATTCCCGGGGTCTCCCATATATGCAACGATCCATGAAGAAGGCACGTTTGATGAAAAATGGGAGCTCATGAACTGCATGAATTTTGTCTTTGTTCCGAAAGGGATAGAGTCAAAAGAGAGACTCGATGAACTCTATAATACCTGTATCAAACGGTTTTATACAGGAAAGAACTGGATGAAGAAGTTCGTTTCCCTCATGTTCAAGTCTCCTGACAGTACGAAGAGAATCATAAAAAACCTGCCGGCATTCTTGAAAATGAAAAATGAATTTGAGCCAATAGATAAGCATTAACCGGTAGTTAAAAGGTGTATGCAGGATAAAAGCTCAGAATCCTGTGTGTTTTTTTCAGCGGTGTTTTTTCACCGGACTTGGGCAATGAATTGTGATACAATGAAGCACAGGCGAATACTCATGCATAAGCACATAAGGTATAGATTCTTTTTTGCCATGCTTCTTTCAATGCTATTCTCTGTTTCCGCGGCCTTTGCTCAAAGCAGCGAAACATCAGGCATTCTCACTGCAAAAAGCCAGTGGGGCGTATCAGGAGGGTATGGCACTACTCATCCAGGGCTTGGTGCCACCGAAACAAGGGTTCAGACCGTTGATGTTATTCTAAAATATGGGTACTTCCTGTCAGAAGAAGTTGGCCAATCCTGGTATCGGGGACGGCATGAACTGCTCATTGAACTGCCGGTAAACTATGTTGTGAGTCCGGAGACAACCCCGATGATAGGGATCACCTTTCTTGCTTGCTGGAATTTTACCGCGCTGAAGACCGTAGTTCCCTATGTCTTTGGAGGTGGCGGCGCTGTTTATACAGACCTTCATGTAGCTGAACTGGGGAGAAGGCTCAATGGCACTCATCAGGTTGGATTCGGTCTATCCTATGCGATAGCAAAAAACACCAGTATTGATTTCAGCTACCGCTTTCATCATATTTCGAATGCAAATACCGCAAAACCGAATGGGCCTCTGAACTCCAGCAAGGTACTGGTCGGATTATCGTTTTTTCAATAAATCACTCCATCTGCCCGTATTACATTTCTCGGGTTAAGATCAAAATACACACATGCTCCAGCACATAAAATATTTGTAAAAGCTGATAGGTTCAAGGGCCTCCTTATTTATATTGAAAGAGAGAGCAGAAACAAAACAAAAAATACTATACGGGAGAGTTTATGATAACAGCCAAGATTCTTAACTGTTTGAAGGCAAAAGATTATTCACTTTTTCCCTGACTTCTTATAAGTACCATGGATATCAACACTTTCACCTTCAAAGCTGCTTATCTTACCAACCTCTCCTTTGAAACTTATCCTGTCATCTGGTTTAAGTTCTGAAGTTGCATCCTGAATTGTATATAGAACAACATTGTATCCCTTGTCCGGATTGCTCACTGGAGTATAAATAGTAACTCTGTTTTCTTTTCTGCCGGGCAGGACTTTAACCACTGTTCCTTCTCCTTTAGCCGTTTTACCCTTGATACTATTATAATATTCCTTGAACTGTGCCCTTGAATATTTTATCGGATCACAATGTTTTATTATCTCATTTACATCAAGTACCGATTCTTCAGCATAGACAGCCATGATATTAATAAATTGAAAACCAATGGTCATTACTATTACTAAAATCAGTGATTCTAAAACTCTTTTAGACACCATTTTTCTCCTTTCATTAATTAAGAGTTTTATAGCATCAATCCATTAATTATTTATTTGTGGTAGTGCTTTTTGAACCACTCTTAGTAGTCTGTTGATTATTTTTATTCTTTGCTCTCTTGGCTTCCTCTTCGTCTGCGGAAGTAACTAAGGCATCACCAACACCTTTATGAACCCTACCCACTGTTCTTACTGCTGCACAATTAGACAAAAAACACAATAACACTATAGAAATTGTAAAAACTTTAAAGTATATCAAAATATCTTTTGCTTTCATAATCCTGCCTCCTTTATATACATTTTAGCTAAATCAATTGTATGCTTTTTCAAATAATAATTACTATTACATTTCTAATCTTGCAACAATTAAGTTTATGGCATCGGACCATAAGAAATATGATTATTGCCTTCATTAGCTTCCACAACTGCGTTGTCTGCATCATTGAACTCCTCGCACCAAAGTACGAGGCATCTTTAGCGCAGCTCAAAGGAGCTGCATAGGCCCTTGCTCTATACCACGATGATGTTTAATATATTTTTCGATCAATTGGCAGTCATACGGTCTCTGACTATACGGGCAACGTATCCGTCATCCCAATGCTCTCCAGACCAAAGCCTTTTCTTGATGCGCGGGAACTCACGGAACAATTCCCTCGCACTTATGCTCTTTATTATCCTCACCAGCTCTCCTATCGAATGCTTGGGCGGAAACGATACCAGCAGATGCAATTAATCAAACCAACTTCCATTTCCTCAATCTCTATCCCGTATTCATCGCATATCTCTTTGACAACCCGTTTCGCTCGCCACCTTATGTCTTCTCCTGCCAAATATCTCCTTCCGATATTTTAAGCAACATACCAAATGGGATACCGTGTCGTAGACCGTATGACTCGCCCTCTTCAAGCCCATGCATTATTCTATACTATAATGGCGCAAGAGCCTATGCGGAGAAGGTAGTCTTCGGCCCTCCCTTATAACTCTCCGCGGGAGGAATGCAAAGATTTTCATGAACAATCTTAGTTGCTTTTTTTCAATAATTAATAGGAACTGGAGCTCCATATATTCGAAAGTTTTTAATTTCTAAATTTTGTTGTTTTTGTTCATTGTTTTTTATTTCGGTATATTTTACCTCGATAGGACCATCTGTATTATAAAGTAAATTATTTTCATTACCCAGATTAGCCCAACCCCAATTAATTTTAACTTTAAAATCACCGCCTGGAGATTCATCATAACCATCGATTAAAGCCGCATGGCCAATCTTTTTTTTATTCCCTTCAACATATAAATCCATAGTGAAGAGTACCGGGCGCCTATTATCTATATAATATTTAATGGCTCCCTTCGCAAGGTCTAACCTTTTTATCGCCTTGGGAGACCACTTCATTATATCTCTAAAACGATATCTATCACTTAGCAGTTTGCTAAGTTTGTTCCCAACGATTATAAATTCTTCAACAAAATTCTTTTCCCCAGCAACTGTACTTTTTTCGCTAAAAATAGAATCTAATCCCATTGCGACATTCCATAAAAAATCTTTCAAATCCTTTACTTCCTGACTTTCATCATTTGTTATTAAATCAAAATAATTTGTTTTAGTGACATATCCTTGTTGAGGCAGATTTGGTTTTAATTTTTTGCACTTTTTACCTTCACTATTACAAAAAAGGGGATTTACTTTAATGCCCTGTAGCATCACCTCAAGCCACCCATCACGACATCCCTGATCATGTAGACACCCATGCTGAAGATAATAATTTATCAGTTGACCTACTGCAACAGCTGTACATCCGAAGACATAGTTATCATATGTACCGTTTTTATTGTAATCTTCTTTTTCAGTGTATACGTAAGGCCCTCTTTGTCCCCAGGAAGAATCTAAAAGGCCTGCGGAAGTATTAGTATCGTTGCTATCGTTTGAGGGAGAAGTTGTCAATCCCCAATGGTTAATCAAATTTGATCCAACATATGTGCCAGTACCTATGCTCGTATTGATTTTTATCAATTTTCCATCTTGAGTAACTCCATACAGGGTTCCATCTTTAAAGGATAGACCATATACATCTTTATAACCCATATCTCCAATTAAAGAAGCTTTCCCCGTTGACAAATTAACAGTAGCAAGCCAAGAATTATCATAACCCGATCTTTTTACTGAAGCATAAAGAGTTTTGTTAAGACTAAAAGCTAAATCTCCACCGGATGATAATCCATCTCCATAGTTCCCAATAAAAATTGCTTGCCCTGAAGTCGGATTAATTCTCACAAAAGTTCCAGTTGTTTCGGCTGCATATATAATTCCATTAGAGGAAACCGCAAGCGCATTTAGATTAGAATATCCGGTGTAACCAATAATATTTCCAGTTGCTGTATTAGGATTAATATTAAGAAAGTATGAAAAAGTAATACCATATAGATTTAAGCCATTGAAAGCGATATCAGTTACACCAGAAATGCCAATGGAACCAACCATAGTTGCTGCTCCAGTAGAAGCATTTATAGTATATAAATTACTCGAAGAATCTTCAGAATATAAAGTGTTAAAAGATATTGCAAGAACTTCTGTATTGAAAAAACATAGAAACATTAGAATACAAAACATGAAAAAGCTTATTTTATATCTCATTCCAAACCCTCCATTGCATACAAATCTAACTTACCCATGATTCATCCTTACCCAGCTCTGCCATCTTCTTTTAAAATCTTTAATTTATACCCACTTTCTTATGAAAGAGCTGGCCGGGAAAAACTGGACAGAGACATAAGTGGGAAAGCTGCTCTAAAATAGGGAACCGGGAGGGGTCAGAGATCGAGTCATGGCCTGATCG
>JBAQLU010000191.1:0-4402 GCA_049302065.1 Thermodesulfovibrionales bacterium
TTCTCACTCAATATCACTCCACCTCGCCTTACAGCTGGGCTTCACTGCGATATCGACGCTCCCCTACCACACTCGCGCGCAGCGCGAGAATAACCATGAGAATAAACAAATATACAAATTACAAATAATCAAATAAATGTTTTAATTTTTTAATTAATTAATGCATTTAATCATTTGAAATTTATTTGCAGATTTGCTTATTTGCTTATTTTTTGATTATTCTTGTGCTACGCACAAGCATCTCCATCTTCGGTACTTACTTTAGCCTCCTGAATTTGCGGCGCAAAATTCCTCGTCCAGTGAGCTGTTACGCTTTCTTTAAAGGATGGCTGCTTCTAAGCCAACCTCCTGGGTGTTTTAGGAACTTCACTTCCTTAACACACTTAAGTAAAATTTAGAGACCTTAGATGAGAGTCTGGGTTGTTTCCCTTTCGACTCACCGGCTTAGCCCGGCAAGACTGACTACCCGCTTAAATTTTCCTGGTATTCGGAGTTTGGTTGAATGAAAGGTCTTACGACCCTCCATCCATCCAGTGCTCTACCCCCAGGGAATTTTGGCGGGCGCTATACCTATATATATTTCGGGGAGAACCAGCTATCTCCGGGCTCGTTAAGCATATTACCCCTAACCACAAGTCGTCCCAGCCTTTTGAACCAGACACGGGTACGGGCCTTGCTCCGATTTTCATCGGAGGTCACCCTGCTCATGGTTAGCTCGCCCGGTTTCGGGTCTTCCGACCGTCGCTAAACGCCCTTTTAAGACTCGCTTTCGCTGCGCCTCCGTCGCCTAAGGCGACTTAAACTTGCGACTGCCGAAAACTCACCGGTTCATTCTTCAATAGGCACGACATTAGTCGCTTAAGGCGACCTCTGTCTGTTTGTTAGCAGACAATTTCAGGTTCTATTTCACTCCCTTTCATAGGGACTTTTCATCTTTCCCTCACGGTACTGGTTCACTATCGGTCTGTTTGAGTATTTAGCCTTACCAGGTGGGCCTGGCGGATTCCCACAGGATTACGCGTGTCCCGTGGTACTTGGGAACAGAATAGAGTGGTTTTGGATTTCAAGTACAAGGCTTTCACTTTCTTTGGCGGCTTATTCCAAGGCCTTCCCTTATCCTCAACCAATCCCATATTTTCTGCCCCGCAACCGGTGCCCGAAGGCACCTTTAGGCTCTTCCGGTTTCGCTCACCGCTACTCACGGAATCACATTTGTTTTCTTTTCCTCACCCTACTTAGATGTTTCAGTTCGGGTGGTTACCCACTCGCGCTCCGCGCGAGAACTACAATAAACAAATAAGCAAATTTCAAATAAGCAAATAAATTTCTAAATTATTCAATGAATTAAATCATTAAAACATTTGTATATTTATTTGTAGATTGGGTTATTTGCAGATTTGTAGATTATCGTTCTTGTGCGAAGCACAAGCTCCTCATAAAGAGGGGGTTACCCCATTCGGAAACCGCCGGATCGCAGGTTGCTTGTCACCTCCCCGACGCTATCGTTGACGGCCACGTCCTTCTTCGGCTCAAACAGCCAAGACATTCGTTGTCTGCTTTAATTAAAGTAGCTTTGATTTATCTTACTTTGTCCCGACCTAAAGTCGGGACCATTCTATTCACTTTTCAAAGAACGGTGGACTCAGGGAGATTCGAACTCCCGACCTCCTCGTTGCAAACGAGGCGCTCTTCCAACTAAGCTATGAGCCCATATCAATCAAAAAAGCTGGCGGAGCCAGCTTCACTTAAAGTGCTTTCAATCAACCCTATGCGCCACGCCAAAAGCGTTTCTTGTTTATTAAGGATTGAATTTGAATTCTCATAAAAAGCTGTCTACCGACGAGATTCATTCTAACAGACAGAATTCAACCTGTCAACCAGGGAAAAATTGGTGCGCACGGATGGAATCGAATCCTCCTAATCTTGCCTTTCGCCTCTGGGTACTATTCGTACACGGCTCAAGGCGCGATTTCAGGAGGACAAGCCATCGACCTCTTCTTTAGGCGTCCTGCGGAGCAGGACTTAAAATTTTGGGCTTTGTGGGCTTGGATGGACTCGAACCATCGACCTTTTCTTTATCAGAGAAACGCTCTTCCTCTGAGCTACAAGCCCAAAATTTCAGAGAAGCTTGGAACGTTAATCGCTTTGCGATTTTACGTTCCGTTCTATTTACCCTCCGTAGCTTTAGCGTAGGAGGGCCACTGAACTACCCGTCCGAATTAGCAAATTTTAACATAAATTTAGGCGAGAAAAAAGCAGAGACTGATGTTATAAAACTAAGGATGAAGTAAGACTTCATAGTTAGCAAATAACTGCTCTGCTTTTCTTGGTGCTCATCCAAGTTTTATTGATTATTAATATTTACTGAAACTCCCCTAAAGGTTCCATCGTTATGCTGAATATGAATATAAAGACTTTCCCCTTGGGAAGATGCTGATCCGTAATAGGCATAAGCGATTAAATCCCCTTCTTCTATTAAACTTACAATATCTAATTTATCAACTGTTTTTTGTGAGGCAAATTCAATCACTTTAATTTCAAACCTATCCCATACTTTTATTGAACTCCCAGCTGAAATTTCTTTGTCATTAACCTTAAATTCCCAAGCTTGTTTCCCACCAGCCAAATCAGAATTAGCATTAACTAGGTTTACATTAACACGGCCAATAGGTCTTGGGTAAAAAGAAAGAAAGCTAAAAGTTATTATAAGAATAGCCACTAGTACAAAAACCCAATTTCTTGTTTTCATCTCTTCCCTTTCTCTTAAAAATTTTTTAATGAGCAACCAAGTGTCAAAATCATACCATAAACTCTCTTAAAAGTCAAGTTATAGGATAAATATTTAATTAGGAGAAATTCTTTACAAAAACCTGTTATAATATAGAGTAAAAGAGCAGAAAAATATGGACCAAAAGATTATTTTTGAAATCAAGGTTCCGCGCGAGAACGAATACGCCATGGAATCAGCCGTGCCTCTTTTTTCCGGCTTTACTCGTATTTTGTCTTCTCCTTCTTTTTTGGATCAGATTCGTGGTCGCCAGGGAGAATCCCTGGCCTTGGAGATTGTTTGCGACCATCAGCAAATTCATTTTTGCGTTGTCCTTAATGAATCTATGTTTCCCTATTTTGAAAGCCAGATTTTGGCTTCTTATCCCTTGGCAGTCTTGAGTCGCCTTGGTGATTACCTCCCCTCTTGGCCAACAGAAAATTTGTCTTTTGGCCAAATGGTTTTGAGTAATAGTTTTTATTATCCTTTGAAAACTTTAAAAGAATTTCAGGAAACTGATCCTTTGGCCAGTCTTTTGGCGGTCATGTCCAAAGGCAGCGAAAATGATAAAACTTTGGTTCAATTGGTTATCCAAAAAGCGCCGTCCGGCTGGCAAAGACAAGCGCAAAAAACTGTGGAGGCCGGCATTAAAATCAGCCAAACCGAACGCCGGCCTTTACCAGGTGAAAGCCTTATCCGCCAAAAGATACAAGAAGAAGGTTTGAAAGTGGGCCTGAGAATTATGGCTTCCAATCAAAGTCTTTTAAAATCCCTGGCCGGGGGTTTTGCCATCTTCACCCGCGGCGACGGTAATGGTTTGGTTTTCCAAAAAGCCCCTCTAATAAAAAAGGGCAAATTTAAACAAGCCATTTGCCAACGCTCTCCGGCATTCATCCCTAAATTTCAAATTTTAACTATTTCCGAAACCGCCAGCTTATGGCATCTGCCTAGCGTCCAAACCAAAATTCCCAATATCGCCTGGGGGCGGCAAGTTTTAACTGAAGCGCCGGAAAATCTGCCGGTGGCCACCAACTTGACTGACGAGCAAAAGAAGGAAATTAATTTCTTTGCCCGAACCGAATACAAAAACCGCATCATTACCTTTGGTATCAAACAAGCCGACCGCCGCCGCCATATGTATGTTATCGGGAAAACCGGTACTGGAAAATCAACCCTCATTGCTAATATGGCCATTGATGACATGAAGAAAAAACACGGTTTAGCGGTCATTGACCCCCACGGCGATCTTTCGGAAATTTTATTGGATTATATCCCTTCTCACCGTATCAATGATGTTTGTTATCTGGATCCAGCCGACAAAGAACATCCTTTTTCCTTAAACATTTTGGAAGTCAAAGATTCCACTCAAGCCGAATTAATTTCTTCCGGTATTATCTCAATTTTTTACAAAATCTACGCTTTCTCCTGGGGACCCCGCTTGGAGCACATCCTGCGCAATACTCTTTTAACTTTGGCTCAAACTCCGGGCAGCACTTTGGTTGATATTCCCAGAATCTTAACCGAAAAAGATTTTCGCCATCAGGTCGTTCAAAAATTAAACGATCCCGTCTTAAACAACTTTTGGCAAAATGAGTTTGAAAAGATGCCGGATAGGTTGCAACAAGAAGCCATCTC
>JBAQLU010000192.1:0-5433 GCA_049302065.1 Thermodesulfovibrionales bacterium
AGAGGTGGCCGGGTTTGTTTGGACAGCCTGAAGCGATTCTTAAGTGATAAGCTGCTCTGCCTCATGCCGCTACCTGCATCTGCGGTAGTGTAGTAAAGTAAACCTCATCCGGTGTCCTGTCGTCAAGTCCTTGATGCCTCCGCCGACTATTGTAGAACTCGAAATAAGCTGCAAGCCCATGCCTTGCCTCTGTAAGCGAGCCGTAGGCCCTTAGATAAATATCTTCATACTTCACGCTCCTCCACAGTCTTTCTACGAACACATTGTCCACCCAGCGTCCTCTACCATCCATGCTGATACTGATGCCGTTGCCGTTGAGGATGCCGGTAAAGGCTTCTGAGGTGAACTGGCTACCCTGATCGGTGTTGAATATCTCCGGTGTTCCGTACTTCCTGATCGCTTCTTCAAGCGCCTCGGTGCAGAAGGAGACGTCCAACGTGTTTGATAGCCGCCATGCCAGCACCCGGCGGCTTGCCCAGTCCATGATCGCCACGAGGTAGCAGAACCCCTTGGCCATTGGAATATACGTAATATCGGTCGCCCAAACTTGATTGGCGTGGGCAATCTCCAGACCCCGCAGGAGATAGGGATAGATTTTGTGCGCTGGATTCGGTTTCGACAGCCTGGGTTTCGGGTATAAGGCCCTGATGCCCATCTTCTTCATCAATGTGCTGACATGGCTGCGGCCTATGTCATGTCCGAGGTCCCGAAGTTCATTGCGTATCCGCCGAATGCCGTAAAACGGATACTTAAGGTGGATCTCATCGATCAGAAGTATAAGTTCCACATCACGCTTGCTGGCCGGAATCGCCTCGTAGTAAAGGCTCGACCGGGATAACTCAAGTATCCGGCTTTGCCGGGTCAGCGGTAATGCATGCTCAGGGTCGATCATTTCCTTGCGCTCGGCTCGGCTATCCGCCCGAGCGCGACTGATAAAAAATCGTTTTCCATGGCGAGCTGTCCTATCTTGGCGTGTAGCTCCTTGACGTTCGGTCCTTCTTCCGTCTTCTTATCCCTGGAAAACACTTCCTCTGCCCGATCCAAAAGTTGTTTCTTCCACTCAGTGATCTGGTTAGGATGCACTTCGAAGCGCTCCGCCAAATCAACTATCGTCTGTTCTCCCTTGATTGCCTCCAGTGCTACCTTTGCCTTGAATGCCGCTCCGTGGTTCCTTCTCGGTCTCTTTGCCATCTTAGCTGCTCCTTTTTCATTTCTGCAGGGTCAAACAGCAAATTCGGATTCGCCATTTGCCCTTTACGGAACGATCAGGCCATGACTCGATCTCTGACCCCTCCCGGTTCCCTATTTTAGAGCAGCTTTCCCACTTATGTCTCTGTCCAGTTTTTCCCGGCCAGCTCTTTAGTGATAGCGTCTATTTTGTCGCTAATTTTCTTAATAGATTCTTGAATTAATATTTCCTGTTCTTTGAATTTCAATTTTAAAAATTTCTCATCCTTACTCGCAATATAAAATGATATTAATATTGAAACAATCAGACTCAGAAATTCTTTAATCCATCCATATCGTATAATGGGCTTGGTCTGATTACTTTTTACTAATTCATCTATTTTATTAAGTATCTCGGAAAGGGTTCGTTGGATTACATCACTAAATGATACCTCTGGAGCTGTTATTGCTTCTGAAATCTCAACCTTTACAAATTCATCTATGTTTATAACATCATGTAATATCTGAGAGCCTAAACCTGAAATATTATTATCAAAGATTTCGAGTGTCCGTTTCCAATTAGCCTGATAATGTGTAACTTCCCCTATAAGATTGAGGAACGTGCTACTTTTGTACGATTGCAATATATCATATTGTTGATTGAGACTTTTAATCAAACTTGCACTTCCTGAGATGAGCCATTTATGGTCTTCAATAATCTTTTTATAATCGAGTGAACGTAAGGTTTCTTCCATGATGTTACTAAGAGGTTTCATTTGTCTTTCTAAATCTCTTAGTAAATGGTTATGAGATTCAAAATATTTATGATACCATTCATAATCTTTTCTATACTTATCAATAAATTATCCATTGTTAATGGTCCTCAGCATTTATTTTAAATAACTTCTCATCAATGCCTTAAACATCTTTCCGTGATTCGGATATTTCAGGTGCAATAGTTCATGCACAATAACTTGTTTCAGGAACTTGCTTGGCTCCTTAATGATGTCCTTATTAAGTGTTATCCTGCCTCTGCTTGAACAGCTTGCCCATTTGTTCTTCATCTGCCGTATGTGAACCTGCATAGGCTTTACCCTAATCTTCACAGCCCACAGTTGGACTTCCTTCTTCATCTCCCCATGGGTAATCATCGAGTTTTTCCCGTCAATATCTGCATGATTTTCTTTACTATATCTATGAAGTTCTTGATGCCTGTCTTTACCATGATTTTGTATAGCTGGTTTCTAATCTCTCTCTCATGTTTCTCACTCGTTTTCCAGTGGGGAAACTTCTCGAAGGTCTCCTTCATCTGATTGGCACTTCCTTCAGCGTCTTTTACCCCTTCCTTCTTAAGTAACCACATTACAGCAAAGACCTCAACAGGCATGTTCTTTTCTGCCTGCTCCCTTCTTGCTTCATTCATCTCCTCAACGATTCTTCTCAGTTCTTCAAGAGCCTGCTGGGTAGAGATCTGCCTCTGCTTGAACAGTCTTGCTATTTCCTCTGCCTTTTCACCTATCGAAATAAGATAAGGGGAAAGCTGGGAATCTCTTGTTACTGTGCTGACTATTCCCTTCAATAGGTTAAATATTTTCTCTGTATCCGATGCTTTGCTCTCTTCAATCTTTCTTAGGGTCTCTTCATTGATTTCATAGATGTCCAATGTTGGTTGGATCACACCACTTTTTGTATGTTCCTGAACAAGCTTGGCTGTCTTACGGAGGAAATCCTTATCTATTGGTATCCCAGGGTCAAAGGCTTCCCTGAGTATCTTGTAGATTCTGCTCAGTGTGTCATAGTCTTCTACATAGGGTCTTAAGAATGCATCGGGGGAGAGAATTTCGTAGATACTTGAGAGTTCCTTATAGAAACTGTAATACTCATGTCTTATTTGCTCATCCATGAAATGGTTAAGTATTGCTTCTACAGCTTTGTCCTGTGATTTACCTGCAATAAGTGTTAAATATCTGCTCTTAGCTTCATCCATTAACTCGGTAAATCTGGTTTTTAATATCTCAAGGTCATGGACAACCCCTTCTATGTCGGATGAATCAAAGGCAAGGGCTTTCTCAAGGTTGTCGAAGATGCCTACAAAATCCAATACAAAGCCCGATGGTTTCTTTGCCTTCTGTATCCTCATACGGTCTATTTACCCTTGCAATAGCCTGTAGAAGCACATGGTCACGCATAGGTTTATCCAAATACATACAATAAAGAATAGGGGCATCAAATCCTGTAAGGAGTTTTTCCGTCACTATCAGTATCTTTGGCAGTTCTTCCGTATTCCTGAATGCTTTTCTTACTCTCTTTTCTTCCTCTTCCGATAGATGATACTTGGTCAGTTGTTCTGGGTCATTGAATCCTGGGCTTATGACAACCCTTGAGTATTCAGTGGGAAGATGTTTGTCGAGCATATCTTTATAGATAGTACACGCTTCCCTGTCCACAGCAACAAGGAATGCCTTGTATCCCATAGGCTCTATGTAATCCTTAAAATGTTCAGCTACATATTTGGCAACCTTCTCCATCCGTTCCCTGTTCTTGAGCATGTTTCGCAGATTTACAGCTCTCTCAAGGACTTTGTTCAGTTCTTCTATATCGCTGATACCTTCAGCATCGGCAAGCTCAAGGAACTCCTTATTTAATACTTCTTTATCGACCTGAAGGTCATTTGGTGCAAGGGTGTAATGAAGGGGAACAGTAGTTTGGTCTGCTATGGATTCTGCTATGCCGTATTTATCGAGATAGCCTTTTGGTGGGTCATCCTTCCCAAAGGTTATGAATGTGCCACTTCCGTAGGAAGTCCTGTCAATCGGTGTTCCTGTAAAACCAATATAGGTGGCATTCGGTAATGCTCCCATAAGGTAGTTGCCAAGTTTTCCTCCTGTAGTCCTATGGGCTTCATCAACGAGAACAAAGATATTGTCACTTGTATTAATGTTAGGTTCGATGCCATCAAATTTGTGAATCATCGAGACAATCAAGCCTCTCTTATCTTCCTTTAGTAGTTGCTGGAGGTCTTTCTTCCTTTTTACCTCTATTTCATCCTGTAGGAATCCGACTGAGGTAAGATTGCCAAAAAGTTGTGATTCAAGCTCGTTCCTGTCAACGAGCATAATGACTGTGGGATTGTCAAAGTCAGAATTTTCGATTATTTCTTTGGCAGCTACTATCATCGAATAGGTCTTACCCGAACCTTGCGTATGCCAGATAAGCCCTCTTTTCTTATCTGAACCAACACGTTCAACAATTTTCTGTACAGCCCTCATCTGGTGGGGTCTCAGGACTACTTTCTTCAGTTCATCATCCTGCCGTGTAAAGAGGATGAAGTCATTAATAATTCTGATTACCCGTTCTTTATCGAAGAAGGATTTTATAAGGGTTTCGTAATCACCTTCCTGCTCCTCTTTCCAGTTGAAAAGTCCTTTCCTTGAGGTATTCCACGTAGCCCCATAGTAATATCGAATAAGGTGCGTAAGGGTATACATTTGAAGAACAGCCATAATCTCAGGGGCTTCATTATGGTATCTTCTTATCTGGTCAAGGGCTTCTGCAATACCGTCTATCTTGTTTGCTGATTTGGCTTCAACTATAAAAACAGGGAAACCGTTTATAAGGAATACCACATCACATCTTATGGTTTTTGTTCCATTCGTGAAGGTGAACTCATCGGTTACGTGGAAGGTGTTGTTATTTATGTACTTGGTATCTATTAATTTTGCATTCCTTTCCCTTTTCTCTTTTGGAACAAATACGGTTTTTAATCCCTTAAGGTATTCCCATGCATCGAGATTGCCCTGAATGGTTGGGGGGATTGCTTCTATTTTTCTGATTAAATCTTCTGCAAGGGGCTGTGTTATAAAATCGTTAAGTTTCTGAAGCTGTGATATAAAGGTTTCCTTAAAAATAAATCCTGTCTCTCCTCCTCTGAGGGTTAGTGCATCCTCCTGAGTGATATAAGTCCATCCTATTTCTGTTGCGTAGGTGATGAGTGGATTCTGAACTGACGCTCTTTCTCCACCAAGAGGACTCATACAGGAATCTCCAAGTCTTTAACTCTAAGTTTGCCTGTCATGAGCAGGGAAAGAAGGGTTTTAAATAAGGTATCCAATGCTTGTTTCTTGTTTTCTTCTGTTTCTATTTTTTTGCCGGAACAGACATTTTAATGGATACCCCCAACATATAGTGTTTACGTTGATCGAAAGCATAGTGTTGGTTGATCTGGCGGTTTGGGAAACAAGTCCAGTCCGCCGCAATGAAAATAAA
>JBAQLU010000193.1:0-1521 GCA_049302065.1 Thermodesulfovibrionales bacterium
TGGGCCTTGGTGGCCCTGGCAACAGCGTCAATGAGACCTTGGCGTGCGTCCTTGTCGCGCCGCGCCACTTGCACGGACTTTTGCTCCGACTCCAGCTTGAGACGAGCCGCCGCAAGGACGTTCTCCAGTGTGCCAATTTCCTCAAGTGAGGACGTGTGGGCAACGACCTCCTTCATCAACTCGTCTTCGCGCTTCTTCAGTTGCCCCAATTCCCGCTGAAGGATTGCCGCTTTCTCTATATCTTGTTCGAGGTCGCGGATCTGCTGCTCGATCTCGGCAACCTTGGTTTGAGTATCCTCTTGCAGTCTGCGGGCTTCCTTAAGCTCTTTCCGTTCGGCACCGTTATCCGTGAAATAGAGGGCATATTCCTCTCGAACCTTCTCGAACAGCCCTTCTTCCCGCGGATCGGCGGGACGGCCGCCGGCCGCTTTATCGAGCGCCGTCGAAAGCGATGTCTGTTTCGTCAGGATGGGCTGGTCGATGGCGTCGCCCTGTTGAATGGTCAACGCCTTCCATAGGTCAATGTCGAGGGTTTCACGGAGGATGGCCTCTGCACGCTCATGCGCTTCACGCCCCGTGTGATTCTCGGGCTTCGGCCGGGTGACCGTGAGCTTGGTTTCCGGCTTCTTGTGGAACCGCTTGAAGTAGGTGAATGCGTAGGGCCCGCTCTCAGCTTGCAATTCGATCTCAGGCCCCTCGTCACGATGCACTGGCCGGATAGCCTTGACATTGCTGTGTTTGCTGTCATCGGGAAATTCAAAGAGAAGCCCGATAGCCTCGCCAAGACTGGTCTTCCCGACCTCATTTGGCCCCTGCACGAGCGTGATACCGGCAGCACTGAACTTCACATCGGATGCCGTTATGCCCCGGTAGTTGGCGATTCGGAGACGAAGGAATTTCATGCGGCCCCCCTTGCCAGCCGGAGAAGAAGCATTAAGGCATCGCGGGCCGCAACACTTTCATCTCCGCCCTGGGCGAGCTTGCTTCGGAGCCGTTGCACCGTTCCGTCGGCAAAGCCCGAGAACCCGAGGTTGGCAAAATCCGCATCGTCCGGGACCACGATAAGGGCATCCTCTTGGACCTCAAACGCGCCAAACACATCGCTCGCGGCAAGAAGGTGGTTCTGCAGCACCTCCTGTAAAGATAGGGAAAGCGAACCCACAAGAGTTAGCCGGACGACCGTGCGTTCTTTGTTCTCGATTTCTTCCAGGGCCTTCCGAAGCGCCTCTACGTCGCCGCTGGTATTCAGATCAATGCGATCACGTTCTATAAACCGCCACTTCCCGGTTTGAACCTCCTTGGCGGCTACACGGCCATCGCCGACCTCGACTACAAGGGTGAACCCCGACCGTGTTTCGGAGAAGTCCGTGGCTTCGGGAGTCCCGGAATACCAGATGCGCTCGCCGGTGCCCAACTTGGTGAAGGAATGACGGTCGCCGAGCGCCACGAAGTGAACTTTCCCCTCGCCAATGGCGCGTTCGAGTGCGGATACCGCAATGACCCCGGCGGATTCCCGGTCGG